>JAYSRP010000355.1:0-24485 GCA_043721015.1 Synechococcales cyanobacterium | reverse complement strand
AGCAGCGACAGCGCCTGGTGATGGCGACCGATATGGTGTTGATTGCCATGCAGGAAGCCCAGCAAACGGCGATCGAACGCAGCATGGTGTGTAGTATCAAAATAGATGCTACTGCCATAGTGGATAGTAATCACTGTCTGAGAGGGAGCGATATTGCCCTGCCCAGGGGAGTCAGTATGAGTTCACCCGGTTTAGATAACTCGATCGAATATGGAGTGAAGGGCAATACCGTAGATAATCGCACGATTCGACTGAGCAGCAACAATGCTCTTGATGGTCGCTGTATTACCGTTTCTGCCCCACTTGGTATTACTCGTCAGGGCTTTTATACCAAGCTTGATCAAACCTGTCAAAGTAAAAAATAAATGAATAGCAAACTTTTCGATAGCTTACTTCGACATAGCTCAGCACCAGTCGCTTGTGCCAGAGGCAATCAAAGATCTGGCGACCAGGGTTTTACTTTGCCTACTGCCATGGGGATGGGCTTTATTTTGATGATGATTACTGCGGCCATGCTGGAGCGGGCACGCAATGAACAGGTGATCTCTAGTTCCCGTGCTAGGAGTGAGTTGTCAATGGCGGTGACGGAAGCTGGAGTGACTAGATTTCAGTCTTTCCTTGATCGACAGCGGTTATTAGTAACTCGTGATCTGGCTAACTGGCCAGTTGATTTGACTAACTTAGCCAACAATGTGGGGTCTTGTGTTGACCAGACTGAGGCGCAAGCCTATAGCCAAAAAGATTGGTTGAGTTTGCCGACCGGTCAATACAAATTACGGGACTACAGCTATCAATCACAACTAAGCCGTGGCCAAATTGGCGTTGGCAAACTGCTGTTGGAAGGTAAAACTACTGCTAAGCCCAGTCAGGCTAGCAGTCTTTTAGCGGTAGTTTTACCGGTATCTTTGACACCTACGGCTTTGCCCGCGCTGTGGGCGACCTCTGTGAACCTCGATCGAGACCAAAGAATTACTGGTGATGTAAAAGTCCGAACTTGTCCAGATCCTACCGGTCGAGTAGCAGGCACTCGTCCAGAAAATATTGCGGTGGCAGCTACTGGTCAACCGACGGGTTCGATATCAGCAACAATCTTTCCTTGGCCTCAAGCCCGTCCGGTGCCCTACCGTAATTTGGATTTACCGATGATTGACAAGAGTAAGACTTTGCCGCTGCCCAGTGATTCGCCAGATGCCAATGGGGTTTACAACTATGTAGTGAAAAGTGATGCTAACAATGACTCGATTAAGCTCTCAGCTAGCGAGAAATTGCAAATAAGGCTGAAGCCGGGAGAATCGGTGAATTTGTATGTGGTTGGAAATTTGTCGATTAAGGGGCAAATTTTGGCGATCGATGAAGCAACTAAAACCCTGCTACCCCAGAAACTCAGAATCTATGGTGGCGTTGATACCAGAGAGGTTTCACTGTTTGATAGTGCGACGATCACAGCGATGATTCATGCGCCTTTGGCTGATGGCCGGGGTCATAAGACCACCAAAATGGGTCAGGGGTTAAAAGGAATTTTGTGGTTAAAAAGTTGGAATAGTGACCATGATGGCGGACGGATGTCGATCGAACAGGTTGGGAGCTGGGATGATCTGGAAATTCCTCCAGAAGAACGACTCGGGGTAAGGATTCACCCACCTAGTAATTGGCAACGAGTAGATAGGAACAGACTTTAACGCTTGAAGTCTGCATTAGCTGGCGTGCTGTTTGCCAGAAGGCCGAACGATGCGGGGCGGCAGGTGGTTTGTGCGGTGGTGACGGCAGAGTTTTTGGTGTATACCAAAGCGATGGGGAATGATTTGAGTACGCCAAATTCGCACAAAAATTAAACCCTGACCCAATTAACCTCCATAGCTCCTTCCTGCCCTGATTAACGCACATGGATGTCACACCTAGCCCCCTCACCCCCTTTTATGCCACGGCCAGTAGGTTTGACTTTATTCAGACCAGCTCCAGCCCAATTATTCGGGTTAAGTGGCAACTAAACCACCAAACAGTTAGATATCTAGCTTCAATTTGTCAGACTTGTGTGGCAGACTTTGAGATCTCCAAAGATCGCAGCCTAGCCCAAATAGATAGCTATTTACAAGAGCAGATTAATCTTTCACCACACCTGACTAATCAAGTGACGCTGAAGCTCTACCAATCATTGCAGTCGCAATCCTTAGCTGCTACCGCCCACAGCACTTGGATCAACTTTGTTCAACATATGGCCGTAAAACTGGCCTGTAACCTTTGGCATCGGCTTCCACCGCTTCAGCGTACCGAAGAAAGGTTCCATCAATTTCATCAAGCCTCACTATTTCCACCAGAAAATTTATTCAATAATTTTAACCATAAGCACAATCAAGATTTATTGAGCGGCATTGAATGCTGGACATACCGGGTATTAAGGAATTTTATTTATAGTGAAATTCGCAGCCAAGAACTTTATTTTGGTTTAAGCAACCTGGGAGTAGTTTCTAAATCATCTTCATCTTATATTTGCAAAGCTCTCAATAGCAGCATGTCCAAAGATCGAGTTGAGCTAGGTATATTTTTAATAAAAGTGTTTAAAGAATATCTCAAACGATCAACAGTCCGAACCAATCAGCTTCAAGCCAGCGACTGGGAAATCATTTGTCAAGAATGCTCCAAGCTATGGAATAGATCATACCAAACTCCATTTAAACTATCGATCGATGATATCCAAGCTGAACTGAATCTTGTCGGTAAATGTGTGCGTCAATTCACCAGTGTTTCGATTGTCTCTCTAGACTGTCCAATAGCTAGCAGCGAAAACTATACTTTAGCTGATACAATTAGCCAACAGGTAGACTCAGTTTATGAAGCAGATGCAGCAATGCTCTGGGCTAAAGTCTATTCCGAATTACTAGTAATTATTGGTCAAGGGGATTCTCAACTAGATTCTAGAGACAAAAAAATAATGAGGCTCTATTATAAAGACAGTTTAAATCAAACAGAAATAGCCGCCATATTTAATATTGACCCAGGCACTGTCAGTCGTCGATTACGAGCCTTCTCTCGGGAAATCATAGCCGTTGTCTATCAGCAAATAGAGCATCCTGACGGAAATAGAATAGGTGATGAATCAACAGCACTCAAAGCAATCAAGGAAATACTGCAAAAGTTCTATCAAGACGAACCGTAATTAAAGTACAAGAAATTTAATCATCGCCCCACATAATATGTAGTTGAGTTGAATCAAATATCATGAAAAATAATTCCAGTCTCACTATCCAGCAAGTTTATCCAGAGCATGTCCATATATCTTTGGAAGATAATTCTTGTCAAGCAGCAGTCCAACAACATTTAAAAGAAAACCTAGGATTAGATGTTAATATAGCCTATCCTAGTAATGTAAAAACACCTCCAGCAGATTCGTTAGTTGATGGATTTGTCTTAACCATTGAGGGCGTGCGCATAGTCTTTATTGCTAATGAAGATCGAGATATGAGTAGCTTTGAGCTTCCCCAAGAATGGGTAGATTTATCTAATTGGGTTGCTGACTACTACGTACCAATTCAGATCGATGCTGATAATTGCAGCTTGCATTTGTGGGGCTTTGTTACCCACCGTCAAATTAAAGAAATGGGGGGATTCGATCGAGTCTTTCGTACTTATACTATAGATAACCAAGACTTGAATGACGATCTAGATAATCTTTGGCTGAGATGTGAGCTGCAAGCTCAGGGCAAAATGCTGGCTAATCGAGCAGCAACTCTTCCTATTTCACCGTTATCACCCCATACCGCTCAAGAAGTCATTAATCTTTTACTGCAACACAAATCAATCTTTTCACCTCGTTTAGATTTTAGCATCGAGCAGTGGGGAGGCATTTTAAATCAGCCAGAATGGTTAGAAAAATATTTAAACTCTGCATCTAATCTAGTTCCAACAGAAAACAAAATAATTACTAAATTAAGTGCTTGGTTGGATCTAAAAACCACAGCTATTTATCAAGACTGGCAATCGATCGAGGAGTTTTTTGCTCCCACTCCGCTGCAAGCTGGGATGCGCTCATTAAGCACAGTCCAAAAAGTTAAAGAACTCATGATTGCTCCTGCAAATAATCTTATGTATCGTGGTAAAGACAAAAGTATTGCAGATATAACAACCGTCATTAAAAACACAGCTAGCCACCAAGAACGCTGGGATGCGATCGAATGTCTATGGAGACTAGATCCAAATCACTCATCTTTACCAATTTATAAATTACTAGACTTAGGTTTATTTTTTCAAGGTGAGCAACTATCTCTACTGGTGTCGGTGATTTCAACCAGTGTAAATCGACTAGGAATCTTGATTCGGCTTAGCCCTAGTCAGGAAAATACTCAGTTACCTATCGGTATTCAACTAAGCCGCTTAGATGAAGCCGGTAATATCTCTCGGCAGGTCATTGCTCAAGATAATGGATACCAATGCATACAGTTAATTTTTGATGCGGATTTGAATGATTTATTCAGTATTTGTGTAACATTGCAAGGGAATCAACTCATTAAACACTTCCAGGTCTAGATGTCCTACAGCGTTGTCTTCAGAATTATTGGCGGAAGCTTTGAGCAAGGATATGATATTCAGGCCGAAATTAGACACGATCGTAAAATTCTTCGTACCGAATCTGGGCATTTACCACCAAATCTAGAAATACCTCGGTTGTATGAAGAAACATTTCCTGCCTATTATGCCAACTGGGGTAGTCGGTCAAATTGGGGAGAAAGAGTAATTCAAGATGGTGATGGTATCGTTGAATATATTAAAGCCTGTACTGATACAGCAAAACAACTAGAACAGCTCTTCCAAACGTGGATGAAGTATGCAGACTTAGGAAAAATTCACAGCGGAATTGCCCGCGAAATCCCCCATGATTCACAGCCTCTATTTATCTTAGAGGCCCCCGGCAACCTGACCATCCAGCGCCTACCCTGGCACAATTGGGAATGGCTAAACAAAGAATACCCTGGCACCGAAGTTGTACTCAGTAGAAAGGCTTTTCCTGTTGAAATAGAGCAAAAATCATTGCGGATTTTGGTTATTTTGGGTAGTGAAGAAAATATTGATCTCAAACCAGATTGGGCGGCATTAAAAAGCAACTTACAATCGATCGCCGAACTACTATTACTCAAGCAACCAGATTTTCATCAGCTCTGCGATCAAATTCGGTTGGGCTGCGACATTTTATTTTTTGCAGGTCACAGTCATAGCAATGAAAAAGGCGGCTGGATTAAAATCAATGAGCATCAAACCATCAATATTAATGACCTAATTCCTGAGCTAAGAGTTGCCATCAACAAAGGGATGAAAATGGTATTTATGAATTCATGCTCTGGATTAGGGATTGCCTCGCAGCTTGCCGAACTCAATGTGCCCTATGTTGTGGCCATGCGCGAACCTATCCACAATGATGTAGCTGCTAAGTTCATTGAAAGTTGTCTCGCTTCCTTAGCTCAAGGGAATTCTCTAACAAGTGCAGTTTCATTAAGCAGAATAGTACTCAGAAGATTAGAAAACAAATATATTTATGCATCTTGGATGCCGATCATTTTCCAGAGCCGAGAAGCCACCGACTACGTTCCTTTCCCCCGGAAAATTGAGAAGCCGCAAAAAACACTTTCCTTGTCCCAATCAACTACTCAGTTGTTATGGGATCATAGGATCATGAGAGTACCTCCAATTATTTTGCTGACCGTTGGTTTATCATTCTCATTTCTTATCTATAAACTTTCGGTGAATGGATCACCGGAGATCTCAGAAAGCATTGGCGATCGAGTCTTGTTTCCTAAACTTTTATCGACAGCTAAAACCGAAGGAATCCAACTTTTTGCCAACAAAGACTACGAACAAGCAATCAATAAATTTTACGAGTCACTGCGTTCACAGCCAAATGATCCTGAAGCAAGAATTTACCTTAATAATGCTTTAGCTCTCCATCAATCTGCGGGGGCATCATTACCAATAATACCAATAATTAATTCTGCCACTAGTGGTTCTAGTACGGTGATTGAAATACTTCGAGGGGCAGCAGTTGCTCAAGCAGAGATAAATCAAGATATCGGTGGCATCAGAGGAAAAAAGGTATTATTGAAAATAGTGTTAGATAATAATGATCCGAATATTGCTAAAAAAGTAGCCCAAAAATTAGTAAGAGAAGATATCAAGGCAGTTATTGGTCATGCTGATAGTAACTCCTCCGTTGTTGCAGCGCCTATTTATGAACGAGCTGGAGTTGTAATGATTTCGGCTACTAGCAGCACTATGGAGTTAAGAGGATCATGGAAAAATATTTTTCGGACGGTGCCAAATAGTGAAGTCATGACCAAAATTTTATCTGAGTACATATTCAATAAAGAAAAAAAGAAAAAATTAGGTTTTTGTTTTGACTCTACATTGACTGCTGGTACAACTTTTAAAGATGCATTTATTGCAGATTTCAATAGAAAAGGTGGTAGCATCATTCCAATCAAATGTGATGCATCTGATCCAAACTTTTCACCTCGTCTAATTGTTCAAGATATGGCTAGGCAAGGATCTGATGGTCTAATTATGTACTATCATCTCAACGAATTATACCAGCTTCAGGCAGCCAAAAATATTGCTAAAGCATCCAAGGAGTTAAACTTGCCTTTATTCGGCTCTGCTTCTTTAGTCGCTGAAGATATTATCGAATCTGGGCAAGACTTTCAGGGGATGATATTGGTAACGCCTCGTCATCACGATTCACCTTTAGCGCGTAATTTTAGTAATACTTTTAAGGGTGTATTTGCAGATGTTCCCAATTGGCGAGATATGATGGGCTACGATGCCTTGAAAGCTGTAGTTGTGGGGTTAAATGCAAGTGATGGGACTAGTAAAGGATTAGCCCAGAAATTACATGATCCTAAATTTTCTATTCCGAATGGTTCTAGTGGCCCTATTAAATTTTCTCAAGGTGTCGATCGAATAATTACACCAACGATCACTCAGGTACAATGCCAGAGTAGCAAATGTAGATTCGCCTGGATTCCAGATGTCAAAATAGATCCCAAGCAAGTCAAGAAGAATCCACCGAGTTAGGCTCACTAATTCAGCATAGCAACTGATCATATTTTCTATGAAATATCTTTACTCGATCGATCAAAAAACCACCCAAGAACTAGATCAATATATTACAGTAGAGGGCATTAAAGAAATCTACAGATTAGCGATCGAACAACATCCCCACGAATGCTGTGGCTTACTTCTGCAACAAGGAATTCGCCCATGCACCAACATTCAAAATCAATTGCATCAATCAGACCCCAACAACTACCCTCGCACTGCCACCACCGCTTTCACCTTGTCAGCGATCGATGCCTTGTTTTTAAGCCGAAACATCAATTCAGATAACCCTGTAAAAATCATCTACCACTCCCACCCAGATGTCGGAGCCTACTTTAGCCACACCGATAAAACCAACGCTCTATACGAAGGAGAACCAATTTACCCCATCGATCATTTAGTAATTGATGTGCAAAATAGTAACGTGATCTGTGCCAAAATTTTTAGATTCATTGAGATCGAATATACCTTAATAGCTATTCTCCCTGGCAGTAACGACAAAAATCTCTGGGGATCGTAGAAAAGTAGCGGATTTCGCCATGTTCGCCCAACACCAACAAGGGATAAATTGCCCTTGCCCAAATAGTGCAAGTGAGCTGGCTCAGATAGCAGCCGCTGAATAATGAAATCTGACTGAGTTTTTTCATCAGGAGTGAGTTCGATCATCTCCACATCTGCCCAATTGGGACAAGCTAATAGCCTGCTAAATACCAGTATTTAGTAGCTCTAGAATACCTGCTAATGTTGCATTAGGACAAAAATGTGCTATTTTTGTCATCAATGCTGTCATGAATTCTGTCAGGATATTTTATGTTAGAAGAAATATTAGAGACGTACCCACATTTACGTTTTGCTCGGAACTGGGAGGTAACACCAACAAGCTTAATGCTTCTTGGCCAGTGCGAAGCTTATGTTAAAGCAATCTCTCAATCACCTATTTTGCCAAGCGATCACGCTAGGTTACTAAATGTTTCGCTGGTTAAAGGTGCAATGGCCACAACAGCGATCGAAGGTAATACATTGAGTGAGGCTGATATAGAAGGAATTTTGGCAGGTAAACATTTACCACCCAGTAAGGAATACCAGGAACGTGAAGCAGCCAATATTATTGAAGCTTTCAATATTCTTCTGGCTGAAGTAGTTTCCGAGAATGATCCTCCTTTGATCAGCCCACAACTAATTAGAAGATTTCATTCGATAATTGGAAAAGATCTAGGTGAACATTTTGATGCGCTCCCAGGTTCTTTTAGAAATGACAATAGAATCGTTGGTAACTACCGTATACCGGGATATCAATATGTTCCCAAATTAATGGATGATTTTTGCGAATGGATTTCCAGGGAATTTCATTACACGAAAGGACAAGAATTTTACGACGTTGTGATTCAAGCCGTTGTTGCACACGTTTTTCTGGAATGGATTCACCCTTTCGGTGATGGTAATGGTCGTACAGGTCGGCTTTTAGAATTTTATATTTTGCTAAGAGGTGGGAATCCAGATATTGCTTCTCATATTTTATCAAATCATTATAATGAAACAAGATCTGAGTATTACAGACAACTTAGTAATGCAAGAAAGAATAGAAGTATAACAAGCTTTTTGGAATATGCTCTTTTGGGTTTAAGAGATGGATTAGTTCAAACTCTATCAATTGTCCAAAGTAGTCAATTTAGAATTGCATGGGATAAGTTTGTATATGATGCTTTTGACAAGGTGAAAATTAGTAACAGAATAGTATTTAAGCGCCGCCGAGATATCATGCTGGCAATACCATTGAGCGAGCCTTTTGATGTCGAAGAGTTGCCCCTTTTAACTACTAAAATAGCACGATTGTACGGAAGTCTTTCTGGGCGAACGATCGCAAGAGATCTATCCGAATTGATAAAGATGGAACTGCTGGTCAAGGAGGGGGCAATGTATAAAGCTAATACACAAGCACTTATGCTAACAGGCCACTTACCTCAGAAAAGGCAAAAATAGCTCACTCGCTTTATCGAACTAAAACTCGATCAATCCAGCCTGTATTAAAATCTGGCGCTCCTTAGTGCGCCCACCATGCTTCTCAGCAATAATATGGTCAATTTCGTGAGCAGTGAATGTAGCAGCATCAGAGATCAGACAATACTCACAGCAACCTTTAGCTCGCTCATAAACCAGCCTACGTAAAGCGGCAGGAATATAGGTTCTGCTCATCCTACTCGTGATTCCTTTAGCTTCAAAAAGGCTTTTGCTTTGGCCATTCTGACAATATGTTCAATGTATTCATAACCTTGCCACAACCGCTCTTCCTCTGGTGTTAAACCCTCCATCCTATTTTTTTCTAACAAAGCACTGATTCGAGATTGCAAAGATTCGGAAGGGCGCAAAGCAATAATTTCTTCCGCAGTAGGTAGTCCAGCTAAAAATTCCAAGACCTCAGTCATCCCAGAAAAACCTTCTTGCTCGATCGCCTGAAACTCTCGCAACCCCAACTTCAGGATCTGGGGTAACTTGTCTCCAAATGGCCGAAGCTGGCTAGCAACTTCATCTGGTAAATCAAAAGTAACTTGCATAAAATTGATATTTGAATAGCCACATAATAACATCCACCGCAAAAAGAAACACTCCATGTGTACCTGCTCTAAGATAGATGCAGCGCCTTTTATTCGCAAAAAATTTCTATGGCCTTTGGTACCGATCTCGCCCTGCTCATTCGCGCCCGCTACTCCCTGATCTACATCCCAACGATCGAAGAAGAGCGAGTAGAAAAATCGATCGAGCAGGTGGCTAAACAGCTAGAAAACCGCCCAGTATATATCTGGGACTTCGTAGACGGCTACCAAGGCAACCCCAACGATCGCGGATTTGGCAAGCGCAACCCCTTACAAGCCCTCGAATTCATCGATAAGCTCGCCCCCAATGAACCGGGCATTTTTATTCTGCGGGACTATCATCGCTTTTTAGAAGACGTATCCGTCGCTCGTAAACTGCGCAACCTGGGGCGCAAATTCAAAGCCGAACCCAAAAACCTGATCATCCTCGCTCCCCAAATCAGCATCCCTAACGACTTGGGCGAAGCCATCACTATTTTGGAATTCCCGCTCCCCAACCCCACCGAAATTCGCAGCGAAATCGCCAAACTTCTACAGGCCACCCAGCAAAACTTAGCAACCCAGGCTCTTGATGACTTAGTAAGAGCCAGCCAGGGTTTATCGCTCGATCGAGTGCGCCGAGTATTAGGTCGGGCGATTGCTGAACATCAATCGATCGAACCCACTGACGTAGAATCAATCCTAGAAGAAAAGCGCCAATCTATCCGCCAAACCCAAATCTTAGACTTCTACCCCACCAGCGCCCAAATGGAAGACATCGGTGGCCTCGACAACCTGAAAGAATGGTTAGTGAGACGCGGTGGCTCCTTCTCTGAGAAAGCCCGCCAATATGGTCTGCCTCATCCCCGTGGCCTCTTGCTAGTCGGCATCCAGGGCACCGGCAAATCTTTGACTGCTAAAGCGATCGCCCACCACTGGCACTTACCTTTGCTTAGACTAGACGTAGGCCGCCTGTTTGCCGGACTTGTGGGCGAATCAGAATCTCGCACCCGCCAAATGATTCAGCTTGCCGAAGCCCTCTCGCCCTGTATTCTGTGGATTGACGAAATTGATAAAGCCTTTGGCGGACTGGATAGCAAAGGCGATGCAGGCACCACCAGCCGAGTCTTTAGCACCGTTGTTACCTGGCTAGCCGAGAAAACTTCTGCCGTGTTTGTGGTGGCCACCGCTAACAACGTTCAAGCCCTGCCCCCCGAAATTTTGCGCAAGGGGCGGTTTGATGAAATCTTTTTTGTCGGCCTGCCCAGCCAGAGTGAACGCCGATCGATCTTCGCGGTACATTTACAAAAAGTGCGGGCACAGAATTTAAGAGACTTTGATATCGATCGATTAGCCGCCGCAACCCCCAGTTTTTCGGGAGCAGAAATCGAACAAATTTTAGTTGAAGCCATGCATATTGGCTTTAGTCAGAACCGAGACTTTACCACAAATGATATTCTGGAAGCTGCTAGTCAAACTATCCCTCTAGCAGTCACCGCTCAAGAGCAAATTAACGCTTTGCAAGAATGGGCCAACTCAGGCCGTGCAAGGCTGGCATCTCGTCAAGGAAATATTTTAGGTAACAACCAATGATTAGCGTAGTTAAATTTATCCTCGGCGTGATACTAGGAATAGCTGCTTTAGGTGCCATTGCAGGTGCCGGAGGCTATTACTTTTTCACGACTAACCTCAGCGTGCAGCCCAAACGCCCGCAGTTTGCCGAAGAAAATAAACCCAAACCAAAACCCAAGCCGATCGCTACTCCCCAACCAACCGCATCAGAAAAGCCTGCTGATCCGAAGAAGGAAAAAGAAGAAAAAGAATTACCAGTGGGCGCTTATGGTGCCACGGTAATTTGGGAACAAGGTGTATCTTTACGCCAAGAAGGCACTGATAGCAGCGCCAAAATAGGTGGCGTGGCCTTCAAAGAAAAAGTCACTGTGATGCAAGAGAATACCGAAAAAACTTGGGTACAAGTGCGCAACGGTGATGGAACCTTGGAAGGCTGGCTAAAAAGCGGCAACTTAGAACGCGATCCAGGGAACTAGACGATCGATCGCTGACAGCGGGGGCAAATAGCATGAATACTCATTTGGCAATCAAGCAGATGGTAGCCTTCTTTTTGGGCGATCTTATTGCCAATCTTTAAAATCGAATCATTTTTGAACTCGATCGTTTTATTGCAAGAAACACAAATTAAATGGTGATGATGGTGGGGAGCCGGACTATTGATCTCATAGTGTTTATGACCTTCGGCCAGCTCTAATTCCCGCAAAATACCCATCCGCGACATCATTTTTACGGTGCGGTAGATCGTCGAAAGACTAATTTGATGGCCAGCGGCAGCCAAGACTCCCTGAAGATCTTCGGCGCTTAAATGCTTACCGCTTTCGAGATCTTGGAAAATCTTTAAGATTACTTCTCGCTGGGGGGTAAGCCGCCACCCCTTATCGTGTAGTTCGGCTTTGAGTGACTCGGCGGTGTACGTAGACATATCCAGCTACTGTGACATTGCTTAAGTTGACGCGGTGAAAAGGCTGGCTAGTTAGCCAACCTCTATATTAGCTTACGAGACCCTACAATTAACCACGTTAGTCGGAAGCACGGCAGTTTGTAACAGTTGGGGTTCGGCCAAAAGCTCTCGGTACAAATCGCTGAGCTGTAAAGCTACACCCGACCAGCTAAAGTAAGTAAGCACTCTTTGAGCCGAATTTTTGCGCGCTTTTTGTGCCCATAGTCGATCGACCAAAGTACGTTCGATCGCCCGAGCAAAACCATCCACATCCTGAGCGGGCACCAAAATACCGGTTTCTTCGGCCACCACGGTAAAGTTTAACCCTCCAACTGCCGAAGCCACTACCGGAGTACCGCAAGCCATGGCCTCGATCGCCACCAACCCAAACGGCTCATAGTGACTGGGCACCACACAGACATCGGCAGCAGAGTAGTAGAGGGGCAGTCGATCGTGACCTACCATCCCCACGAAATCGGTTCGCTCAGTAATACCCAGCTCCGCCACCAGCTCTTCAATCCGCTGGCGCTCTTGACCATCAGACTGGTTGGGATCGCTACCGCCCACAATCACTAGTCGCAAGTGCGCTAGATTGAGTGGTGTATTATCACCTTGGGCACAGATTTGGCCGACGGCTCTTACTAAAGTCTCAATGCCCTTGCGCTGATCGAAGCGGCCAACATACAAAATTACCTGATCTTGAGGATCAATATTGAGGGTTTGGCGGCTCACCGGCTTAGACATTACTTGAAAATTTTCCACATCAGTGCCGCAGGGTATTACTTGGGTATTACCTAATCTAGAAACTAAATTTCGCAGATCGTCTTGTTCTTGGGGGCTAGTTGCTATCACTCGATCGTAGTTTTCTAGAATGTCTTTTTCTACCGCTAAGCGCTGACTGGCAACTTGCGGAATTTCAGTGACTGATAGATATTTCACTGCACCCAAAGAATGATAAGTATGGATGAGTTTCACCGGGTAATGCTTACGTAGCTGCATCCCCACCCAACCAGACATCCAATAATGGGTATGAATGGCTTTGTAGGTCATAGAATGCTTAGTTTGAAAACGCAACAATGCTTCTACAAACTCTGGCATATGGGGCATCATTTCATCTCGTGCAACATAAGCTTGCGGCCCGGCCACTAAGCGAATGGTACGACAGCAAAGACTATGCTGGACAATTTCTGGATCGTAGGGGTTAGCTCTGCGCGTAAACATATCTACCTGATAACCTAAGGCAGCTAATGCTTGACCAACCTGTCGGACATAAACGTTTTGTCCCCCAGCGGCTTCTTTGCCTACTTCTGCGGCAGGATCTCCATGCTCCGAGATTAAGGCGATCGCTGGACGGGATCGGTCGATCGAACTAAAAACCAGGGGATTGGTTCTATTAAGCCCTGGCAAATGCTGTCGGTTTTTTAGCGACATACTAACACCTCGATTTTATTACTGGATGCAGAAAGCAGCCTCAGACACTTTTCAGTATTTTGGGGCTGCGATGCTGCTAAAACTCAGACCCAATCTTTGGCTAAACTAAAGAAAGAGTGCGAGCTATTTGACTATGACCGTTCATCGACCACTTTTCATCTAAAACTGCTTGATAAGCAGCCTCATAGCCATTGGTCATAGCCTGTACCCCAAACTTCCGGGCAACATAGTCACGACAGCCTTGGCGGCTAACACTAGCTACCTTAGCTACGGCATCGACACATTCGTCAACGTTCTGACAGACAAAGCCGCTCACCCCGTTGGAAATCACTTCGCTAACTGAACCCATTTCGATGCCAACTACTGGTGTTCCAGCAGCCATCGATTCGATCATGACCAAGCCAAAAGGTTCACGCCAAGTAATCGGAAATAGGGTGGCATAAGCCCGACCCATCAAGTTATTCTTCTGATTGTGATTGGCTTCGCCCAAGAACTGAATGAACTCACCATCTACATGGGGTGCAATCTGTTCGTTATAGAACTGTTCGTCTACAGGATCAATTTTGCCCGCCATCTTGAGGGGAATACCTACCCGTTTGGCAATCTCGATCGCATGATGGGGGCCTTTTTCGGGAGACATCCGGCCTAAAAAGGCCAGATACTGCGGCTCATCTGGCTGGGGAAAAAAATTGTGATCGCTAACTCGAATGCTGTTATACACGGTAGAAACACAGTTCAAATCTAACTGTGGTTCTCGCTGGGAGTTGGAGATACTAATGTAAGGCTGATCCTTGGCATAGGAATACATCTTGGCGTTGTCACGAGTGAAAATGCCATGGAGAGTATGCACCGTAGGTACTTTACACAGCTTGGCATAAGGCAATGCCGAGCAGCCCATGTGAGAGTGGATAATATCAAATTCTTCTGCTCGTTCATAAGCACTGACCAAATTCAGCATTTCATAAATTCCGTATTCCTTGATATCTGGGTCAAGGCGCAAAGCTTGGGGGTGAATCGCTGACAGCTTAGCATCAGTGATCGAGTCGCCAGATGCAAACAGCGTTACCTCGTGACCGCGTGCTACCAACTCATCAGTCAGCAAACCTACTACAAGTTCAATTCCGCCATAGGCTGGAGGTGGCACGCGCTCCCACAAAGGGGCAATTTGGGCGATTCTCATGAATTTTCTCCTGAGTTTTTAATCGAAATTATTTAAGGTTTTGATGGGTTCCTTTTACAGTGTTTTGCAATATGAACCTTGGGCTGCTTACTCGGGGAGTACACGGGCAAAGAACAATATTCGCTGTGAAATGGTAAGCCTTAATCACATTTTGCTTCGACTAGCTTTATCTATCAAACTTTCCTTAGGCTGAAGTAAAATGTCCGCAGAAAATGATTTTATCTGGGACGAATACTTTGCTAGGCAAGAGACTTAGCAGGTATCAGTAATTAGTTAAAAATTAAACTAAAACAGTTTTCTAAACAAACTAAGCTTAAATGCTTATTTTTGTATCCATAAGTATCCTAACAAAATTTTTATATTTTAGATAGAGAGAGTTTATTCTCCCAAATACAGTGGTATATCGGAATACAGGCGATTACTAGCCGTATTTTCTCTTAGCATAACTTAACAAATCTTCAGAATAAGTATTGCCTGTAACATCTCGAATAATCACCGGCCAGTGACTGGCTTCAGGCTGCGTTGATTGATTTCTTGCCATTGAATATAGCAGGTTTCTGTCACCATAATTGATGAACAAGTGTAGGCAACGATCGGCTGGACTTCGCTAAATTTAAGATTAAAAATCCGCACGTTGTAACCATAGCGACGAGAGACTAAGCCATACCTGTTGATTAATTGATATCGTTCCAGATACTCTAAATTATTCCAAAACTGAGGATTGACAACTAAATCAATGCGTTTCTTTTGGGGGTAAGCCAACCAGTTTAAAACGAGTTTGTTAGGGAGCTGATCTTGAGTCCACCAGAGGCTGGGCATACTTTTGCGAAATACCGGAAAACGTTCGATCGAATCAGCCGTAATTACGCCGGAACTTTTGCTCCTTTTAGAATCTTTCAGCAGTTCTACATCTAAAGGTTCGGCATCGTAAGTAATCGGGCTATCGGTAGGATCCGGAAAAATCAGGGGAAGCTGGGGAGGGGCAGATACGGCGGAGTTATTTGGCAGGATCGCCCAACAGCACAGCATCATCAGAGAATTTTTTAAATGCCCCAGAATTTTTCGCTGCATGGTGAATTCCTCCCTATTGGCTTTTAGCTCGGTGTAGTTTACAAATATTTTAAGCTCGATTTCTACTACACAGGCAGATCACCGGCAAAGATGGGCTAGGATGACTAGTGAGTCTTTCTTTTGTCTCTATTCGCAGTTAAAGCATTGCCATCATGATATTTCCGGAATTCGATCAGTTTGCTGCTCTTGCTGCCCCTCTTGCTACTTCTCTTGCTACTGTCGGCGCTTCTCAGAGTAACTTTATTCCGGTCTATCAAGAGTGGGTAGCCGATTTGGATACGCCAGTTTCGGCTTGGCAGAAGGTTTGCAGCAGTTCACCCTACAGTTTTTTGTTGGAATCGGTGGAAGGCGGTGAAAAAGTCGGTCGCTATAGTTTACTCGGCTGTGATCCGCTGTGGATATTAGAAGCACGGGGCGATCGAGTGAGTAAGATCCATCGGGATGGCCAGGTGGAAGAATTTCAGGGCAACCCTTTAGAGATCTTGACCCAATGTCTGGCCGATTATCATCCGGTCAAGTTACCCATGCTGCCAGCGGGTATTGGCGGGCTGTTTGGCTTTTGGGGCTATGAGCTAATTAAATGGATCGAGCCATCGGTGCCGGTATACCCAGCACAAGCTGATGATTTACCCGACGGCTGTTGGATGCAGGTGGATCATTTGATGATTTTTGATCAGGTGAAGCGCAAAATTTTTGCGGTGGCCTATGCCGATATTCGGGCGGCCAATGGAGATTTGAAGCTGGCTTACCAACAGGCGATCGATCGAGTGCAATCTTTGGTAGACAGGCTTCAGCAATCTACCCAACCTCAATTCTTAAAATGGCAGCCCCCAGGTGCGGCGGTGAAAACCACCGAGCTGCCACCGAATTATCGCAGTAACACTAGCAAGGAAGACTACTGTGCGAGCGTCGAGGCCGCCAAAGAATATATTCGAGCCGGGGATGTTTTTCAGGTGGTGGTTTCTCAGCGCCTGAGCACTGACTTTGTGGGCAAGCCCTTTGATTTATATCGATCGCTGCGCCTAGTAAATCCTTCGCCCTATATGGCCTACTTTAACTTTAAGGATTGGCAGATCATTGGCTCTAGCCCTGAGGTGATGGTGAAAGCCGAAAACAATGGTGATGGCACCAAGGTAACATTGCGTCCCATCGCTGGTACTCGTCCCCGAGGGGCTACGCCGCAACAGGATGATGAGCTGGCCGTGGAGCTATTGGCCGATCCCAAGGAAGTAGCCGAACATGTGATGCTGGTGGATCTGGGTCGCAATGACCTAGGGCGAGTCTGTATTAGTGGCACGGTGCAGGTGGATGAAATGATGTCGATCGAGCGTTATTCGCACGTTATGCACATTGTCAGCAATGTGGTGGGTGAGCTAGCTCCCGATAAAACTGCTTGGGATTTACTAGAAGCCTGTTTCCCGGCTGGCACCGTCAGCGGCGCACCGAAAATTAGAGCCATGGAAATTATTCATGAACTAGAAGGCTGTCGGCGCAGTTTATACTCTGGAGTCTATGGTTATTACGACTTTGAAGGTCAGCTAAATACGGCGATTACCCTCAGGACGATGATTGTGCGTTCAACTGCGACTGGTCATGAGGTCTCGGTACAGGCGGGTGCAGGGCTAGTGGCAGACTCCGATCCGGTGACGGAGTACGAAGAGACACTTAACAAGGCGAAGGGGCTACTGGAAGCGATTAAATGCTTGAGTTAGTCCAAAAATTACCTAGCCGTTTTGGTCAACAAATAAATTCCTACCCCAACACCCAGCATATTTGGAATCCAGCCAGCAAAGAAAGGCGATAGATAGCCGACTTCGCCCAGCGCACCCATGACGGTAATCAGAATATAGTAACCAAAAATCATTAGCAAACTTACCCCAAAACTGGTGGCCTTGCCTCCCCGCTGTGGCCTAATACCCACTGCCGAACCAATAATGCCAAAAATGAGACAGACAAAAGGTAGCGCCAGCTTCTGTTGAATTCTGATCTGAAAAACATTTACGGCTTTCCAGTCACCCTTAGCTCTCAATACATCTAAGTAACCGATCGATTCAGTAATATTCATTTGGTCGGGCTGTCGATCGGGAGCCGCAATATCTAAGGGAGTCTTACCCAAGCTTACTTTTAGGTGCTCAAACTGGCTCTTAGTAGAATTTTTCGACTTCGGATCAATTTCATAGACCGTGCCGTTAGAAAAATCCCAGGTTTTTTTGCCAATATCTAACTTGCCAGACTTGGCATCAATCACCCGACTGACTTCACTTTGAGATCGATCAATCACCATCACGTCAGTCATTTCTTGACCGTCAAATTGGCGGGCATAGAAAAACCGCACTAAATTTTGGATCTCGCTGCCGTCTTTTTGCTTTTCCTTAGTGATGTCTGAATAGGTAATATTGTCTTTTTTAAACGCTGGTTTTTCTTGCCTCAGCGCTCGATTCATCGTGGCAGCGGCTTCTAGTTTAGCGGCGGGGACAACCGCTTCTTGCAAAACAAAGGTTAAACCAGTCACCATCAAGCTCAAGACCAAAGCTGGCACAATCAATCGATAGACACTAATGCCAGCACTGCGCATCGCAATAATTTCACTGTCCCCCGAAAGCCGCCCAAAGGTCATCATGGTGGCCAATAGCACCGACATGGGAAAGGAGTAACCGATAAATTCTGGCATGGTGAGAGCCAAAACCTTAGCGGCAATTTCTAGTGGTAGCCCCGATTGAGTAACTTGGCGAATCAGCTCAAAAACGCTGCCAACCGAGGTGGCGATCGAAGAGAAGGCCCCCACCCCAAACAAAAAGGGCAGCAAAAGCTGAATAAAAATGTACCGATCCATCACCGATACACTGGGCAAAAAGTAATTGATCAAGCGGAACCTAGTAACCATATGCTGCCCTGAATTTTGCCAACTCTAAAACTTCGTATTCCCGAGTGGGAATAGATCTATTTTTCTAACATTCAATAATCTCTGGCTCTTGGCTGCCCTGCACCACGCCCATTTCTTGGCGAGTCTGCCAGCCCGCTTGCCACTGCGATCGATCTTTTAGCGCCTTGGCATTGACCCAAAACCGCACGGTGGGGTCACAAGAAGATACCATTTCGGCAAACACATGGATACCATCATTTTGGCGATTGACTACCTGAAAATGTCGCCAGCCCCACATTTTTTGGCAGGCTGTCCACTTGGATTGCAGCAGGTAAGGATACTTTATTTTCTTCGCCATGACTTTTGAGAGTTTGTGCTATCTCTATATGGTAGATTATGCGGGCAGTCCTGGGACTTGTGATGACTGCGGAGAAACATGTCTACGATCGGCGAACAGGGTGAAGCATTGGTGGGCGAATGGCTGGGTACAAAGCAGGCCAAAGTGCTGCACTACCGCTGGCGATCGCGGCAAGCCGAGGTAGATATTATTGCCGAGAAGCAAGATGGCACGCTGCTGTTTATTGAAGTCAAAACTCGTAGCGCCAAGAATTGGGATACTGACGGTCTAATGGCAGTTACGAAGCGCAAGCAAGCCAAAATCTTGCAGGGAGCCGCAATGTTTGTGGGGCTGCATCCAGAGTTGGCCGATCGGGCTTGTCGGTTTGATGTGGCCTTGGTGCGACGGGTTGCTGCTAACAAAACCTTCGTCGGTAAAACCCTGCAATCTATTTGCCTAGAGAATAAAGAATATCTGCACCTTATTCAATATTTGCCCTCAGCCTTTGATGTTCTCTGAAAAAATGGATTTATTACGTGACTTTGCTGGTGCAAAAGTTCGCAAATCTTTTAGGGCAAAAGGTTTGCCCTTATAAAATCTCCCTCAGCAAATAATCGAGGATCCAGTACAATGTATACCAATTTACAGAATCTATAACGAACCTTTAAGTATAGTTCCGAAGGATTAAGTATCATTAATTACCAGGTGTGAGTTCTCAAATATGTCCAAATTTAAAGTCGGTGCGTTTTATTTAGCATTTTTAAGCCTGACTGCCATCAGTGCTGCTGTGCCAGCTTTGGCTGAACCGCAGGTTATTGCTCCTGCTACAGCAGCTACGACTACGGAAGTACCGACAGCGGCAGTTCCTCAGAGCGATGAAGTTACTCCCACCGATCGCAATGCCCAAATTCTGAAGTCGCTCAACAAAAAATATCAGTGCGGCGTAGGAGAAATAGATAAAACCGTCACCCGATCGGAATTTGCTGGTAGCGTTGTCACTTGCTTAGAAGCACTAGAAGCTAAAATTGCTAATAATCCTGGTGAAATATCTACAGCGGACATAGCACAGCTCAAAGAGATGACCAATAACTTTCTCAGCGAAGTTAGTGTGCTTAATAACCGGGTAGAAGCTGCCGAGAAAAAAGTGGCTATTCTCCAAAACGGCAGTAGTTTTTCGACTACTACTAAATTAGCTGGAGAAGTAATTGTTGGTTTGAGCGCTATTAGCAGCCAAACTGGTAGACCAGCCACTGATACCAACAGCGGCAATATTGTAGTAACCGATCGAGTACGTCTCAACTTCGATGCCAGCTTTAACGGCAAAGATCGGCTGCGCACCCGCTTAGAATCTCGTAACAACATCCCTTTTAATGGTTCGGCAGCAATCAACGGTGGTACTGGTACTAACACTACTCGTTTGGGCTGGGATGGAGATGAAGGAAATACTACTAATCTTTCTTTGCTACAGTACACGCTGCCACTAGCCAACGGCTCCAAGCTAACTTTGGATGCTACTGGCAGTGAGTTTAACGAAAACGTTTACACTTTTAACCCCTTATTAGCTGCGGCTGGCACTGGTTCTTTGACCAGATTTGGTCGTTTCAACCCGGTTTATCGTCAAAGTGGTTTGGGAACAGCGGCGACTCTAGATTATAAGTTTAGCCCTAACTTTACCGGTTCGATCGGTTATGCCGTCCCACTGGGTGTAGCGGCAACAGCAACAACTCCGGCGACCGGAGCGAACAGCCCATCAGAGAATGCTGGGCTTTTTGGTGGTAACTATGCTGCACTTGCTCAGATTCGCTATCAGGCATCACCTAATTTTGATTTGGGTCTTTCTTATGGTCGGTCTTATCACTCTACTGGAGTCGGTGTAACAGGTGCGACTGGTAGTGCGTTTGCCAATAACCCTTTTAATAACAGACCCACCGTTGCTAATCACTACAGCTTTTCAGCTTCGTCTAAGCTTTCGCCTGGTTTTGTGCTGTCGGGATGGGTCGGCTTAACTAATGCTTCTGCAGAAACTGGTGGAACAGTCACTGGCAATGCAGATATTTTCAATGCAGCGATCACCGCAGCCTTTCCTGATTTCGGTGGCAAGGGGAATACATTGGGCTTTATTCTGGGTATTCCGCCTACAGTTAGCAGTATTTCTTCTAATCTGCCAGCTCTGGCTGGTCGCTCTAATCCAGATTCGGCGCTGCATCTTGAAGCTCTGTACAAAGTTAAAGTTAGTGACAACATTGACATTACTCCTGGAGTGTTACTAGTTACTAGCCCAGAAAGTACTAATGCTGTGAGAAGAGGTAGTGAATTTGTCGGGACAGTAAGAACCACTCTTCGTTTCTAATTCGTTGATTTTCTACAAATAGAAAAGCTCTCAGTATTAATTACTGAGGGCTTTTTGTTTCCCAAACTGTTAGCCAAAGCCCCATACAGTTGGCAACCATCAAATATTGCGCCTACCCATCCACTACGGGTAACTCAAGGTGCTGTGTTGCCAGGTCAAACAAACCATTCAAAATACAAAATAGGGTATCTAAATCGGTGATTGTATAGCTGGCTAGGTTTTTTGTGAATACTTGGTGCTCTAAGCGGCCAAACTCCCACAACTTGCCATCGGTGACAATGCCATAAACCGGGCGAGAATGCTGATTAATTCGATCGGCAGCAATCAATTCGGCCAAACATTGCCCCCAACCTTGCTCAAAGTCATTCCGTTTGGCTTCAACCAATAGTAATAATGGTGAACCCAAAACATTTTTTCCCAGTTCCGACTTTCGAGACAGCATGTAATCTGGTGTGCCGCTGAGCTTGGCATCGATCGAAAAAGCTTTCTGCACCCAAAGAGCAGATTGAGCAAAGTATCGCTTATAAATCTCTCGCAGTATAGGGAAAATCACCAATTCGCACCGTGCGGCTTCTGAAGAAAAGGCATCCATGGTGGTGAGATTGAAGTTAAATTCTTCACAGAATAAAGTAGGCAACTCGACCCCAAGCTGGACAACGAAATCGGCTTCTTGATATTTGATTTGGAACTCCTCTTGTACCTGGGCGAGGCTTTTATAATCGCTAAATGCCATAATTCCTCTTACTTTTTGTTACCCAAACCGGTAGCCAAAGCCCCGTACAGTCAATAAATAAACCGGATGACTAGGATCTACTTCGATTTTGGAGCGCAGCCAGCGAATATGCACGTCCACTGTTTTGGTATCGCCCATAAAGTCGGCACCCCAAACTCGATCGATCAATAAATCTCGAGAGAACACCCGGCGAGGATTTTGAATAAACAGGCTCAATAGAGCAAACTCTTTCCGTGATAAAGATACTTCTTCGCCCTTAATAGTCACCCGATACTGTTGGGGATAAATGATGATATCGCCAAACTCCACTGTTTCTTCTAGGTCAGATTCGATCGCGGCTGTCTGGGTTCGCCGCAGCAATGCACGACAGCGAGCGCGCAGTTCGGGTAAACCAAAAGGCTTGGTTAAGTAATCATCAGCACCCATTTCTAAACCAAGCACTCGATCGGCTTCTCGCCCCTTAGCGCTGAGCATCAAAATCGGCACATCATTGCCCTGGCGACGCAAAAACTGACAAATATCGATGCCGTTAAGTCCTGGCAGCATAAGATCTAGTACTATCAAGTCAATCTGGGTAGCTTCATCAGTATTATTGATGATGGCGACCGCCTGATTGCCATCATTGACGGCGACTACTTGATATCCTTCACCGCGCAAAAATTGACTAACTAGGTCACGAATGGTTTTTTCATCTTCTACTACTAAAATAGTAGGGCTAGAACTTCCAGCAGTGGCAGGGCTATACCTCGTCATACAGAGTGTCATCAAATAGTTAGGAGTGGATGGAGGTGGTTTCCCTAAGCTTGCTTGTAACATAGTTTCGTACCGAAATGTTAAAAATTTAACCAGCTCCTAACCTCGATCTAACTTTTTCTTAATGGTCAAAATCCTGTGAAAATTTCCCAAACCGTTCTTGTTATTGGTGGATTTCATCACCTCAGTCAACGAGTTGTCAAGCAGCTCTGGCAAAAGGGTTATCAGCCGCGTTTAGTGGTCAATGCAGCAGAGTTGAGTATGGCTCGATCGATCTTTCCCCAGGGCTTAGAGCTGGTGGTGGGTGAGGCAGCTAGTTTGACTAATGATGACTGGCAAGGAGTACAGTCGGTTATCTATTGTCCGGCCAAGGTTAATCAGCAAGAACTAGATGCTTTTGTGCGCTTAGCTAACCCAGAGCTGCCCAACAGCAATAATCGGGAGCTATTCGACTTCAGCGAACCCGACCAAGATTTGTTGACTGCTTGGATGGCGGTAAATGATGGGGTGATGGGCGGGGTGAGTGACAGTGGCTTACAGATTGTGAATGGCCGTGCTTTCTTTAAGGGCAATGTTTCAGTCGATCGGGGCGGTGGCTTTGCTTCGATTCGCACTCAAAATTTCAATCCGCCTTTGGATTTGAGTAATTATCAAGGGATTGCCCTAAAAGTCCGTGGTTCTGGTACTGGTCAGCGCTACAAGCTGTTTCTGCGCCCTTCGGAGCAGTGGGATGGCATTAGCTATGGTTATTCTTTTGATACCAATGCCAATTCTTTTACTGATCTGCGGATTCCTTTCAGTAACCTGATGCCAGTGAAGCGCGCCAAAATTGTCAATGATGCGCCAACCTTGGAGCGCCGTCAGGTGTCTTCGATTCAAATCATGCTTAGCAAGTTTGAGTATGATGGCGGCCTGAATCCGAGTTTTCGGCCAGGGGAGTTTGAGCTGGAACTGTGTTCGATCGGAGCCTATGGCGATCGGACTTTGCCCCAGTTGATTGTGGTGGCTCCGCTCTCTGATACCGAGGGAAATGTCGCCCAGGCACTCGCAGGCAGCGTGCGCCCTCATACGCTGCTACAGCCGTTGGCGGTGGTGGATGCGCCCGGTGGTCAAGAGCTAGATTTTAGTCTGGGCAAGGCTCCCAATGGTGCGGTGAGTAGTCCTGATTTGGCGGAACTTTGTGTGCAATTGCTGAATATTCCTGAAGCCTGTCAGCGCACGATTAATGTCCAAGAGTACGGTCAACTGGGAGTCAATAATTGGTCAACAATGGTAGGAAAGTTAAACTAGCTATTCTGATGGCAATTCGCCAAAACGCTGTTCTTGCTTCGATGTTAGCAAACAATATTACGGTATTTTATCCATTTATCAATTGAATTGCTCTTGCAGTTCCATTAGTTTTTCTGTGAGCCTTTGATCGCCAAGATTTTCAATGATTGCCTGAGCAAGGTTAAGATAATTGTTAGCTTCTTGACTACGTTCTAAGAAAAAGTACAGTTCGGCTATGCAGGGTAAACGCATCGATTTAAACACTGTTCAAGCAGATTAATGCTTTGAGTCGTAGAATAATGTGAACACTCTTTCCTCACTCATGACATCTCCCAG
>JAYSRP010000354.1:0-9207 GCA_043721015.1 Synechococcales cyanobacterium | reverse complement strand
CGTGGGCTGGCGGTAGCTTAGGGGGCAGATCGTGGTGGTCGGTGATGATTACTTTTAAGCCCAGGTTGACGGCGTGTTCGATCGCGTCGTAAGCCGAGATGCCGTTATCCACGGTCATCACTAGCTCGATGCCATCGGCCTGGAATTTGTCTACAATTCTTTTGTTAATGCCATAGCCATCGCTCATGCGGCTGGGAATTTCGTAGTGGACGTTGCCGCCCAATTCTCGCAGGGCGCGAATCAGTAGAGCGGTGCTGGTCATGCCGTCGGCATCGTAGTCACCGCAGATGGCGATTTTGGAACCTTGGGCGATCGCTGTTACCAATAAATCTACGCTGGTTTTTAGGTCGCGGAAGTCGATCGAGGGTGATGGTAGATCTTGGCCGCGTCCATGGACGTAATGTTCTACTTGGGCGGCTGAAGAGATGCCCCGATTAATTAGGACTTGGGCAATCAGGAGTGAAGTGGGGTTGTCGGGGATGATTTCAATCGATCGAGCCAAATTCATGGCGGTATCAAGATCGGTGGGGGCAATTTGCCAGCGATGGGAGGGCAGGGTGGCAGACATAGAACTTCCGAAGATTCGTACCTGACTATCATCGGATATTTAGGAAGTTTTGCCCAACTGTGGCAATCAAACTTAAGCAGACAAACAAAAAAATTCCGATAGCTGGCGATCGACTCCGACTTTTTGCTACTTCAGAGCACACTAAAATCCGGGGATTTAGCAGGTTAGTTTGAATATTGACCCAGATAATGTGTTTTTCATTCAAAAACTGTTGTAGGATTACCTAACCACGCATTTTCCCAAACTTTATACACAACTTTGATGCAGTTATGTCACCCAAATTAGATACTTTAGGGCAGTTAACCCAATCATTAAAATCGTTAATAGCCGATCTAAACTTTACAGATCAGGCATATAGTGGCGTGCAGCAATCTCTTGAAGAAATAAGTGACTCAATCAGAGCTGGCAAACTTACGTTGCACATCGTGGGACAAGATATAGCCCAAGCTCAAAAACTTCAAAAAATGTTGGAAGTAGGTAGTGAGTTAAAAGTTAGTTATCAATTTAGAGCAGCGGCTATTCCACCAATTCCTACCCTCATTTTGCAATCATCTCTGGTAAGCACTGTGCTTACACAGTATAAGTTAGAAACCTCTCGCAACCAAATCATTGGTCGTAATCCAGCCACATCTCAAATAGTCTTATCCAATTCACTGCATCTCACCAGCAGTAATCATGCTGAATTTCGATTGCTTAATAACAATTGGCAAATCAGAGATGCTGGTAGTAGCAATGGCACTTTTGTTAATGATAATTTCGATAAGATACAAGATTGGTATACCCTCAAGATTGGTGATCAAATTTGTCTAGGATCTCCATTAAAAGCCAAAGGCAGTGCTAGCTTCATCGTAGATATCTCCACAAACAGTGAGCACCCGTCTGGCATGAATATTACAAAAATATTGGACTGTAATATTATTTGTTTATTTGTACCACCTCAGCCATTGCCAGAAAGCTTTCAACGTTTATTGAAAACAGCGAAAGTATCAGAAACATCTAAAATTTTTATTGTCATAGAGCATTCAGAAAATACTGCTCCTGATGAATTCGCAACCATTGTCAACCAGATAGATAACGCTGTTAAGTATCAATTGCAAGGGGTGCCTTATGGTATATTTACTTTATTATTCGATGATCACATTATAGATAGTATAGAAACATCAAGACCTCGTCAACCTGACCACAACCATTTTTACAATAGTCTCAAAAATCTATCTATACTAGGTACTGAAACAATTTTAACTAAATGGGCTGTAAATAAGCTCAGTGAAATCATTAATGAAACTGAAAATATTTTATTGAAAAACAGAAACATTACCGATAAAAAGTTATTCCATAAAAACTTATTAATTCAAGATTCATTCCACTCAGACCCCAGTAAAAACTTTGAGAAGATATCCAAAAGGGTGGCTAATGAAGGTGATGAATTCTTCAGACAGATTAAGATTGAGGTTAATCAATCTAAATCAAACTTCCTTGATGAATTCAAACAAAACAGTATTGGCCACAAAATCCAGGAATTCACTAAACTGTTACAGCCTCAATTAATTACTAAAGGAGAATATCGCAATGTTTATTTACAAACAGGGTCGGAATTTACTCACAATAATGTTCATGAGGCATTAGTAGATCTTTGCCATTCTGAAATTGCTAAATGGGCTACGGGGGAATGGGAAAGAATTAAAAATGAGTATGCAGGAGGGGGACTGTCTTTCTTTTTAGAAGATAGCTTTGATAAACTCAATCTTATTTCTGAAGTGTCAATACTGAAGAAGGATTTCTCTAGTTCTCAAAAGCTCAATACTCAAACAATATTAAATACTTCTAGCGTAGAGCCTGATCTCAATTCTAAATATAGAAAAATTGGTTTTTTTGAATACCTACTGAAAAATGGCAAGAGTCATGTTTTTGGCAGTGTAACTCTCACCTTAATTGTGACATTTTTATTTAAGGGTGCAGAACAGCCAGAGCCAAATGCAGTAAAATCTGATATTGAAGTTAAGATTTTTTACTTAATTTTATTCTTAGTTCCTTTCACAATAAGTGTACTTTGGTTCAACTATAAACAAGACAGAGATATCCGGCTTAAAGAGGCCACTGATAAGCTCAAAAAAGAATCCAATACTTACTATCGATCGTATACTGAATGGCTGGTGGAAAAATTGATTCAGCGAATTGATATTATTATGAGTACTGAAGAAAGACGTTTTCAAGAAACCTTAGAAAATGTCCAAGAGATTTATGATTCTTACTTCACTACTCAAAGTCAGAAAGAGTCTCAAAAAGATCATGGAATAGCACAAAGCAAAGTCATAGAGTATCTGAATAAGCTACATCATCTCAAGAAGTTAATTCAAAGTTGAGGTTTTATATTTAATACAACTAAACTTTGTTCACATGAACTTACCAGATTTTTGCTAAATTCAGCACAAATCCAGGTAGTACGTCTTCTCCACTGACGGTGCTGGGTGATTGCAGGAGTTCTACAGATCGATCGATCCGATAAATTTCTACCTGCTGATCTTGGGGATTTACTAGCCACCCGAGCCGCACACCATTAGCTATATATTCCTGCATTTTCACCTGTAGCTCTCTTAGGCTATCCGTCCGAGAACGCAGCTCAATCACAAAATCTGGCGCAATGGGCGGAAACTTTTCTTGTTGCTCTGGTGTTAAAGTATTCCAGCGTGAAATTTCTACCCAGGCGACATCAGGTGATCTTTGGCTGCCTAGAGGTAGCTTAAAGATGGTAGAAGAACTGAAAGTTTCTCCTAATTCCGTTTCTTCATTCCAAACACATAGCTGTGAACCCAACTTTAATTCACGCTTACCGCTACCGCCGCCTACTGGTGACATAACAATTAAAACGCCTTGGGCGGTTAACTCTAACGGTTGTTCGGGGTTGGTCACGCACAGTTGATAAAACTGTTCGTCGGTAAGTTTAAGAGTGCTGATATCCATCGGTAAAGAATCAACACCGTGAGCGCGCAGGACGATCATAGAACCTCCAAAGGATATGGGACTCTGAGAATTGTCAGAATTTTGGTCTATTGAGATCATAGTAAGAGTGCGGGATGCGGGAAACTCAGTGGCTTTAGCCCTGAGAGGGAATCGACTTGGGGGACGACCTGCCACGCACGGGTCTGAGGTTGCCTCAGACCCGTGCGTGGCAGGTTCAGTCCCCTTAATCCTGGGCATAAAACAACGTTGCAAGGGATTGACTTATATAACATTGGCATCGATCATGAAAACAGCTTGGTTCCAAACGCCACATTTCAAACTGAAGTATGGATTTTGATTTTGGGCGGATAGATGGGTAGTTTAAATGTGAGAGGTTTTCTTTTACTTCTTCAGTAGAATTACTTAGAGCTTAATTTCATGACATCTCCAAACTTTTCCCAGTCTCTACCCCATTGCCAAAATCTGCAAGCGCAGGTCGATCAGGTGCTGAATTTATTACAGCAAGAGCCAAATCTGCGCGCCCAAATTGATACTACGGCAGCTCGATCGGCCTTAAAGAAGGCGATTGCCCCCACTTTTGAGATTGTGTTTGCCGGAGCCTTCAGCGCCGGGAAATCGATGCTGATCAATGCTTTGCTCGAACGAGAATTGCTATATAGCGCGGAGGGTCATGCGACTGGGACGGAGTGCCAGATTGCTTATTCTAGCCCTGAGCAAGAGCGGGTGGTTTTGACTTTTTTGTCGGTGGATGAAGTTCAGAGCCAAGTGCAGGCTTTGGGGCAAAAGTTGGGATTGGAGTCGATCGATAGTCAGCAGGCTGCTTTGATTCTGCAAGATTTAGCGCTGTTGAGTAGCTTGATCGATCGATGTGTAGCTATTATTCAACAAGAGGGCGGCGAGAGTAAATCGGATAAAGCCAAGCAGGCATCGGCGCTCAAGTTATTGCTTCAGGGTTTCCGCGACAACCAAAAGTATCTAGACAAAACTAGCAATCGCACTCTTTCGATGGAGCAGTTTGATTGTAAAAACCTGCAAGAAGCCGCTAGTTACGCCCGTCGGGGTAGCAATAGCTCTGTATTGCGCAAAGTAGAATACTACTGTCATCATCCTTTGCTGCAAGATGGCAATGTTTTAATTGATACTCCAGGGATTGATGCACCAGTAAAACGCGATGCCGAATTGACCTATACCAAAATCGAAAACCCGGATACCTCAGCGGTAGTCTGTGTTTTGAAACCGGCTGCGGCTGGCGATATGACCAGCGAAGAGACTGAGATGTTAGAGCGGATCAAAGTTAATCCGGGAGTGCGCGATCGAGTTTTCTATATTTTCAACCGCATTGACGAAACCTGGTATAACTCTCAACTACGCCAGCGTCTTGATAACCTAATTGGTGAACAGTTCCACGATACCAGCCGTGTCTATAAAACCAGTGGCTTGTTGGGTTTCTGGGGCAGCCAGTTGCGTCATACCGATGCCAGCGAAAAGTTTGGGCTCAATTCTTTCTTCGCTGCTGGGGTGAGTTCCGATTCGCAAGAAACACCACAGTTTGTGAATGAGTTTAATCGCTATTGCTCTAGCTCTGGCAAACTGCCCGTAGATAAATTTCGGGTCGATGTGCGCAGCTATGAATCAGCCGCTGATAACTATGTACGTATCTTGGGTGAGCAGGGCACAGCTTTAGTTGATCAATTGGTGAAAGACAGCGGCATTGAGGAATTCCGCACGGCGATCACCCGCTACTTGACTGAAGAAAAGCGTCCTTTGTTGTTAGTAAATTTGGCAGATGATCTTCAGCCTATTTGCATTAGTTTACGTCGCACCTATCTAGAGAATTGGCACAATCTGAAGGCACAGCCCCAAGATGCCAATGCCATTAAGGAGCAAGAGCTACAGTTGCTCAGCAAGGAACTCAAGGATGTAGGCGAAGATTTCCAAGAGCACATTCACTCGATCGTTAATGAAGTTGCTGCCAGCAATACCAATGTGGCTTTTGAAGCCGATTTCACTAAGCTGAAAGCTAAGATGGTCAGCCGTTTGGATGAGTTGCTTACTACTTTCTCAGTCAGCAAAATTCATCAACAAGCCCAGGCCAGTCATCGCCGTAATTCGGTGGTGCCGCTGATTGGTATTTTAGCTGAAGCCTTTTATTATTTGGCCAATGGTTTAGAGGATGTGCTGGTGGTGGCGGTGGAAGATCTGGTGGGGAATTTTTTCCAGCAGCTCACTGGCCAAATTCAAAAGCAAGAATATTATCGCAATCTTTACCGAGTGCTGGGTCATGATAGTGGTATTGAACAAAATTTGAAGCAGTTGCAAGCGGTGGTGACAAGTTCGTTGGTGAATGCGGCACGGGTGGAGTGCGATCGATATGTGCGCGAGCGTCCTGAGTTTTTCACTGAGGGCACGTCTTCGCTGTTTCAGTTGCGCCAAACGCTCCAACAGGCTTGCCGAGGCTATGATCACTACAATATGATCGAGGCCGAGCCAGCGATTCGCCAGTTGTTGAAGATTGATTTTGAGGAGAAGGTACGGGAGACGGTGATGCGCTCTTTCCGGCAGGTGATCAATCAATCTTTAAATAATCAGTTGCTACCGGCGGCGGCTTTACAGGCGGAGCAAATTTTGAGTCAGTATGATCATGCGCGGGCTTATTTGGCGAAGGCGCTGGAGAAGGAAGCGGAGGAGAAGATTCGCCAGAATCAGCGGCATTTGGCTGAGGTGGAGCAAAAAATTGGGGTGTTCAATGAGGCTGTTGAGGGTATCAATGGTTGTTTGGAGATGATGCAGCTCGATCGGCATCGGTTGCCAACGTTGAATCAGGCTGATTTGTTGCTGGTGAATACTGGTTCCAATGATGTCAAAAATGCTCCTGTTTATGAAGCAGAGCTAGTGACGGCTGGGGAGAATAATTAGGATTTTTTGCTCGATCAATTCCCCTCAAAAGAAATAGATCGAGCTATATTAAAACAAAAGTGTGTTCATGAAATGTACTTTTCGCCAGCCGATGGGTACGCTGTAAGTGTAGTATTATCTGTCTCTATTTATGAGTTTCGTAATTTCTGAGTTAATCCATATCGTTAGCAATGTTGATGATTTGCTATCCATGAGTGAACCTCCATCAAATATCAGCATTTCTACTGGATGTGATGATAGCGATGAAGATGAGGACGAATATGAAGATGAAAAAATATTCATTAAGCTTTCTTTTCCGCTGAAAAATAGTAATGCAGAAATAAAAATATATGATTCTGTTGGTATTTTTTCTACGATGAATTGTAATGGAGAATCTTTAAAAGATATGGAGTTTGACGATAGTTCTGTCTCAGAAACAAGTGGCTCTTTTAAAAAAGCACTGAAACAAATAAGAGATTTTGATCGTCAGTATGTTGGCCAATTAAAAAGTGTTCGCATTCCTGTTGATCGAGCATCATTTGGGCTAGCTGAAGTGAATTAGATATTTAATTTATAGCCTCTAAATAATCCCCAGCATATAAAATATATTTGGAGGCTTTTCTTGATTGACAGACATCATTCTTATATTGTTTTTACATGATTCAAAATATGAGATCTTTGGGTAACATATCAATCTCCATTAAATGAGATAGGCATTTGGCAAATAGTTTACTGATCGATCAAAACTGAACAAATATCCTCAATCAACTAGATACCTCCCTATGCAAACTATTCCTGCAACCAAACAGTATGAAATAGTCACTTTTGATTCAGTGGTTTTAATGACTCAGCCACAAGAAACTCCATATGCTAACCGAAACTTATTTAGCACGATCGAGCTTTCTAGACCATTGATGAATTTGAATCAAGCTTGTAGTATCCACAAATTTATGAAGCAATCATTTGATTGTATGATGCTCAGCCCAAATAAAAACTGGCAGAATGGAAAAGTTAGATTGTCACTTGTACTCCAGCCACAAGAAATAGCCCTGGTCGGAGATGACACCGTTGTATCTTACACAGGGAATTCGACTAACAATATTGCCAAGAAATTATCTTTTTTTAGCCCGAATCACTTTATTAAAACACTAGAGCCTCATCCTGGAATTGACATATATCCTTGGTTAAGAAAAAGTTTTGAATGTCGAGTATTAGTACCAGGGGAAGATTGGCAGCATGGAGACATAAAGCTCTCTTTAGTTTTCTACCCTGACGAAGCCATCAATAATGAAACAGCGTTCACTAGATCTACTTTAGACGAGATCCGAAAAACAATTGTTGAACCTGCGGAATAGTGGATAAAATGACCAAAAAAACTCCGCGCATCAGCTTTCCCGAAGAAGTTCGGGAATACGTTTTTCAGCGAGACAACCACCAATGCCTGAGCTGTGGCCAGACCCAAAAACTATCGATCGATCACATCATTCCTTTAGCCAGCGGCGGCAGCAACGACATCAGCAACCTGCAAACCCTCTGTGGTTCCTGCAACAGCAGCAAAAAGCACCACTTTGATTCGAGGTTCGATCGAAGGTTTATATGAATCAGCAAAATAATATCGAGGTACAACTTATTCGGGCAGTTGATGGAACATCTATGACTGCTCAATTAGTACCACTAGCCGCAAAACACTCAGCAGACTTTAATCAGTCGTGGAGAGAACAGCTAATAACTTCGACAAATGAAGACCAATATTGGGACTGGGAGAGAAAACAACAAATTTATCTGTCTTCCGCAATAGGAGCATTTGAGGGCTATGCGATCGAATGTGAGCAGATTACCCAAGGGATGATGATTATCCAAACAAGCGGGCATCGATCTCAAATAGATCCAGAACGGAGGCTAGTATATGTTCATTCCTTGGCTACAGCTCCTTGGAACCGACTCAACACTGGTTCAGATGGCTTCCGAGCCGTTGGACGAACATTGTTGCAATTTGCTCGATTTCGTAGTGAAGAATTGGGCTGCGGAGGACTAGTAGGAGTCCATTCTCTGCTCGGAGCAGAAGAATTCTACTTAAGGATGGGGATGATTGATGGAGGAGTAGATGCAGAAAAAGAAAATTTAAGGTATTTTGAATGGTATCGCCGTCGCTTGTTCCCAGGGGAAGAAGACTGACTGTAACTAAAAAATATGCGGAGGAACGAAGATGAAGTTTGAAATTACTGAAGCTGAAGCCCGTGAGATGGCAAAGTTTGAAGAAGAGGTTGGCTGTGATGTTAGTGCCGGACCGGACTGGGGAATTCATTTCGATAAGGTAATAGATTTTGTTTTGGAGCAAACTAGCAGTAATACGGTGATGGATTCAGAGGAATGCAAACTTCCTGATCTTAAAATCCCGTTATCTTCTAGCCAGATGAGTGATCTGGCTAATGCCCCTAAACAGCACCAAGAAAATTAGTCATCTTTGGGAGCAATAAAGTCGGTAAGCGACTTTTTCCAGGTGTTTAAGCGATCGCCCTGGGTGCGAGCGAAGCTATCGTCCTTATTTTCTTTATTGCCCGATCGACGATTTTCTTTTGGCTCATCATCATCCTCACGATGACCTTTGACTCGATCGATTAACATAGCTGCCTGTTGCTTCGCCGTATTGCCAATTCCACTCAGCCGGGATTCAATACCACTAGTAATTGCACTCATACGATCGTTAATCATTCTACCCACAATCCTTTCCACTTCGGCCTCAGTCATACCCCCATAAGCCACCAAACTACTTTCTGTCGGCG
>JAYSRP010000353.1:0-44220 GCA_043721015.1 Synechococcales cyanobacterium | reverse complement strand
CTCCGCCTACGATGCCGCCCAGCAGTAGTACTTGCCAGGAAACTTTCAGGGTGCGGACTTGCCGCTCTTTCCGAAGCTGCCGCCGCCGATCGCGCAATTCTTCGTTGGTGAAGGAAGTATTCATAAGGCGCAGGAAAAGTTCGTGTTTATCTTAGCAGTATTTTTATTTTTAGCCATAGGGTGGGGTTCGGCTACGCTCACCCACCTTATGGCTAAAAATCTTATTTGGTGGGGCTTTCGGGGCTGGGAATAATTTGAGTTTCCACAAAATCTTTGCCGTTACCCGTTACCACCACCGATTGGTCTTGAAGTTTACCTAGAGCTTCGGCACCATTCACCTTGAGGGTGGGATCGGTTTGTTGGTAACGAATTTGGCCTTTGCCGGTAATTTGTTGGGTGGTGATGTCCCAAATGATTTTTTCAGCTTGGATTTTGGCCTGGTTGCGGGTGGAAGACCCACGGGCATTGCCGTTTAAAACAGCAGTATTTTTGGCCAGATCTAAGCTACCGCTGTTAGCGGTAAAAGTGGCTTGTTCGGCTTGGTCAAAAATTTCTAGGGCATTGCTAGCGGTGATGAGCTGCTGCTTGATGTTCCAGCGGGCATTGTTGGAGGTAACTCGGATCACTGGTTTGGTGCCATCAAAGCGAATTTTATCTTGTAGCGCTACGATATTGGGCTGAATCTCCCAAGTAGCGCTATTGGCTTCGACTTTCATAGCCTGTTCGATAGCTCCGCTTGCGCCGTAGGCGATCGAATTGAACTTCACCTTACTAGAGCCACCAAGTTTGGCTACCTGTTTATCGATGTCATAGCTAATACTGTCAGCATTGACCTGTTCGATCTGTTTGCCTTCTTTAAAGCGATCGATCCTCACGGGCTGGTTGCCGCTAATATTGGCAGTTGCTACCTCCCACAGCAAATAGCTGGTTTGCAGCCGAATGTTTTCGGCAGGAGCGACGGCGATGATTTTGTCGAATAGCTCCAAGCGCTGTTGCCGACTAATGTAGGTGCCTCGATCGCCGGTCATCTGGGCTTTGGGATGGGTAGCCCGCACTCCTTTGCTAATGGTCAATAAATCTTGGTTGGGCTGCCACTCTAGTTCTTGGCTGACTACGACCAACTGGTTGCGGGTTTCAGTGGTGGTCACATCGCCACGCAGAGTAACTTTTTCACCATCTTGAATCACGTCGGCGTTTTGGGCACTCAGCTTCATGATCACCTGACCATCTTGGTAGAGTTCTCCAGCTAAGTCTTTCACCTGAGCAACTTTGCGATCGATGGTGTAAGAAGCTTTTTTGGCTTTCATTTTCCACCATAGTTTGCCTTGAGCGTTAGATTGCTCCAGGCTAAAATTATCGATGCTCAGTTGGTTTTCGGTAGCTGGGCTATCGGCAGAAGGGTCTTTTTTTCCACCACCACAGCCACTCAAGACCAGGCCACAGCATAAAACAGTAGCGATCCCAGCAGACCAGCGACATGGATTCATACAGTTACTCTCCTCTTCCTACTCAGAAAAGGGATTGGAGGTGAGGGAATGCCAAGATCAAATCCATATATCAGAGCCACCTGGCCCACTGCTCCGCGAAGTTTTTTGGATGTCTTCCCGCACATTTTCGAGATCGATGTATCGATCGGACACATTAATCAGACTATCACTTGTCATCGATCGCAAGCTGACGACTTCTACCCGAACTCCTCGATAGCTGACCGCATCTACCGCGTAAGCTAGATCCCCATCGCCACTCACCAAGACGGCGGTGTCGTAGCAGCCCACCAAAGACATCATATCTACGGCGATTTCTACGTCTAGGTTGGCTTTTTTGGAGCCGTCAGGCAACTGTACCAGGTCTTTGGCAATCACCCGATAGCCGTTGCGTCGCATCCACAGCAAGAATCCCTGCTGTTTTTCGTTGGTGCGATCGACTCCGGTATAGAAAAAAGAGCGTAGCAGCCGGGAGCCACCGGTGAGGCGGGCTAGCAGCTTAGTGTAGTCAATTTCGATATTCAGTTGTAAGGCCGCATAAAAAAGATTGGAGCCATCGATAAAAATTGCCACTCGTCCCCGATTTTCGAGGACTTGTTCCGGCGAAAAAGCGCCGCCTTGGTTAGGTGGAGTGGTACTGAGCATGACAATGCCTCAAAGGTGTTTTGTAAAAAAGGTATAAAAAAAGTTTTTATGGTTTTGGTAGATTTTCGGGTGCCAGCTCCAACCTAGCAAATACTGGTTGGGCTGAATTGAGTGGAATCCCTACTGGCAAAAAGCCCCAGGCACTATGAGCACTAAAGTCTACTACTGCCCCTGTCGATTGTAGGTGATTAAAATCGATCGTCAAGCCTAGCTGCTGATATATGGCGGTAGAGATTTTGGGGATCGCTGGCGACAGTAGGAATCCAGCTAACCGAGCAGATTCCAACAAAGTGTACAAAACCTGTTGAAGTTCGGCATGTTGACCGGCTTTAAACATCGCCCAAGGGGCAGAATCATCAATGAATTTGTTGCTGGCGCGCACCAGATCAAAGACAGCTTCGGCTGCGGCACTAAAAGCCAATTGATCGTAATAACTAGTCACTCGGCAGCCTAAGTCTTGACCGATCAACCTTAATGGATGATCAGCCGAAATTTCGGCCACATTGCAACTAGGTACTACCAATTGCTCCGAGTACTTTTTCACCATCCCCAAAGTACGGTTCAGCAAATTGCCTAAGCCATTGGCCAAGTCGTTGTTGACGATTTCTACGAAGCGGGCTTCGTTAAAATCGCCATCCTGGCCAAATTCAAAGCAGCGCAAAAAGAAATAGCGCAAAGATTCTTCGCCATAGGTTTGGGCGAGTTGCAGCGGATCCACCGTGTTGCCTTCGCTTTTGCTGATTTTTTTGCCATCTTTGGTAAAAAATCCATGGCCAAAAACCATCGTGGGCAAGGGTAATTCAGCAGACATCAACATGGCAGGCCAATAGACGGCGTGGAAGCGCAGAATATCTTTGCCAATAATGTGGACATTGGCTGGCCACCATTTGCTAATAGATGCTGTCAAATCAGGGTTTTGGCCTGGTTCTGCTAGGGCGCTAATGTAGCCCAGCAAAGCATCAAACCAGACGTAGATGGTGTGGCTAGGATCGTTGGGCAAGGGGATACCCCAATCCAAATTCACTCTAGAGATCGAAAAATCTTGTAAACCACCTTTGACAAAGCTCAAAACTTCGTTACGGCGACTGGTGGGCTGAATAAAATCTGGTCGATCGGCATAGAGTTTTTCTAGTTTTTCTTGGTAAGCAGAGAGCCGAAAAAAGTAGTTTGTTTCATCCCGCCATTCGGCAGCCTTGCTGGGGTGCAGGGGGCAATGCTTCTCGGCTAACAGATCGCGCTCGTCTTTGAATTCTTCGCAGGCTACGCAGTACCAGCCTTTTTGTTGACCTTGGTAAATATCACCTTTATCCAACACCCGCTGAAAAAATTCTTTGACGATTTGCTCGTGATGGGGATCGGTGGTGCGAATGAATCGATCGGTCTGAATATTGTATTGCTGCCAAAGCTGCTGAAAGTCGGCCACTACTTTGTCGCAGTGGGCTTGAGGGGAGAGGTTGGCTTCGATCGCAGTGCGTTCTATCTTCTGGCCATGTTCATCGGTGCCAGTAATCAACAGTACTTCTTGTCCCTGCAAACGCTTAAAACGCGCCAGGGCATCGGCAGCCATCGTGGTGTAGGCATGGCCGATATGAGGAGAGCCGTTGACGTAGTACAGCGGGGTGGTGATGGTGAAAGTTCGAGGCGAGAACTTATCGTCGAGAGAATCGGCGGTATTCATTTAGTCTGAGTGTCCAGAGGCAGGTGCAGTAGCTGTACAAGAGTTTGTGGAGAATCTGTACGATACTTTAATTTTAATGCTGAATTGATGATTCTATATGAATTTTTGTCTGAGAGGAGCAAAACACCTAGTAATTCTTAGCATTTCTGCACAAAACTTAGCGAAGCAGCCGAGTCTAAAGGAGCCAAGTTTGAAATTTATCAGGCAAACTGATTCGTTTTCGATCGATCACCCCAATGGCCACATGCTTAGTCAAAACCCTCCCCGCCACCTTACCATCCACCAAACACAACCGATAATCCACCTGAAACTCACTCTCATTGAGCGGGCTGGGTGTGAGGAATACTTGGATGCGATCGCCACAATATAACGGTTTCTTAAAATCTCCGCTGGCGTGAATAATTGGCAAAGCAACATCTACCCCACTCACTAGCAACCGTAAATCAATTCCTGCCGCACTCAAAGAAGCCTCATAGGCCGCATGGCAAATAGTCAAGAAATTTGCAAAATACACCACTCCAGCAGCATCGGTGTCGCGCAACTGTATTTGGTAATCCCAACGATATTCCATAGTTAGTTTAAGGTAGCATTACTAGCGCGAGAAACCAATGGACGGCAGTGACTTAAGGCTTTAGCTAATTGTTCAATATTAATTGGCTTGGTAATATAGTCATTCATTCCGGCCGCCAAACAAGTCTCTCGATCGCCTTCCATGGCATTAGCAGTCATCGCTACAATTTGAGGGCGACGCTCTGGCGGAAAGCGGGAGATAATATGACGAGTGGCCTCAATGCCGTCCATTTTGGGCATTTGCAAATCCATCAGCACTACGTCGTAGATAGATTTTTGGAGAGTCTCGATCGCCTCCAAACCATTCATCACTACATCGGCTTGGTAGCCAATTTTTTTCAGCATGTGAATCGCTACTTTTTGGTTTACCAAGTTATCTTCAGCTAACAAAATCCGCAGAGAGCAAGAAGGATCCGGAATCTTGTTAGCAGTTTCTTGCTCATTACGCACCTGCTCCATGAGATCCGATCGACCACCCAAAACTTTCGCTAAAACATCATGCAACTGTAATTGCTTGATAGGCTTACTCAAAATCGCCGCAAAGTCTATCTTGCCAGCATCAATTTTACTGACTCCTAACGAACTCAGCACCACCAAAGGTAAACCTCGATAGGTGGCCATCTGACGAATTCTGGTAGCTAGTTCAATGCCATCCATCTCGGGCATTTGCATATCCAAAACCGCCAAGTCAAAAGGCTCTTGGCGCTCTAGGTAGCGCAGCGCCTCCGCTCCCGAGCAAGTCACCACCGGAATCATGCCCCAGGCTTGGGTTTGCAGGTTTAAAATCTGCCGATGAGTTTTATTGTCTTCGACAATTAACAACCGCTTGCCTTGTAACTGTGCAGCTTGTGGCGATTCGGCTTTGGGAGTCAGATGTCTGGCTGGAGCAGCTTTAGCCGTAATCGTAAAGTAAAAAGTAGAACCATGGTGCTCTTGGCTTTCCACCCACATTTTGCCCTGCATAATTTCGACTAGGCGGCGGCTAATGGCCAATCCTAAACCGGTGCCACCATAGTTGCGGGTGGTAGAAGAATCTACTTGGCTAAAAGCCTGAAATAGCCGATCGAGCTTGTCGCCAGGAATGCCAATACCGGTATCTTTGACGGCAAATTTGATTTCGTAGGTGGGATCGGGGTCACTAAAAGCCGAGTTGCGATCGCCTAGTTTGTGGCTGGTGACGGCAATAATTACTTCGCCTTTGGGAGTGAATTTAACTCCGTTGCCCACCAGGTTGACTAAAATTTGCTTAATGCGAGTGACATCTCCAATGACGTTGCTGGGGGTGTTTTTATAGATCAAATATGCCAGTTCTAAGCCCTGCTCCGAGGCTTTGGGAGCTAGCATATCGAGGGTTTCTTCAATGCAGTCACGGATATTCAGGGGCTGCTGTTCTAGCTCTAGTTTGCCAGATTCAATTTTAGAGAAGTCTAAGATGTCGTTGATCAAAGTCAGCAGAGCATCACCACTGCTGCGAATGGTGTTCACAAAATCATACTGCTGGGTATCTAGCTCGGTGTCGAGCAGCAGGCCGGTCATGCCGATAACCCCATTCATCGGCGTGCGAATTTCGTGGCTCATGGCGGCCAAGAAGGAGCTTTTTGCGCGGTTAGCAGTTTCGGCGGCCTGTTTGGCTTGCTCTAATAGGCGGTTTTGTTCTTGAAGCTGCTGGGCAGTTTGGCGCAGTGCTAGGTTGGAAGCTTCGAGGTCAGAGTAAAGCTGAGACTGTTGGAGCAGGCGACGCACCCGCTGGCGCATTACTGGCCAGTGGATCGGTTTGGTAATGTAATCAGCCGCGCCCACCTGAAATGCTCGATCGACGTAGCTGGTTTCTTCTAACCCGGTAATAATCAGTACCGGGGTCTGGGGGCCATTGGGGAGTTCTTGCAGTTTGGCGCAGCATTCAAAGCCATCCATCACCGGCATAATGCCATCTAGTAGCACCATGTCGGGCTGGACTTGCTGATACATGACCAGAGCAGCCTCGCCGTTTTTGGCTTCGACGATTTGATAGCCTTCTGCGGCTAAGTTTTGCGCCAAAATTTTTCTAATGACTTCATCATCATCTACGACGAGTAGCAGCGGTGGCCGACGGTTGGCTGGTGAGACGGTCATAGGCTAAGTCTAGAGCTGATGGGAAGCAATATACCCTACTTCTCGATCGAACGGCACTTAGTGTCTTGATTCTATACTAAGGATTCCGATTGTATCTGCGGGCAATCTTAGCTTTAGTAATCCCTGTAATACGATGGTGAGCAACATTTTGTGGATTTTAGAATTGATTGGAGCTGTTTTTGGGATCTGGGGAAAATCGGAAAAAGTCATACCATTTATCTCAGGGGTGGAATCCTCAACTCACACGTTTTTAAACATGTTAAGCTAAACTCCGGTAGAACCAAAGCCACCACTACCACGCGCTGAATCGGTCAACTCCTTAACTACAGTGAATTCTCCGCTTAACACCGCTGCTAGCACCATCTGGGCAATCTTATCACCTGCTTTAATCACAAAAGCACTATCACTATGATTAATTAAAATCACCTTAATTTCACCCCGATACCCCGCATCGATCGTTCCTGGTGAATTCAACACCGTCACCCCTTTCTTGATTGCTAAACCGCTGCGCGGACGTACCTGGAGTTCATAGCCGATCGCCACTTCTGCCGCTATCCCGGTAGATACAGCCAACCACTTGCTAGGCAAAATTTCACAGTCTTCTGCTGCAAACAAATCTGCCCCGGCATCTCCGGGATGAGCATATTCTGGTACTCGTGCATGAGGAACAAGGCATTGAATTTTAATCGGGATAGTCATGTAATGCTTAAAAATTTTACTTGGACATCATATCAGAGCAGTTGGTAACAAGTTGGGGCATCCACACCTCCACCGCATATGGTGTAAAGAATAAAATGCCCCACAAATAGAATGATTTTACATTTTGCTAATAATTCTTTGAAGAATTTCTAGGCCGCTCAAAGCCTGCCAGCCAAATAAACCCATAATGGTCACGTTAATACTAATGTGACCATATCGCGCCCAGTCTTTGCCCTTCTGCATATAAGGAGTCAAAGAAGCCGAGATCGCAATCAACACAGTCATGCCTAGACCCGCCAATAAATGTGGACCAATGAACAGCTTGCCATTATTGATGTAGGTTACTGTGATGGCTCCGATCGAACCCAAGACCATCAGCGCCAAAATAATCGAGCCAATTTTGTGATGGCGGTCATTGTACTTACCTTTAATCAGTTCTTTGCGTACTTCGGGGGTGGCCGATCGAGTGCGCCGAATCTGCACACCCAAGTACATTGCATAAATACACATGCCCAGGAGTACCCACATCAGCGGTGGATGGACAAAATTTAAATAGGGTTTGACCTCAGGAGCGAAAAAATCCATTGTCTCTCTGTATAATTGCGATAGTTAACATTTGTTTATAGAAACTAGCACACTTTCTTCGTGGTAACAGGCATGATCAGCAACAAACTTCGGCAGGAATCGATTCAAGCGGCGCGGTTTGGTGAAAAGGAACGATTGACCTTGCTGTTGGCTGAAGGAGCCGATGTAGACTGTCGAGACAACAGTGGCACTACCGCCTTGATGTTTGCAGCCAAACAAGGATTCACCGCAATAGTCGAGCTATTGTTGGCTCAAAAAGCCGATGTAAACTTAGCTCGGGGCAAATTTGGCACCACCGCCCTCATGTTGGCGGCGGCCTCTGGCCACAGTGACATTGTGCAGCTCTTGTTGAGCCACCAGGCCAACCCCAATGCTTTAAATAATGATGGCAGTACGGCGCTAATGGCCGCTGCGCTGGCTGGTTCCCCCCAGATTGTGCAGATGTTGCTGACTGCTGGGGCAGAGGTGAAGGCGATCGATCAAGACCAAGATACCGCGCTCAATATTGCCATTGTCAAAAACCACGTTGCTGTGGTGGAAATATTACTAGCAGCCGGGGCTGATCCAAACTTAGTCGGTAAACAACAGCGCACGCCCTTACTGTTAGTCCCGGCTCCTGGTGATTTGCAAATGATCAACAGCCTGATCAAAGCCGGTGCCCAGGTCAATGCCCAAGATGCTGACGGTAATACCTTTTTGCTCAATGCTGCCGAACAGGGCTACACCCCATCAATTTTGGCCTTACTGCAAGCTGGAGCAGCGATCGATATTCCTAATCAAGAGGGCTGGACACCTTTACTGGCAGCGGCAGCAGCAGGCCACGCCCAGATTGTGCAGCTTTTGCTGGCTCAAGGAGCTGACCCTAACGCGGCGACTCAAGAGGGCGATACCGCGCTGCATTTGGCCGCAGTGGAAGGTCATCACGAGGTGGTGGCAGCTTTGCAGGCTGCGGATAGCAATGCTACCAATGATTTGAGTGATACGCCCCTGCTCTTGGCCGCCCTTCATGGCCATCGATCAGTAGTCGAGCAGCTATTGCCCCGTATTGATCTGAGCCGCCATCGCCAGGGAGACAAGGCTTTGACCGTGGCCGGGTTAGCAAAGCATTACCCCGTGGTCGCGGTGTTGTTAAGAGCTGGAGTGAATCCGAACATTTTGGTACACCAAGAGCAGTCTTTGCTGGTGGTGGCGATCAAAAAAGATAACCCAGGCTTGGTGCGGCAGCTTATTGCCTACCATGTAAATTTAAACCACCAAGACAAAACTGGTGCCACGCCTTTGATGTGGGCAGCCAACCAGCGGCGGGTAGAAATCGTTGAAATTTTAATTAATGCTGGAGCCGATCGCACCATCCGCAACCAGGGTGGTCTGAGTGCTGCCGATATTGCCAAGCTCAGCGGCAATCGAGCCACGATCGCCTGTTTTGCAGCGTCCTAATCTTCTTAATAGAATGGATTTCTGGCAATTATCTAGAGATCCATTTTAATATCAGAAATTTATCACTAAAACAGCGGCAAAATCAAAGTAACAAAATAATAGACAAAAGGAGCCGTAAAAATATAGCTGTCAGTGCGATCGAGCATTCCCCCATGACCAGGAATCAACCCGCTAGAATCTTTCACCCCAGCATCGCGCTTCATCAAAGACTCGGTCAAGTCGCCAACCAACGTAGAACAGCCAATCAAGATTCCCATAATTAGGCCGCTGATTAGCCACTGATGCCATTGCAAATAATAGGCTCCAGCCAAGCTCACCAAAGTACTAGAGAACAGTCCTAACACCGCTCCTTCTAGAGTTTTCTTGGGGCTAATCGCCGATAGCTTAGTTCTACCTAAAGACTTACCGAACATATAAGCCCCAATATCTGCCGCCCAAATACACATAAAAACCAGCAGCGTATGAGAAAGCGTCGGTGGTAAATGTTGCCAATCTGACCAGCTAGTTGGCCAATAGCCATAGAAGGGCAAATTACCAGTTGGCTGCATTCCTACCCGTAACCGCACCCAGTAACTGGGTAAATAGCCGCCGTAAAACAAACCCAAAATGGAGGTAGAAATATCGGCGATCGAGACCATCTTGGGGGCAAACAACATGGCAAAGCAGACAATAATTCCGGCCAGGGGAAACATGGTGTCAGCAAATGCTGGCAATAGTGCCGTGACCACCAACAATACTTGGCTCAACACCAGCGTCGTTTTCACCGCAGGCTGAAATCCCTTAGCTAACACGAGCTGAAAATATTCTTGCTGACCCAAAAAAACCGCTACGCACAGCCCGAGGGTGAAGTACCAGCCACCTAGGAACAACATTCCCAAGGCTAAAATGATCGCCACGATGGCACTGAGCAAGCGAGATAAAGACATTGGTACTTCGATCGAGTACCTGAATTTTAACTAAAAATTAACCATTCGACGCAGACTCGATCGAGATTACTTATTCTGTCAACTCTTCGGTTATCTGGTATTTTGTCTCTATGAACTCGTTTTCTACTGGCACATTGGTCAGCAAATTAGAAATGACAAAAGGCAAATGAGCACCTCTTAATCCTCTAGCCAATCGCTGGTCACTGTCGGGGCACAGCACAAATAACGGATATAGTCGATCGCTGCCTTCGGTCATAATTTGCCGATAATAATTGGGGCGATGCCATTCATAATCGCAGTCCAAAATCACCTGGGTTTGCCGCCAGCGCCCCAGCAACTCCGAAAAATGTTCGTCGGGGCGCTGAATCAACACAATAATTTCGCCGCCCATTTTAATTTTCCACTCTGGGTCACAGAGTAAATAAGCCAAATCACAGGGTAAAACTACCGAGCCACTGCCCCGGATTTTCACCGCAGGCAGTGGCAGAGTCATAATGCTCTCGCGGGAGCGGCGGATGCTGGGCACCATTTCCATGTAGGGACGGTGCTGCTGCAAGAGCAGCATTGCCGTTTCATGATTGCTATACTCCGCCAGGAGAGTTTCGTACATATCGGGAGTGGTTGAGCCGGTCATTAAGCCAGTTTTTCGAATACCTTGAACATCGGTAGGTACATAGCGAGCAAGATTACTGCTACCATCCCCGCGAGGAATACCATCATGATTGGTTCCAAAACGCTGGTGAGAGCCTTAACAGCTTGCTCTACTTCGTCTTCATAAAAGTCAGCGACCTTCATCATCATTGCGTCGATTTCACCTGTTTCTTCGCCAATGCTGATCATTTGAATAGCCAAAGGAGGGAAGACCCGCTCCCGTTGCAGAGCCAAGCTGAGCATTCCACCCTGCTGTACTTCATATTTGGATTTTTCGATCGCGTTAGCAATTACTTTATTACCAGCAGTATCTCGTACAATGTCTAGAGAGCTGAGGATTGGCACACCAGAGCGAGTTAAAGTACCAAAAATACGACAGAACCTGGCCACTGCCGATTTTTCATTCAAATCACCCACGATCGGCATTTTTAGGAGCAGGCGATCGATCGTTACTCTGCCTACTTTGGTTTTGTAGTACTGACGAAAAGCAAAGCTGAGGCCGAAAATTACAGCTACGGGAATAATTGCTTTCCAGCTAGTGAGGATAGCACTAATTTCCAGCATGAATTGGGTTAGTGCGGGCAATTCGGCACCCAAATCCTTAAAGATTTTGGCGAAAATGGGGATCAAGAAAATGGTCATGGCCAAGAATACTAGAGTGGCCAATACTCCTACTGCGATTGGGTATGCCATGGCTCCCTTGATTTGGTTTTTCAATCTAGCCATGTCTTCTAGTACTTTGGCTAAGCGGTTGAGAACCTCATCGAGTACCCCGCCCACTTCACCAGCTTGAATCATGCTGACATACAAATTATCAAAGCATTCTGGCTGACGGCGCATCGCATCCGATAGATTTGTGCCCTGTTGAACCTCTAAACTAATTGCAGCAAGAGCCTTTTTTAGCCGAGGATTAGCGGACTGTTCACCTAAAATGCTTAGGCAACGTACCATTGCTACCCCCGCATTTACCATGGCTGCAAATTGACGAGAAAAAACAGCTCGGTCTTTGACACTGACCGGACTTAAGGCCGCTTCAATATCTTGGACGTTGATTTTAGTGAGCTGAGTTATATCAAAGCTTTTTTGTTGACGGACATTTTTGACAAACTGATATTTTTGCTTCAGTTGGGTTTGGGCAATTTTTGCCGATTTAGCAGAAATTTTTTCTTGACGAGTGTTGCCATGATTGTCGCGGACTTCAGCAGTAAATGTAGGCATGATTCAAATTGGAGTTGTAGTACTAATAAAAAACAAAGCAATTTTGGAACAGTTTAGCGGCGGCCATTGACCATGGCTGGATTGGTGGCAACCAGTCGCTCTAATTCGTCTGGTTTAGCCGCTTTGGTCATGGCAGATTCCAGACTGATTGAACCATTCCGTACATAGTTAGCCAGAGTGGTTTCTAGGGTATTCATGCCCAGTTTGCCCCCGGTTTGAATCGCACCATACATTTGAGCGGTTTTTCCTTCCCGAATGAGGTTGGCGATCGCCGGAGTCACAATCATGATTTCTTGCGCCAGGACGCGGCCATATTCACCGGGCTTAGGATTTTTTTTCTGTACCAAACACTGGCTGAAAACGGCAATTAGCGAGTTAGATAGCTGGGCGCGGATTTGAGGCTGTTGCTCAGGCGGAAATACATCTAGCATCCGATCGACTGTTTGAGCAGCAGAACTAGTGTGCAAGGTGCCAAAGACCAAGTGACCAGTTTCAGCGGCGGTAATGGCCAAGCTGATAGTTTCTAAGTCGCGCATTTCTCCGACCAAAATTACGTCGGGGTCTTCTCGCAGAGCAGCGCGTAGGGCGTTAGTAAAGCTCTTGGTGTCTTCGCCTTTTTGGCGTTGATGAATCAGGCTAAGGTGATTGGGGAAAACATACTCGATCGGGTCTTCGATGGTCAGAATATGTTCGGCGCGGGTGCGGTTGATCAAGTCGATCATTGCCGCCATGGTAGTGGTTTTGCCAGAACCAGTAGGCCCTGTTACTAACACTAAGCCCCGAGGCTTTTTAGAAGTTTCTCGGACAATTTCGGGTAAGCCGAGCTGTTCAAACTGCGGGATTTTAGAGGCCAATGCCCGCAGACAGGCCGCATAACAGCCGCGCTCCCGGTAGACATTCACCCGGAAACGGGCTAGACCTTTGACACCGTAAGAACAATCTAGTTCCCAGCTCTGTTCGAGTTCTTTGCGCTGGGTGTTGTTCAGCATACTAAAAATTAGCTTCTGACAATCTTGGGGTGAAAGAATTTCGTCATCGATCGCCGCTAATTTGCCACTTACCCGAAAGTAAACTGGTGCCCCCGCTTGAATGTGCATGTCGGAACCGCCCATTTCGACGAGCTGCTCCATCAAGTCTTCAATTAATAAGTCTGCCATAATAGTTTATGTGTCCTGATGTCAATCAAATTAGTTTTCAAAGCGGGGAGTCATGCAGTAGGGGCAATCTAGCCATTCAGGCTTGAGATCTGCATTGCAGCAGCTACAGGTCAGTGAAGTTTTTCGTTTGGCACGCAGCTCCGATTCCAAGCCAGAATCGGTAAATGTCACCCGTTCAACCTCGTCTAGAGTAGTATTCCCTTCTTGCACCAGTTGTAAACTATAGGCCAGTAAAGTTTTCATGCCCTGCTGTACGGCAGTTTCTTTAATCATTGCGGTAGGAGCACGCTTGTTAATTAAAGAGGCAATTTCGTCAGTAACTTGCATCACTTCATAAACACCAACCCGGCCTTTGTAGCCAATACCATTGCAAGTGCGACAGAGAGTGGAACTATTGCGGGCTGGCTCGATCTCTTCAGGAAGAAGTGAGTTGGCACGATAAAAGGTGATGATGCCAGAGCCGGAAGAAGTTAAGCCAAAGCGACCGAGTTCTTCGCGGGAGGGATTGTAGGCGATGCGACACTCTACGCACACGCGGCGAACGAGACGTTGGGCTACGACACCCAGTAAGGCTGCCGATGCCATGAACGGTTCCACACCCATTTCATCCAGACGGGCGATCGATCCAGCCGCGTCGTTGGTGTGCAGGGTGGTCATTACCAAGTGACCGGTAAGCGCCGCTTCCATCGAAGTTTTGGCAGTTTCTTTATCGCGGGTCTCACCTACTAGAATAATGTCCGGATCCTGACGCATAAAGGCGCGCAGAATAGAGGGGAAATCTACACCTTTGTCGCGGATAACTTGAACTTGATTGATGCCGGGGAGGGCATACTCGATCGGATCTTCGGCGGTACTAATATTTACGCCGGGATCATTGCGCTCAGCTAGCAATGAATACAAGGTGGTGGATTTACCAGAACCGGTCGGCCCAGTTACTAGGATTAATCCAAAAGGCTTGGCTCCCATGCTGCGGACTATTTCTAGGGTAGGCATGTCGCTAATAAGCTTATCTAAGCCGAGCTGGGTCGAGGAGTTATCCAAGATCCGCATACAGACTTTTTCGCCATAGCGGCTGGGCAAGGTACTCATCCGAAAATCTACTTTTCGGCCTTCATAAGTACGACGAATTCGGCCATCTTGGGGTTTGCGACGTTCGGCAATATCCAGATCGGCAATAATTTTAAAGCGAGAGGTAATCGCCGGAATAATATGTTTGGGCAAGATCGGGAAAGCCATCCGCAGTACGCCATCTTTACGAAAGCGAATGCGCAAGCCTTCTTCTTGGGGTTCAACGTGAATATCTGAAACTTTTTCTAGAAGGGCTTTAGCGAGTATTTGGTTCACCAGTTTAACTACTGGTGCGGCTTCAGCTCCTTCAATATCGATCTCATCATCAATTTCGTCATCCAGGGTGTGCAGATCGCCATTTTCAAAGTCGGCCAGGACTTCTTGCACATCCAAGCGCTTCATCGAAGCATTGGCTTCTTCTAATTGGACTTTTTCGTCCAAATAGGTATCCAGCAACTGTTGGTAGTCTTCGAGCGGAATAACCCGCGCTTTCCAAGAAATATTGTGCTTGCGTAATATTTTATCTAGGTCGTTACAGACTTCCAAATCGCTGGGGTTAACCATGGCGATTTCTAGTTCAGTATCGTTTAGTGCTAAGGGTAAGATCTTGAGCTGGCGGCAACTATCTACCGAAACATAGCTAGCAATTAGGGTGCGTACTAATGCTTGATCGATTTTGTTGGCAACTAGGTCAAGACTGGGTAAACCATAGAGCACTTTCAGCTCAAACAGTTGCTGCTTGCGATATTGCTCGCGCAGTTCTACCGGCAGTGATTTGCCAGTCATTTCTTCCAAGGTCTCCATCAGAGACTTGTTGGCATTGCGACTGTCTACCAATGCCTGCTTCATTTGCTCGGAATTGACGTAGCCAGACTGGACTAGCTTGTTGCCGAACGGGGAGAAGTCGTTGCGGACGATAAGGGCGCGTTTGGGAGATGAAGATTGAGTCATGGATGCTCGAGATATCGCTATCTTCTCCAGCATTCCCAGATTTCGATCAAAAACGCTTAATGCAAAATATGGCGTTATACTTCAAGGGCAAAATGTGGACTTTGAGAATGAAAGAACAGGCTCTTTTTTGGCATCGACGAGATTTGCGGATAGCAGATAATTTGGGTTTAATGGCAGCTTGTGGCTCTGGTCATTCGGTACTGGGAGTTTTTTGCTTTGACCTGATCGAGTTCAATCCCCACAAAATTGCCCCAGCTAGTGTGAGCTATGTTTTAGATTCTTTGCGACTACTACAACAGGCTTATCGATCGCAGGGCAGTGACTTAATTGTTTTACAGGGCGAACCCCTTCAGCAAATCCCTCGTCTAGCCAAGGCTCTCAATATTCAATCAGTGTATTTTAACGAACTGATAGAACCCAGCCGTCGCCAAATAGATCAAGATCTGGCCACTCAGCTTCAGTCATTGGGGATCTCGCTGCATCGATATTGGGATGCTGTGCTTCATGCGCCTGATGCTATTTACAGCGGTAGCAACACTCCCTACACCGTTTATACGCCCTATTGGCGTAATTGGTTGGGGAGAAACAAGCCAGAACCGGTGGGTATGCCAGGTTTTGTGCCAATGAATATTCCAGTGAACATTCCAGTAGATCTTCAGCAGCCACTGCCCACTTTGGCCGATTTGGGCTTTGTGTGGGATGCTCCACATCTTTTGTCTCCAGGGACTGCGGCTGCTATGGCGCGATTAGAGCTGTTTGCTGGTAAGGCGATCGAGCGCTATGATACCGATCGCAATTTTCCCGCACTAGATGGCACTTCTATCCTCAGTCCAGCCTTGACCTGGGGTACTTTGGGTATCCGCACAGTGTGGCAAGCAACAGTGCAGGCCATGGATCAAGCCAACGGTCTCGATGCCCAGGCGGGGATTACTACTTGGCAGCAAGAGCTGGCTTGGCGAGAATTTTATTGGCAGGCTATGTATCATTTTCCTAGCTTGATCGAGGGGCCTTATCGATCGCTCTGGCAAAAGTTTCCTTGGTCAGATGATCGATCGCGCTTTGAGGCTTGGTGTGCGGGCAAAACTGGCTATCCAATTGTGGATGCTGCAATGCGTCAGTTAAACCAAACCGGCTGGATGCACAACCGCTGTCGAATGATTGTGGCTAGCTTTTTGACCAAGGATTTAATCATTAATTGGCAGTGGGGTGAGCAATACTTTATGCAAACATTGGTAGATGGCGATCCGGCTGCTAATAACGGGGGTTGGCAATGGAGCGCTTCCAGCGGTATGGATCCGAAGCCTTTGCGAATCTTTAATCCGGCTACTCAGACTCAAAAGTTCGATCGAGATGCCGAATATATTAGACAGTGGTTGCCCGAGTTAAAATCGGTGCCCGCTGCTGATCTAATTAGTGGCAAAATTGCGCCGCTGTGGCGATCGAAGAGTAATTATCCAGAGCCGATAGTTGATCATGCCATTCAACAGCGGGAGTTTAAGCGGTTGTATCAAGACCTCAAGGCAGCAAATGGCGGATAGGGCCACTCATGAAAGGATTGCTTTACGACGGGTGAATCTGTCTGGCCGATCGCTACCTGAGTGGGTGGAAACTCATTTGGTGGCGGTGCGAGTTTAGTGCCTAAGACGATCGCTGATTGGGGAGATTCTTATTCTGGTTCCGATCAGGCAAAAACTCCTGACATTTCTCGCAGCCGATTAGCCCAGCTCTGAGTCAAAGTAGAAATTTCATTTCTACTGGAAGTACTTGCCCAAGTTTCTACCCAATTAATATGCCACCGAGACAACTGCCTTTGGATTTGGACGAGTTCAAAGGCGCTATCTATATCTAGGTCGATCGCGGTCAATTCTATAAATACTTTGCTTTCACGCAAGATTTCTAAGGTGCTGTCTGCATCAGTGCCCTTCAGGCTTAAAGATCCCATGCGTAAAAGATTGGTCGTTAATCGATCAATTCTTACCGGTAGTCGATCGCATCTAAAGGCAATTTCTTCAGCAGTCCAATTATTCATATGCCTCCTAACAACCTGTAGATAATTTGCTTTATTTGCTCACGAACCAACGGATCTAGAATTTCCATTGATCTATTTTGACGCGGACGTAGATTGACCATTGATTCATAGAAAATCTCTTGAGAGATAGATGTTTATCCCGACAATTTTGATGTTTATGGCATTTGGGGCAGGTGTCGGAGCGGGAGTAGAGACAATTTGGCTGAAACTGATTCGTGATCGTAAGGTTTATGATCCTAAAACTAAGACCTTCCTTAAACCACAACGGTGACTTTTTCTTTGGTCGTGTTATGACATGTTAGTGTCGGGTGAAGTGGGTCGTTATAACGATTTCTTCAAAAATTTAAGATCTTTTCTAGACGTTATGTAGTGTCAAGTTGGAGTATACTACAACTTGATGTCAGGTTATAAAAACCGTTGCGTAGGGCGGGCTAAATTTTAGTTAATCACCTTCTTTTCTGTCGAAAAAGAGTCCAAATATTACCTGACACTTTCAGATGCGATCTTGCCAGTAGTTTGGATCTCGACGACAACTCATGATCGCCGCAATTATGATTCTGTCTGGATAGACTCGATACAGAATGGCATAGGTAAAGTTGAGAGTCAAATAACGACGAATCTGGTGCTCCGATAATTTGAAATATGGCACTCTCTATGGTGTCGATAAAATCTTGTTGTTTGTCTTGCTGGGCAAAGAATTCAACAGCCTCCGCGTATTCTTGCAGGGCTGCTGGGTGAAACTCATATTTCATTTCTTCGCAAGTTGCCGTATTTGTGCCAGGGCAATATCTCCAGGAACTGTTTGGACTGCGCCGCTATCAATTTCGGCAAGGCGTTCTTGAGCCTTTTGCACTCCTGCCAGCAAAACATCTCGATCGACCTGTCCTTCCATACTTTCTACAATTTTGTCAATGAGAATAGCTTTGCCCGCATCTGATAATGCAGTTGCTTCTGAAATAAGTTGTTCTAGAGTTAGCATCAGATCATTTTGCTCCAAGGGACTTGCCCGATTTTAGCATTCTGCACTTAACTGGTTATTTTGGCGAGACTCTTCAAGCAATTCCAGATTCAAACAACACCAACCAGCGTTGTCACGCAGTTGCGGCTGCTAATCTCACTCAATTCGATCAATTAAGACAACGCAGCAACTCAGCAAGATCAACCCTTACGCAGGGAGGTGTGGAGGGCGGCGTTCCGCTCTCTGCTGGGGGGTCTGGGGGGCTAGTCCCCCAGCATCAACCTGGCTTAGCACCGTAATTTAGAATTGCTTATTTATTCCAAAAGCAGATTTCTCGCCTCCCGCCAAGGCAAAGCAGTAACCCCATCAGCCAAAACCACGATCGCGTGACACTTAGAATCGGCATAACTGTAATCAACCAAGCCCTGAGCCAAGTCATACCAAACCCTAAACTCCTCCTTCGCCTCCGACAAATTCACCGGCTGAGGCTCCCCATAAACCTCAGACAAAGAAATCGCCTTGGATGTCAGTGGTGGAAATACTTGACTCGCATAGTGCAAAATTTCAACTTACTGGTCGGACAACTCGAATTAATTGACCATCTATTGATTTCTGAATAGCGATCGCTTCATTAATTCTAGAAGCCAAGCGAGGACGATCCTGATCACTAGTACAAACAATAATACCAAAATGCTCAGGATTAGCCCGGTGCAATCGGATAAAGTCTTGGCGATTCAGTGTTACAACTGCACGGTTATCCGCAACAGCAAAAGATACAACATCTTCATCAGGGATGCCTAAGTTGGCGTTGCCAGCTTCTTGCACTGTCAAAACATCATGCCCCATTGTCCGTAGTAAATCGCTGATTTCACGAGGGAACTGCTCATCAGAATATAGACGCGCCATAGACTAAGCAGCCTCATTATTAGCACGAATTACTGCGGTAATTTCTTCAGAGAAAGCATTTGCATATACCCAGGCATTAACGAGATCAGCAGCAGTTATGTGAGGATAGTCTTGCAATAGCTGGGCTTCGCTAATGCCGAGCTGTTGGGCTTCGACTAGTAACCAGACTGCAATACGAGTTCCAGCAACACAAGCTTCACCGCCACAAACCCCCGGAGTTTTAGTAATTCCTTTACCGCTCATATTCAGGTTCTTGGTCAAGCTTTGAACAATCTCGGCCTTGTCAGAAAGCGATAGGGTGAGAAGTTGACTTTCGATTTCTTGACGAGTCATGGCGATCGGAGTTGGGAGTATTCATATTGTAGCCTGGGAGAATCCGTCACTAGAAGTGATCCTGAAAATCTGGAGGTCTGACAGGCTACTTTAGCAACATATAAGGCGGCGACTCGTCGGGTCAACCCACACCTCCAAAAAGCCCCAGTTATCCTTCACTGGGTCGAGTGCGGAGAATGGGATGGTATTTGTCGTTTGCATCGATTTTAACCTCACCGTAAAAAAGTGGAATCCTTAACCTATCAGGATCTATCCGGTAGCCATCTTAACTGCACACAATCAACATCGACAAAGCTAATATCGACAAAGCTAATATCGGTGGTTAGATTACAAAAATTTTATCAGTCCAAGGTTTTTGATCGATCGTCTCTACTTCCAAACCAGTCAGGTACTCAATCCAATGAGTGCCGGTGCCTCGATCGCAAGTCTTTTACAATTCAGATTCAACCCACTTAGAAGGGGTAGTTCATGAAAAGGCTACCCATTTCTGTGATAATTTGGCATGACGAATGTACCACTGCATCTACTAAGAAATCTATGGCTCTGATTAAGGATGTGACAGACTGCTCTACTTTTGCAGTGCGCGGTCTAGATATTCAACTGATCTATCAAATGAATAAAATCAGCCCCGGTTTACTGGTGCGGATTGATGATTTGAATGTTTCTTTGGGTGGCTCTGTCCATGCTTGGATGCAGGCTTCAGCCAAGCAAAACTTAGCCAAGGCTATTGCTGCTCGCAACCAAAAAATGGTGATCAATTCGGCCTATCGCACCATTGCTGGTCAAATGCTGCTGCGGACTCATTATCGCAATAGCCGCTGTGGAATCAGCGCCGCCGCGCCACCGGGTAAGAGCAATCACAACAATGCCAGCGCGATCGATATCGAAGATGCTGATGGCTGGCGATCGGTCTTAGAAGCCAATAATTGGCGATGGATTGGTTCGTTTGACCCGGTACATTATGACTGCGTAGATTCCGGTGTGAAATCTATTCACCAAGTTGCGGTGCAAGCCTTTCAGCAAATCTGGAATTCTCGTCGTCCTAACGACCCAGTAGCCAGCGATGGCGACTTTGGGCCAGTGACGGCCAGTCGGCTGCGCTATGCTCCTGCCGAGGGCTTTTCGGGGCTAGATATTCCGCGTATTTTAAAGCTTACCGAGCCGCTACAACTGGGCAACGATGTGGAGGCTTTGCAAAATGCTCTGCGTAAAATTGGCATTCAGGTAGAAGTAAATAAAGTCTTTGGTCAAGACACCGATCGAGCGGTCCGTCAACTGCAAACCGATCGCAAGCTAGCCGTCGATGGCATTGTGGGCAGCAAAACTCGGCAAATTTTGGGGCTACCCGATCCAATGGGTTCTTAGTTTGTTTGGCAAACTAGTCCCCAAATTTCGCTATAGTATGAATAGTCTATAAATTTGTGTGATGACGATCCAAGAGTTTTTTGCCCTGAGCGTTGGTAAATGGTTTTCCCAGCGCACCACCCACCAGCTAGCCAGCCAAAAATCTAACCATAGCAAGTCCGAGATCGTCATTGAGCTGCTTACTGCTGATGCTGTCAAAGAATTTTGCCCGCAGGTAGATTGGGGTGGTATTCAGGTGGTCAGTAAACCCGTGACAGATTGGAGTTCGCCCAAAAATACCAACATAACTGTTACCACCACTTTACTGGCTCCTACTGCTGTTGGCGAATTAGCCTGGGTACTAAATGGCAGAAAAAATCCTTTGGGTCAGGTGGCGATCGGCAACGATGAAGCCTTAACTTTTGCGATTAGCAACGACCAATTTACTAGCACCGAAAGAATCTGGTTTGCCAGCCCCAATTTGCGCCTGCGCAGCATTGTGCAAGAGACTAGCGATGGTATTCAGTTAGCTTCTTTTTGTTCAGAAATTCGGATGGGCGGTTAATCATTGCCCTGTACTGAGCCGAAGTGAGCGGCACTAACTAACCCCCGATATGGTACTGGGGTTCAGTTAAGACTGCCATACTAACCTGTGCATTGACAGCCGGTGACGTGTTAGCCATTTCTAGCAACCGATAGTAAAACTGTGAAACCTCAGGTGGTGGCTCAAATTTTGGGGTGCTTTGGGGTAAATGCGGTGGCACAACTTCTTCTTCACCGGGCTTGCGCAGCTTGCTGGGTGGGTAGCTAGAAGCAGTTAAATCGGAGGTAACGCCACTTTTAAACGGTACTCTGTCAACAGCTAGCTGGCTATGGGCATTTCCCCAGTTAATATTATCTTCGTCCAGAGCCGGTTCACTAAGGCCAATTTCGTCGGCAAACTGATGAGCTTCAGCTAAATCTTGGTCAGAAAATTGATAGATTTCCTCGTCAAGTAAAGACTCATCTAGGGCTTCTTGGGTGTCTGCTGACTGGGGTTGATGACCTCGCCCCAAAATCATCTCAGCAAATTCGGCGGTAAAGCGAGGAGTCGTTTTGCCTTGACGCTGCCAAGACTGTAATACTTGTTCGATCGAAGCAACCTTATAGCGTCCTCGGTTTAATGATTCGATCGCCGCTGGTAACAGCCAGGTGCGGTCGTACTTACTGCCCCACAAACGAACCAATGCAGCGGCCTGCTGACCCCCCAGGTCAAAGCCATAGCGGACGATGAGCGACACAACTTCATGCTCGTCAGTCAAGTTCATAGGACTTTCAGATAGACTCTTCACCACTGGCATCTTAGCAGCACCTTCCCGATTTTGTCTAGCAGTATAGGAACAGTTTTGATTCATCCAGTTTAGATAATTTGCTGTATATTTATACTTAATGAAATAAAAATCCCCCCTGAGAACAAGGAGGATCTAACTAAGAACTGTGACTTCTACTTTAAGCTTTCCCTTTCTTTTGGATTAATTAGTTCGCTCAGCCCTTCTCCTAATAAAGAAAGTCCTGTAACCATTGCTGTAAGCGCTAAACCCGGAAAAAAAGTTGTCCACCAAATTCCGGTAGAAAGAGCAGGAAGAGCTTCGCGCAGGTCATGACCCCACTCCGGGATCTCTTCGGGCAAGCCCAAACCTAAAAATCCTAAGCCTCCTAAGACCAAAATTGCATCGGCAGCATTCAGGGTAAATAGTACTGGTACGCTCTGGATGGCATTGGCTAGCAAGTATTTTATTAATATTCTGGGGGTAGAAGCTCCTAAAGCCTGAGCCGCTTCCACAAACATCTGGTTTTTTAAGCTGGCCGTCTGGTTTCTCACCACCCGAAAATATTGAGGAATATAGGAAATACTGATGGCGATCGCCGCATTAATAATCCCGCGCCCCACAATAAAAGACAGCACGATCGATAGTAGCAATCCCGGCAACGTATAGATAGTATCCATAAAAAACAGCAATGCCCGATCGACGTTGCCACCCAAGTAGCCGCTGACCATTCCCAATGACACGCCGATTAATAAACTGAGCGCTGTGGCGGCAATAACCACCTGAAAAGCCGCTTGGGTGGCAGCTAGCGTCCGCGAAAAAACATCGTAGCCCTCGCGGCTGGTGCCAAACCAATGGGTAAACGACGGTGGCTCATGAATGGCAAAGGTAATTGAATCTTGGGGATCTGCCAGTAAGCCTAGCGCTACCAACAGTGGAGACAGCAAGGCGATCGCTATGAACAGCAGTGTCACGGCTAATCCGGCAGCCATTAAGCGGCTAGAAAGTTGCGGTCTTTGCAGGATTCGACCAAAGAATGCCAAGTTGGTTCTAATTGTCATTGGTGCTCAGGTTAGCTAAATTCCTAGGGGCGGATTTTTAATAGGCGGTGCGGCTCCAATATTCTGCCATACTTGCATGGGGATGTGAAATATATATGGAGTGCAACATGACTAAGTACGAGGCCATCCTCAATAATTCTGACGAGTTTACCGATGTGAAGCTTACTCCTACCGAAGGGATTGCCTCGATCGCCTTAATTACCATGTTGGCCGATCAACCAGATGCCGAAATTCCGGTAGATCGGCTGTTAGATATTTTGTCTACTTTTGAACTGTTTGATGAGTCTTCTGAAGAAGATTTGCTGGCTTCGATCGATAAACTGGCCGAAATTGCCGATAAAGAAGGTTTGGGTGCATTGTTCAATGCTGCCGATGATGTGGAGGTGATTTCTGACGACTTAGTGCCCACAGCCTATGCTATTGCGATTGCCGCTGCGGTTTCTATGGGTGGCGAAATTGGTAAAGATATCCCTCTGACTATTCCGTCCATGCGCAAGGCTTTTTTACAAGAGCTGCAAGTGGCTTTAGATGTAGATTCCGAAGAAGCCGCCACCATTACTGCTGATGTGTTATCTACTTTGCAAGAGTCACCTAGCGAAGAACCTGGTACACCGATCTAGTAGCAAACAGCGTATAGAAATATTGAGCAGCGGGGATCCGATCACTGTGATCTCCCGACAGTATTCTAAAATCTGAATGTCGATGATTCGGCAACTTATCAAGTCAGTGCAATCTGCGGAGTTCTTAAGGCCATGAGTTTACAAATTCAAAAACCAATCTTAGTGGGTGGTCTGGCGGTTGCCGGGTTTCTCGGTCTGGATCTGCTGAGTCATGCAGTGGCCAGTAACGGCAATGTTTTGATGCTGGGGACAATGGCGATCGGTGGTGGCTACTGGCTTTGGAGTAAGAGCCGAGGCACCGCAGTTGCCCAGCCGCTCAAAATCGATTCATCAACTCTTACCCGCTTAAGTGATCAAGTAAAACTCATTGCCGATCAATTAACCATCGAAGGTGGTAATTCGGCATCTCTGCGCCAGTCATTGGCACAGGCTTTGCAGCAGGCCGATCGGCAGCACTATCGGTTGGCCGTGACCGGTGCCGCCAGAGTTGGTAAAACCAGCGTCATTGCGGCGCTGCCCGCCACCGATTTTATTTCGGCGCAGCCTTTAGAGTTAACCGAAACTCCGGCGCTGTTTGAAGTAGATGGGGCGGATGTGAAAATTACTCAAGCTTTGCAGCAAGTTGACTTGGTGGTATTTGTCACCAATGGAGACTTGACCGCGACCGAGTTTGCTTATCTAAATAAGCTCCAGCAGCAGGTGGTGGTGGTGCTAAATAAACAAGATCAATTGGCTCCAGTCGATCGAGATACGGTCTATCAAAACATTCAGCGAACTGTAGCGGGGTTGACTAACCAGGTGGTGGCGATCGCCGCCAAGCCTGCTCCGATTAAAGTGCGGGCGATTGCGGCCAGCGGCGACGTGCAAGAATCGATCGAGCAACCCGCCATCGAAATTACGCCCTTAACTAACTCCCTGCGCACCGTGCTAGCCGAATCTGGCGCTCAGTTAGTGCTGACTACTACCTACTGGGAAGTCGATCGCCTGAAAAATACTGGCAAAGCCCAGTTAAATGGGCTGCGTCGCGCTCGGGCTTTGCCGATTATTGAACAGCGCCAGTGGATTGCCGGAGCTGCTGCTTTTGCCAACCCCTTACCGGCATTAGACTTGCTGGCTACTGCTGCGGTCAATGCTCAAACTATTGTAGATTTGAGTGCTATTTATCAGCAGCCTTTCTCGATCGAGCTTGGTCAATCGGCGGCCAGTGCCATGGGTGGGCTGTTGTTGAAGCTGGGGCTGGTGGAAGTTTCTACTCAGGCGATCGGCAGTATCCTAAAAACTAATGCGGTGACTTATGTTGCGGGTGGTTTGGTGCAGGGGATGAGCGCTGCTTACCTGACCAGAATTGTGGGTCTGACTTTAATGGAATACTTTGCCGACCAAGATATTGTGGCGGCTCAGGCTAACCATGTCTGGAATCCCGATCGGTTTGGCACTTTGCTACAGCAGGTTTTCCAGGCCAATCAGCGTTTAACCGTGATGCAAGAGTTTGTGCAGCAGGGTATTCAGCGCCTTCTTCCCAATACCAAGCCCCAGGCTTCTTGATCTTGACAGGATCAAAGCTAGACCCTATGATGGAAATCCTGATAACAGGCATCTGCGGTACTGGCGGAATTGGTAGACGCGCTAGATTCAGGTTCTAGTGTTCGCAAGGACTTCCGAGTTCGAGTCTCGGGTACCGCATAAATTTAAAAAGAAGGAGAGTAGAAAATCTACTCTCCTTCTTTTTATTAAGAAATCATAATCCGAGATCCAGTAGGGTGGGTGAGCGGAGCCGAACCCACCCCCGATAGCTTGCTAGGCATCTTGCTTAATCTTAATGCCAGTTGCCAGATCACTATCTTCAATCAATGGCTTGCTGCCCTGGTAGTAGTAGTCGTTGTATTTCTTCGACTCCATCGGAATACCATTGAGCACCATGCCCAAGACATTCTGCTCGGACTGCTCCAAGATTTCCCGCGACTGCATAGCCGAGTCCTTGTCTGCTACATTGGGGCGCATCACAAATACAATACCGCTGGCTTTCTTCGAGAGCAAGGTGGCATCAGCCGCCACAGTTAGCGGTGGAGCATCAATGATCACCAAGTCATAGGTCTTAGTCCATTCGTTAATCAAAATACCCATCTGGGAAGAATCAATCAAGGCGATCGGGTTGGGTGGTGGAGTACCTGCCGTCAGTAGATACAGGTTGGGTTCTACTTCAATGATCGCTTCTTCTTGCTTGCTTTGATTGGTCAAGACGTTACTCAAGCCCACATCTGGGTTCTGCCGCCAAATCCGGTGTTGCGAAGGCTTGCGCATATCGCCATCTACCAGCAGTACTTTGCGGCCAAGTTCGGCTGTTACCAGAGCCAAGTTGGCGGCCACCGTAGATTTACCTTCGCGGGGCAGCGAGCTAGAAACCACGATCGCCTTGATGGGCGTATCGGCATTCAAAAATCGCAGGTTGGCTTGCAGTGAGCGGAATGCTTCGTTTTCTTGGTCACTACCAGTGTTTCTGGCCATCAGCCTACCGGCGGTTCTGGTAGATTTACCAAACATTAATTTGCTAGTAACCACCATTTCTTTTTGCTGGAAGTCTGGAATACGTCCCAAAATTGAGTAGTCGGGAAATAGCTGCTGGGCTTCTTGAGCAGTTTTGATCCGTCGATCGGTGCTGTCTAGCACAAATGCTGCGGCGGCTCCTAAGAACAAACCCAAAAAACTACCAATGGCAATGTTCTGCGGAGTTTTAGGCGAAATTGCTTCAGGGTTGATCGTCGGTGGTGTGACTAGAGTGATGTTACCGGTGGTTTGGTTTTCGGCAATTCGGAACTCCTCTAACTTGGCACGCAGGGTCTTGTAGGTGGTCAAGGATACTTCCAATTGACGATTCAATTCCCGTTGGGCTTGTTCAAGTTGAGGTAAACGATTTGCCCGATCGCGGTAAGCCGTAGATACATAGACTAGGGCATTGATTTGTTGTTCTAGGGCTACTCGTTGGGTTTCAGCCTTCGTATAATCGGCAACCATGGCAGTTTGTAAACCGGTTGGCTGTAAATCGGTTAGTTGCCCCTTGATGTTTTTTCCAGCTAAGGTTGCTGCGTAACGTCCATTTAGATCAGTTTCGAGTACTTTTACTTTACTACTAAGATCTTTTACCGAAGCATTCTCTTCAGTAAAGCGGGTTCGTTCTAAAGCCAACTTTTTACGTGCATCTAGCAGTGCAGCAATGCCATCTCTTAATCCAGGAGATTCACTTACAAGGGCGCTCTGTACTACCGACTGTACATTGTCACCTAAGAGTTTCTTCATTTCATTGATCCGAGATTTTTCTGCGGCTAGCTGTGCTGACGCCGTGGTAATTTCTCGGTTCAAGTTATTAATGGTTTCTACCGATCTCATAGCTTCAGAAGCTAGATCTACTACCTGATGTTTTTCCCGAAAATCTCTGATTCTGCTTTCTGATTCTCGTACTTTGGTCTCCAAGTCTGGCAACTGTTTTTCAACAAAAATACGTGCAGCTTGCGAGTCTTTACGCTGATTTTCTAAATCTTTTTGTTGATATAGATCAAACACCATTTGCAACACGCGCGCAGCCCTCGTTGCATCGGTATCTTGATACGAAAAATCCAAGACATCAGTGCTTTTAATATTAGTAACTTTCATTTGGTTGAGAAACTGTTCAGCTTTCAGTCGTTCACCTTTCTTATCTTGCAGACTGAGGTTGCTAATCGCCCCTTCAATGATCGGCAAAGAGCGAATGATTTCTAGCTGGTTGTTTACTGGGCTGTTACTACCACCCACATCTGCTAATGCCCCAACACCTAGCCCATCTAGCAAACTAGATGTTTTGTTGTTTTTCTTGAATAGCAACTGGCCTTTTGACTGATAGATGGGTGTTTGCTTAACCGTATAGATGGTAGCTAAACCAGCAATCAGCAAGAACACGAAGGTTGCGGGTAACCAACGACGCTTTAAAATTGAGCCGTATTGTGCGATTTCTTCCATGAGCAGATCGGGTTTAAAGCCTGGTAAGTTTTGTGTCTTTGCAGTACAGTTTAAAAGCGCAGCTTAATGGTCAGAGTACTGAATAAGTACGGTTCTGAATTCATTAGCGTGAGTGGCTTTGATCGTGATTATAGCCTAAACACACTAACTGCTGGCATCATAGATATTGCTGAACGATTCGGCTTTGTTTCCACTTGATAAATATCTCTCAGTAAAGATTATGTTTTCTACCAGCTCTCGGCCAATTTCTGGTTCAGCGTCTCGATCGATGTCCCGATCAACGTCTCAGATAGCATCTCGGTCAGCATCCTCACCAGCTAATCGGAGTAACTTGGTGGCCTTAGCTAGAGCTGGAGATGTGGCGGCCTTGAATCGGCTAATAGATAGTACCTTATCGCCATCGGGTGTAGAAGTGACGGCAATCATGGGAAATGATTGTTTGGTGGTAACGGCGATTTTGCCCGAGACTGTCGATCGGCTGTTTTTGATTGACTTTTTGCGGGAAGCCCTAGAACGATTGCAACCAGAGGGAATCGATCGAGTGGTAATTGTGGGGCGCGATCGAGCAAGGCTGGTTCCAGACTGGCAACATGTTCTCAATTTACATCAGGTCGATTTACCTCAAATGCCAACTCCTGCTCGTCAACAGCAGGCTAAGCGTAAGCCCACCCCGAAGAAAGCCGTTACCTCTTTCCGTCAGCGACACCCCTTACTAAGCAGACCGCTGCATCTGGTGCTGTTTTTGGCTGCCTGTGGTTTGTTAGTTGGTGGGGTATTTGCCGCCAAGACGGTGTTTACGGTTGGAGAGGGGGCGGTGAAGCCGGTAGAATTTTCTAACTAAGAATCTTGCAAACGAATTGGGTTCTCAATTAAACGTGCCAAATGTTTAACTGTATTTTTTTGTTAACTTTTGGGAAAGAAAAAACGCCCAGAACGGATGATGATCCGGAGATTAAGTCTCAAAATCTTAATGATTGTTAATTTTTCCTCACCTATATATAAGGCACTTATATGACCGGCACTAATGATACCCCTTTGCTCTTGCGCGCTGCGCGTGGTGAAAACGTTGAGCGCACACCTGTTTGGATGATGCGTCAGGCTGGCCGCTACATGAAGGCCTATCGAGATTTGCGCGAGAAGTATCCCTCTTTTCGGGAGCGTTCCGAAATCCCAGAAGTGGCGATCGAGGTTTCTCTACAGCCTTGGAAGGCTTTTCAACCCGACGGCGTAATTCTTTTTTCTGATATTGTCACTCCCTTACCTGGTTTGGGGATTGAGATGGATATTGCTGAAGGCAAGGGGCCGATTATCCATTCGCCGTTGCGCACTCAGGCACAAATTGATGCTTTGCACCCATTAGAGCCAGAAGAATCGATGCCGTTTATTAAGACAATTCTGAAATCTTTACGGGCAGAAGTTGGTAATGCTGCCACTGTGCTGGGTTTTGTGGGTGCGCCTTGGACTTTGGCAGCCTATGCCGTAGAAGGGAAAGGCTCCAAGAATTATGAAATTATCAAGGGAATGGCTTTTACTGAGCCAGCTTTGCTACATCAGCTTCTGTCTAAAATTGCTGATGCGATCGCGGTATATGTAGGCTATCAGATCGACAGCGGTGCTCAAATTGTCCAAATGTTTGATTCTTGGGCGGGTCATCTTAGCCCCCAAGACTATGCCGTTTTTGCCCACCCTTACCAACAGCAAGTCTTTAAGAAGGTGAAGGAAACTCACCCCAATACACCATTAATTTTGTTAGTCACGGGCAGCAGTGGCATTTTAGAAATGATGGGCGCTTCGGGCTGCGATATGGTCAGCCTAGACTGGACTGTAGATATGGCAGTTGGTCGGCAGCGGATTGGCGCGCACATTGGCGCTCAGGGCAATATGGACCCTTGCGTGCTCTATGGCTCTCAAGATCTAATCCGCGATCGAATTCTAGATACTATGCGTAAAGCTGGTCGTCATCAGCATGTAATGAATTTGGGGCATGGGGTATTACCGACAACTCCCGAAGATAATGTGCGCTTTTTCTTTGAGACGGCTAAGAATGCTAATGAGCTTTTGGCCGTTGCTCAGTAATTATCTAGTTTTGGTATAAGCTAATGGGCATCCATAAGGATGCCTACTTTTTTTGGTTCTGTAAAACTATTGAAATTTGGTGATTGCACAATCACCAATTAAGCAAACTTTAGTAAAAGGTATAAACCAGTTACAGCTCATAATCAGATTTTGAAAAATCGACCAAAGTTGTGGATTGTAAGTAACTCCTAATTCATTTATACATAAATCAAATTTGCCTGCATGACAGCTCCATTCACGACAGTTAATACAGTTCCGTAAAAGCTCAGGATAACTGAAATTTATTTGTTTGCGAATAGAGTTTTCAACGCTAACCCAAAGTTGAGACTCAAGATCAATACCAATCTGATCTCGAATACCAACAGAGAGACATGATAATAACTTTTCTGAAAAAGTCTGTGCTAAATCTGTACCAAGTTGTTGTTTTAGCGATACTTCTTGTTTTCGTGATAACTGAGGAACAACTCTATTTCCTTGTTTATATACGCGAGTCTCAATTAATTTGTGATGTAAAAAAGTGCTTAGAACCTGATTAGGCTGAGAGGCAAAAAATATCGGCGGCTCAGCTAAATCCAAAAAGTGATAGATCTGTTTAATCGCACTAGAAGCAGAATCGTGATCGATATTTTCAGCTTGAGGTACAATATTACTCCACTTTTTTACATAACCAATGGATAGATTCATGGCAATAAAGGCAGGTTTAATTAATGTGATTATTTTATTTACAGAGAAAAAGAATAAGACTGCTGTTAACTAACACCAATTTCTTTAACAAAATCGTTGTCGTCTGTAAAGTCGCTAGTGCCAACAACATCTTCAATGACTGCTCGCACTACAGTTCTAATTTGTTGAGGAGTCCAGCGTTCATCAGAGCTAAGAAAATAGCTAGGGTAATGAGCTGTCAACCAATCTACTAGATCTTTTACTGTGATTGGCATAAATATGGGAATAGCGCTTATTTTAGGTAGCTTGGGCACTCCTAGACATAGGCAAATTTGCTGCCAGGTTTCAGATCTTTGCTGTTGGGGAAGTAAGTGGCGCAGTTTACTATCTAGTTGGATTTGATTTTGCTGTAAGCTAAGCACTGTTTGCAAAGCTTGTATTACTCGTTGATAAATGCGTGTTAATGGACATATTTCTGGGATATTTTCATTGACTTCGAGTTTAGTAATAATTAGATCAATCGCCATTCTGGGTGTAGTGATTTTCTCGGCTTCTTCATCGGTAAATTCGATCTCAAAAGCCTGCTCCCAACCCATAATTATCTCAACCGCGTCAAGTCCCATAATACTTTATGTTTATTTGAGATTATTTTGTGCATGTGAATTGGACTTGATTGCCAAATACAAGCCCACCAACATATAGGCTAAAATAATTCCTTTGCCAAGTGCTACTAATCCTGTGGGGAATATTCCAGGATCACTTTTACTATATATATCAAATTGCACCAAGAAGCTTAAAAATAAAGCGCCAGAGGCAAATCCCCATGCGGCAATTAGTAAGGAAATGGAATCATGAGATTTTTTCTTTACCAAATAAACAGCTATCAAAAGAACCCCACCAAGCATATAATCATCAAACCAATTCAAGAATTTAGTTGGATCTAACAACTGATTTGATCTTCTAATCGTTTCAATTAGAGGCAGGAATACTCCCATGATTGCTGCCATTCTTGTTGATGTTATTAAGTGATTGCTTTTCATATTCAATAGATTCTTTAAGGGAATTTTATAAACTAGTATGAATGTTTTTAGCGTCAATACCTGCTGTAATCAGCATGGCTGTTAGACCTTCCTCAAAGTTGTCTTCTTCAATGGTGAGTTCCTGATTATCTAAGTGAGCATGGAATAGTATTGTATTGACCCAAGATTTTTTGTCCCATCCGGTGGCGAGGATAAGAAAATGGCCAGATACTCTATCACATACTGGGTACATCCGAATTGACTGGATCCGAGGCTGATCCTTTGTGGCTTCTTGAAGAGTATTTTGAATAATGTCGGCATAGTTTAGTGAGTTATCCATTGGATGATTACCTCTTGTTCTGGTTCGTAAATTAATAGATTGATTTTCTTTCTGTTAAGTACAAGCTGAAAAATCGGTTTTTGAAAATGCTTCAAATAAATATTCTCACTTATTGCTAGAAATAACTGACGATCTGGCTCCTGATCTTCTAATGCCCATTGATAAAGCTGGAGTTGTCCCATGGTCTTTTCTAGTTCACTGATTACAGAGGGTGTATCAAAATCTTTGATTTCTACGGCAATTTTTTGATTGTTTTTGTCCGCAGTGAAAATTTTTTCAGCACCCAAGTCTGCTTTCAAAATTGTTTTCTCTAAAACTAAAATCAATGGATCATCCGTAATCAGCCAGCCGTCTTTTTCTAGTGTACGACGAGCTGAATTGTGTAAACTATCTCTTCTAGACATGTGAACATTTTATAGTAGATTGTGCTTGTATCCTCCAAAGACATTCTGTTAATCTATTCTTTGGAGGAAAATGTCTAGGTTAAAGTTCTTCTGGTTTCTTGTCTTTTGCCTCTAAAGCCTCCATGCGGCTACGGAGTTCTTGATTGGCTTTTTTAACCTCGTCTAGCTCTTGGCGTAACTGCTTCAGCGCCGGATCGGTGCCTGCATTTTTTTGCACCACCTGAATTGCTTCCGAAGCCATGCGCTGCACCCGACCATCTGGGCTACCGGTGGCTAGACCTTGGAGTACCCCGATCGCCTTAATGGTAGTCATCTGTTTCAATGCCCCAACTACCGAAACCTGGGTCAAGAAAAATGATTCTCGCGCCAGTTCTTGGAGTCGATCGAGTGCCTTATTTACATCCACTGGGGCCTGATGTACTGACACTGCACCCAAAGCCCGAATCGCCGCTAGCCTTAACGGTTGAGGTGTGCCCGCTGCCGTATAAGCCATCACCATCCCCAAAGCCACCGGATCATCGGTCATCTTGGCCAGACCACTGATGGCTCCGCCGCGCACCACTTCATTCCAGCCCGATCGATCATTTAATACCTGTGCCAACAAATCTTGGACAGCTTGGCGTTCGGTGGGTAAGGCCGAAACGAAGCCGCCTAGTACTGAGCAAGCTGTAGATTCTACGTAGTAACTTTCGTCACCTGTAGTTACTAAGTTAGTGATGGCAGCATAGCTATTGGCGGTTTTTAGTTTGCCTAGGCAAGTGGCGATCGATTTACGAACAAAAGCATCTTCATCACCAATTTCGGAGATCAAAATTTCTGTTGCCCGATCGAGCTGTACTCCAGCCAAGGCTTCGGCGGCTTCTAGTCGGACTGCCCAGAACTCTTCTTCTGCTAAACATTTGCCTAGCGCCTCTACTCCGGCCAGGTTGCCCTTTGCGGCGATCGCTCTAGCGGCGTAAATTCGACCAATGGGATCGGGGTCATGCTCTAGCTGCGCAGTTAACTCTGCTAAACCGTAGGCCAGCTCTACAGTTTTGAGATGATAGTTACCGGTGTCAAAGCTGATAAAGCCGGGCTTAGTTTCTAATGGGAAATACAGGACTTGTTCTTTCTCGAAAATTCGTACCTTAAAGGTTTTGAGAGTGACATCTTCACCTTCTACATAGCCAAAAGAAACTGGAATCTTCAGGTCAAATAAATCGTTAGCTAAAACGTGCAGACCTTCTTTGGCCTGGGTTTGGGTCACTGTCACCTGGGCGGTGCTGGTATCGGCATCCCAACTATAGGCAATTTTATAGTCAGGATGGCCGCCGCGAAACACGAATTGATCGAATAAAAAGGCCAGGTTGCGACCGGTAGCTTTATCGATTGCCCTCAATACATCAATAGTTTCGACGGTTTTGTGGGCGTTGTCATTTACAAAGGTCTGCACAAATTTATCGAATAACTCCTCGCCCAGCTCATAGCGAATCATGTGATAAACGCACGCGCCTTTTTCATAGAGGTGACGATCATATAGCTCGATCGCTTCTCGGTAAATATTGGTAACTATCGGGCGACGATATCGATCGCTGTCTTCGCCTAAATAGCTCTCCATTTCGCCCAGCATATAGTAGGCAGCTTCGTCGGCATCGTACTCATGCTCCGTCCACAGCACTTCGCAATAAGAGGCCATCCCTTCTTTGATCCAGGCGTGCGACCAATGTTTGATCACGACTAAGTCGCCGAACCATTGGTGAGCTAGTTCATGAGCTACTAGGCTTTCGGTGTTCCAGTTATCTATGCTGGCGCGTTCGTCTAAGAGGCATCGATCGGTCAACAGGGTAGTGCCGGTGTTTTCCATGCCACCAAAGATGAAATCATCGACGCAAACTTGGTTGTATTCGGCAAAGGGATAAAGATAGCCAAACTTTTTGCTGAAGAACGCCACCATGCGGGGGGTTTTGCCCATACTCAGGTGGCCTTGGTCTTCCCGGCCTTTTTCTACATAGTAGTTGACCGGAATATCGTTCCAAGAATCCTTGATTTCGGCGAAGCGCCCTACTGCCAGAGTCATCAGGTAGGTGGGGTGGACTTGCTCTTGTTTCCAGTGGTAGAGCTTGTTTTCTAGGCCAGTCTCAGTTTTTAATAGCTTGCCGTTAGAAATGGCGATGAAGTCTTGGGGAACAGAAACCCGGATTTCGGAGGTGGCTAGTTGGCCGGGGTAGTCGAAGCAGGGAAACCAAAAACGGGAGTCTTCGTCTTCGCCTTGAGTCCAAACCTGGGTGGGCTTGTTGGGGTAGTTGGCGCTGGGGAGAATAAAGTAGATGCCGCGTTGGGGCTTGCTGACGGCATAGGCAATGTCGATGTCGATCGACTTGCCAGGAGTTAATAATTCTGGGACTCTGATCTGGAGTTTTTCGCCGTCGTAGGCAAATTCGTGGGTGACATTGTTGATTTTGATCGATCGGATTTCTAGATCTACGGCATCTAAAATTAGGTTATTTACATCTGGACGCACCGGATTGAGGCGAATATGGCAGTGGCCTTGCAGATGTTGGCGAGGGATATCGAGGATCAAGTCCAGAAAAATATGCTCTACTTGGCCGGGTCGATCGGGGTTGTAATGGGGCTTAGATCCAGGAAGCTGGAAAGATCTGGAGCTATCGTCAAGGGAGGAGTGCAGCATGAAGTTCGGAGAAGAGTTTCATCAATCCTACCGCAAGGCCACATGGTAGGTCTAAGCCAAGGCAAACCCAGATAAATAGCTAAAGCTCTTTTTCTTGACGAGTCTCTGATTTGTAGGTACAATGTAATTACTTTCTGGTTGTAAAACCACACAAAGCATGAGCACGGCAATCAGAACACGAATTATTAAGATTGGCAATTCCCAGGGAATTCGTATTCCCAAGGTTCTTTTAGAACAAAGCGGTATCAATACCGAGGTTGAAATAGAGGTGCATGGAGATCATCTTACTATCCGCACAGCACCACAGTTGCGAATGGGCTGGGATCTAGCTTTTGCTGCTATGGCCGCACAACGTGATGATGTTCTTTTGGATGATGTCAGTACTACGAATTGGGAGCAGGATGAATGGGAGTGGTAGTCAAACGTTTCGATGTTTTTCTGGTGAATCTCGATCCGACGATCAGTAGCGAGATTCAAAAGACAAGGCCATGTGTAGTAATTTCACCAAATGAGATGAATCACCATGTTGCTACTGTAATTGTTGCTCCGATGACGACCAAAGGGAAAGAATATCCAACTCGCGTTGTCTGCCAGTTCCAGGGTAAAGATGGTCAGATAATTTTGGATCAGATTCGGACTGTAGACAAAACTAGATTGATCAAAATTTTGGGAGAAATTAGTTCAGATGAACAAAAAACAGTTCTTGATACCTTGGCTGAGATGTTTGCAGAGTAGTCTGGCTCAGACACTTCTATCGAGTTTTTACCACCTGAACTCCAGCAGCAGAGGATGGAGAAACTATAAAGGCTTAATGTACGCGACAGCACTTTTGCCCACAATGATTTTGCTGCCATCAGCCTGAGTTAAGCAAAAATAGTCAGTATCTTGCCAAAACAGCTCTCCACTGAGCACGTCGCTAGTAACCAGCTTAATTTCTAGCCGACTTTTATCTTTAATAAGCTGCTGAATTTGACGGGTGCTGGGCTGGTTAATATCTAGTTCTGGCATGGTTCACAGTAGAATAAAGTTAATAATCGAAGAGTAGTACTATGTCGATCGGCAAGGATCTTACCAACAAAATTGAATTTACTAAATATCAAGGATTAGGCAATGACTTCATTCTAGTGGACAATCGCCACCAGACCGAACCTTGTCTGACTCCTGAGCAAGCAATCCAGCTCTGCGATCGACATTTTGGCATCGGGGGAGACGGGGTTATCTTTACTTTACCCGGTACAGATGGTGCCGACTACACCATGCGGATTTTTAACTCCGATGGTTCGGAGCCAGAGATGTGTGGCAATGGCATTCGCTGTATGGCGGGCTTTATTACCAAGCTAGAAAATAAGCTGGGTCAGCAAGTCACTTACCAGATCCACACTGGAGCAGGGCTGATTGTGCCCCAGATTTTGGCCAGCGGTCAGATTCGGGTAGATATGGGTGAGCCAAGGCTATTGGCCACCGAGATTCCTACCAGCTTGGCAGCGGCGGGTGAGAAGGTAATCGATCGACCCATCCAAGTAGCTGGTAAAGAATATTTGGCTACCTGTGTCAGCATGGGCAACCCGCACTGCATGGTCTATGTGGACGATGTAGCGACGGTGAACTTGACTGAGATCGGTCCAAAGTTTGAGCATCATACTGTTTTCCCGCAGCGCACTAACACCGAGTTTGTCCAGGTCGTCCGCCTTGACTATGTAAAGATGCGGGTGTGGGAAAGAGGTGCGGGGATTACATTAGCCTGTGGTACCGGAGCCTGTGCCACGGTGGTCGCTGGGGTTTTGACTGGCCGCAATGATCGAGTCTGTACGGTAGAGCTACCAGGTGGCTGTCTAGAAATTGAGTGGTCGGCAACCGATAACCATGTGTATATGACCGGACCGGCTCAGGCGGTGTTTACCGGCGAGGCAGATCTTGGCTGATTTAAAAGTTGAGCGGCTGACTTTTTCTTTGCCTTATAAACCTTTACTCCAGCCGGTGTCGTTTACGGTGGCGGCTGGTGAGGTGGTGGTGATCGCTGGGGCCAAGGGAGCGGGCAAGACTTTGCTGCTGAAGTTGTTGAATAGATTAGTGGAACCTAGCGGTGGTCAGGTGTTTTGGGCGGGGCAAGAGTATCGATCGATTCCCCCGGCTAACCTGCGCCGAAAGTTGGCCTATGTGGCAACGGAGCCAGATTTGCTGGGGATGACGGTGCAGGAGGCTCTAATGTATCCGCTGTTGGTGCAGCAGCTATCACCAACGGTGATGGAACAAAGGCTGGTGGGGGTGCTGAGTAGTTTTATGATTCCAGAAGATTGGTTAGTGAAGCGGGCAGGTGAGTTGACGATGGCCGATTGTCAGCGGGTAGCAGTGGCGCGCTGTTTGATGATGGAACCACAGGCGCTGTTGTTGGATGATCCTTTTAAGTATTTGGATGTGGCGGTGTGGGCAGAGCTGCGATCAATTGCCAAGCGGCTTTGTTTGAGTTTAGTAGTGACGGGACGGAATTTGGAGTCTGACAGAGTTCTCTATTTACGCAATGGTCATTTGCTGTGGGATCGAGCTGAGGTAGATTGGGTGGCCCTGGGGGAGGAGATCGATCGGGCGGAGGCACTGGAAGCAGCGACATGGGGATAATTGGTATTACGATCCTTTATTTAACTGGAAAATTCTGACGACGGCAGCTAAAATTCGATTTCATGCCAGTGGTGCCCCTTGGCGGTATGCTGGGTGTGAGAAAAAAGCATTCTGGCCATCATGAACCCTCCTTTTGCCCCCCTCCTGCTGGTATTAATCATTTCAGTTTCCGTCATTCTCTTTTATGTGCGGCGGTCACTGCGCTACCTACAGTTCTTCCAGCAAGAAGAATACAACTCTAGCCGCTTTGTAAACTGGTGGTTTGAGAAACGCGCCTTTGATACCCGTGGCTCCTTAGTAGCATTGGTGGTCGGAGGTCTGGGATTAGCCGTAGCTGAGAATTTCCTGGCAACTTTGGGTCTGTGCATAGTAGGTGGCCTGGTATTGGTGGCCGCTAGTTGGACAGAGGACGATCCCCGCAAGGTGGGCAAAATCAAGCTGAATATGACCGATCGATTAACCGCCATCTATCAGCTCTCGATCGGCCTTTATGCCGCAGTGGTGGTAGGAATTCTGTGGTTGATCACCGCTCTGGGCTATGGTGTCGCGCCGATTTTATGGTTGGCATCGGTGACTCTAATTCAAAGCGCGCCTGTGTGGCTGATGCTGGCTAACGCCATCTTATGGCCGAATGAAAGCAAGAAGCAGCAAGCTTTCTTATCAGAGGCCAAAGAGATTTTGGCCGATTACGATCCCTACGTAATTGGGATTACTGGTAGCTACGGTAAAACCAGTACCAAGGCAATTTTAGGCAGCTTGTTAGAGGCGATCGAACCAACTTTTTGGACTCCCGGCAGCATTAACACCGAGATGGGAATTACTCGTCAAATCCGAGAAAATCTCAAAAGACAGCAGCGTCTAGCAATTATTGAAATGGGTGCTTACCAAATTGGCTCGGTAGCGAAGCTTTGTCGGCTCACTCCCCCCGATGCTGGTTTGGTGACAGCAGTGGGTGTAATGCACTTAGAGCGCTTTGGTGGGATCGAGAATATTTATAAGGCCAAGTGCGAGTTACCTCAGGCGATCGATCCCAGTGGTTTATTGATCTGCAATGGCGATAATCCTGGTGCCCGAAAGATGGCTGGTGAACATGCTAAGGCCACCACGATTCTTTATGGGTTAGAGCCAGAGCTAGGTCATTTGGATTGCTGGATGTCCGATATCGTGGCCACCATGGATGGCACTACTTTTAATCTGCATTGGCACGATGAGGTTTATGCTGGTTTTACTAAGCTATTGGGTGTGCCAATGCTCTCTAATTTAGTAGGGGCTTTTGCTATGTGCTGCGCTCTGGGCAAAAACCCAGAATATGTGATTGCAGCAATTCGTAGCATTGAGCCAGCCAATAACCGTTTGAATCTGCGCAAGAACGGCGACGGCTTTATTTTGGATGATTCTTATAATTCCAATCCGATCGGCTTTGCTTCGGCTCTGGAAGTGTTAGAAGGTCTACCCGGTGGTCGCAAGATTTTGATGACTCCAGGGATGGTGGAGCTAGGTGATCTACAGGCCGCAGAGAATCGCCAGGTGGCGTTGAAGGCAGCAGAGGTCTGTGATTTGGTAATTGTAGTGGGTGACACTAACAAGCAGGATTTAATGACTGGTTTGAAGGAAGGCGGTTTATCTGAAGATAAAATTCTGACTTTTGATAATCGGGATAAGGCTCTGGCTCATTTGATGAGCAAAGAGTTCAAACAGCCAGCAGACATGATTTTAATCGAAAATGATCTCCCCGATCTCTATGAGGCCGAGATGAAGTTCTAGGGCAAAACAGCTTGAACTTCTCATCGGCAATCAGTTTGAGATTTTCATAACATCATAACAGAAACATCTTGAGTCAAATAAATCTGACAACTCGGCTTTTTCGATGTCAAACCTTGCACCGCAGGATTCAGGCTAAATTTAGCATAGCAAGTTCGGTAGAATCAGATTTCACTCATTGAGAGTAAATGCTTGAACAACAAAACCCGATCTGTCTCGGTGTATTATGAAATTGAAAGGATCAGACCCAACTGTCACGACTTTTCCTAAAGAATGTTCGCCAAAGGCCATATAGAGTTTTGATAAATTGCCGACATTGGAAATAATATATTCTCTGTTGACAAAGATATCTGTACGATCTAGGCCGGTAAGAGACATAACCACAGATTTACCTTTTGATGCTAGATTAATTCTATTATGTACCTCAGCGATCAACTGCTCAAGCGTTAACCCATCAATTTGTTGCTTAGCCCAGGAAAAGAGTACCGACTGGTAGGCATTACCAATATAGCCTTTAGCTGCTCTGCCTGATGCGTTCCTAGATCTCATATCCACAGGAATTTTAATATTCAATATATCGGTAGCGGCAATCAGTTGTTTGGCGGTCTGCTTGATAAGCATAGTTGAAACGATGATATTTCTGCTGCACGTTTCACCGGGATTTTGCCCTATGTAACTTTTTTGAATCCCTTCGAGATCGCTCAAGGAAATATTCTGAACTACGATCTTACCGCTGCGAACAGGTTGGTGCCCATGATGTGAATGCTCGTGCCAATCACCTACAGCTTTCTTCGAAGAATCATCCTTTTCCAACTCAAAGGGGAAACGAATTGCCGCTTTGATTTTTGTGATGGGATGATTGCTGAGGAGCTGGGCAATGGCAAACGCCAGAATTTTTGATGTTTCACCATCTCCAAGTACATGTGACATGCTTACTGACAGTATTGACTTATTATTCGTAAAGTTTGTCAGAGTAAAGCCCGTTAAGGGCTGATCAATATCCGAGTTAAACTCGTCAGTAAGGCCATCAAAAACACTGGTATTATATTGTGATTTTGAAAAAAAATCGAGCACTGACACATTACTAGATTCAACAATATTGAAATAAAAGCATTTTTCTTCATATTTTAGAAAATAGCTACCATCAATCAAAACAGCCTTACTTGAAAATAAGGGAAATATATTAACTAAATTATTAACGACTGAATAAAAATGATTAGGGTCAATATTTGAATTGTATGGTTTAAGCATAATAAAAGGTCTTGAGCCAATATACTGTTGATCTTGTGACGACATGGGGCTTAAGTATTGATTATCATTTTTCATTTTAACTGCCTAAAACATAGTGTAATATAAGTTAACTCACGAAAAGCAGCTCAGAAATGCATACAAGAGAAAATAGTTAACTAGCTTGTATCAGTGCATCCTAACTGTAAACAGAATCTCCTTTGAGTCTTGACTGTTGATAAACATTTCAGCATCCCCAATCACTTTCCGCGAACATCAATAATAGCGCATTCCAATCTATCAAGAACGGTATTGTGCAATTCACTTTGCATTGTCAATAAAATCAAATTTGTTTGATTAATTGTTGCCACCACCTTTTCCGTTATCATATCAGGGTACAGAAAAATAGTGTCTACGCCATGCTCAATTGCGGCCAAAATAGTTGTCATCACCACGCTTTCATCACTATGTTGATGCACTGAAAAGCCAGTAATAAAATCAATCCCTTGCTCCCGTCCGGCAGCCTGTAAAGAAAGCACATAATCTAAATTGAAGCTTTCAAACAGTATATTGTTTTGCGCATTGTGCGACTTAACCAGGGCGATTAAAGCTTTTATCAAAGCCTGCTTGTACCCAGGCAAGCCATCAGACCAGTCTTTAATGTCAAAGTTAAAAAACAGCTTTCCGTTGACGTGACGGTATAACTCATCGATTTTCAATATTTGTGCTCCAAGCTTTTTACAGAGTTCCTTGTAGTCAAGCCGATAACTGTACAGAGTTTGATTGGCACTGTTAACCGAACCCCAAAGCGCAACTATCTGGTCATCAGCAGTGAGCTGAACATCAACCTCCAACATATCAAATCCCAAATACATCGCTTTTTGGGCTTGCACAAGATTTTCGATCCTGTGGGCAATCGTACATTTATTGAGTGATTTTTCATCGAGACATCGCAACAAATTTGGCTTGCAGGAATAGGGTTTACTTGCCCAGTTTGATGTCATTCTTAAGGTTTTTGCAAAGCGTTTGGTCATCAGTTCTTGCTGATTTTGTGTAAGATTCTTGGGCACATCAAAAAACATAATGGCATCGCCACCGGGAGATTCAATGCTGCCGCAACCACTAACATGAATAGACTCAGGTGTGTTTTCATCGGCGAGAAAATATTTTGCAAAGGTCATGAAACCATGCAAACGCGGAGCTAGCAACCAGATATAGTTTCCATCTTCACAGTACATAAATTTGGTATTGTACGGCACGCCATCACACATTAACTTATATATGGCCTGCCACACCTGCTGTGCCACACTGTTACGATCTTTTCCTTTAAAAATTATTGTGCGCGCTGGCCAGTTGGCTAGTTCACCACAGACCACATCATCAACCTTATGCATGTTGACAATATAAAGTCTGTTTTCAAGTAGATTTCGCCAAACCGGTGTTTTCACGCGGTAAAATTGCCCGTGTGAATGTTTCACACTGGATCCGGAAAAACTGGTGAACGATCCTTCGTAATTTTTACCTAAAGCGTAAGAAGCTACCAGCAAGTCGTCTACGTAACCTTGCGAGAGAACCTGTGGCTGCTCTGCGCCGCCGGCCATAACAAAATGGTCTTCACCATAAGGAGCAATATTAATCAAAAACGAATAAATACTGCCTGAAGGCAACTTGAGCTTGCAGATCACCTCATCAATATTTACACAACAAAATGGGCAATGCCTATTTTCGGGGGATAGATGGGGCACTTTCAACTCATTGACGGCTTCTGGAAGAGCCTCTTCTAATAATAAAAGCTTATCAAAATCACCTCGCCTCTCGGGTACAAAACTAAACTTATACCAAAGATTTTCATACATAATACTGTACTCATTGGTAGTAGAGTATTTATATTCAGTAATTCTATTGCCGCGCCCCTCAATGAGAGAAACCGACTCGTGCACAACATTCTCCAAAATTGCATGTTTGTAATCGTTTTCCAGCTCGCAATAATGCCCACGAGACCTAAGAATAACGTCGATCAGTTGCTCGTTGCCTTCTTTTTTCAACTCTTCCAATACAGCAATCACCCCCATGCAATCGTCAAGGTCGTCAATGCTAAACTTATGCTTTAAAAACGCCAAGGTACTAGCAAAATCTTCGATTTCAACACCTCGGAGTTCACGCCTTTGTTGATTGTTACCATTTTCAACGATGTCAGCAACGCGCATTATCGCCACCAGATTTTTGATTTCCGGTCGTGTCAATACCGACTTATCAATGCACTGACGGACAGACTCATCATAGTCAAACAACCATGGTTGCTCATTACATCTAATCAGTATTTCTACTTCAGGCGTAACAAAAATGCCCCGGCTAATTAACACATCAACTGAATACTGAGGGTGACACCACCAAGTTTTTAATAATTCCAGTTCGTTAGTGGTTAAAGGAGCGCCTTTCAATAATTCGAATTCCTCTAAATATAGGGAAAAAGGAGCAAGTATTTCCTCATCAGTCAAATTTTCTCGCAAACCGACATCAATGCGTTTTTTCGCGTGCTCTATGCACAATTTGTAATTGAAACTCGGCTTAGTGCCAAAGGAAAATTTTTCACTTTCAGTAAATTCCAAGCTCAATAGAAACTTTTGTTCATCTACAAGCAAATGCTTGAGCGCGCCTCCAATATCGTGCGCCCACGATGCGCGCTTCAAAATTTCTATTTGGTTGTCGGGAAGACCCATCTTCCTGGCTATGACCTCGGTAATTATTGCGTGTCGTTTGGAATGCTCAACAATGTCTACGGGATCATTCTGAAAAATTGCTTCTTCAGTTAAGTCCAATATGTTTACCTTACCGCTGGACTTGCTATTGTCGGCTGGCTGCTTGACAGATTTATAGAGAAAATGGTTAGTAGAAATCATACAAAGCAATTGAAAGAGTAAATATGAGAACAAATACTTAAGATGGTCGTCTTAACAAGCTTTACTAGAAACAAAATAGGTAATCGATTATGGAGCTTTACTGAGATTGGTAACCGTACCATCTCTCTCGATGATTAGATAGCAAGCATCGCAGATCGCTGTTGACTTTTTTGCTCATCAAACTTGTCCAAAACCACATCAAGCTTACCGAAGGCTGATCTCAAATCATCTAATGTAGATACTAAAGGTGCCTGTAACATAATACTCTCACCAAGAAGCTTGTACCGCGATGCTGAGATTATTACGCCCCGTTCAAACATTTCTTCAACAATGATATCTGCAGCTTTACAGTTTCGTTCTGAACTGCCATCTTTCACATCAAATGCCGCTTTAGTACCGATACAGCGAACTTCGCCAATAATTTTGTGTTTTTTCTGCAGAGCCATCAAACTCTCACAAATATAATCGCTCAATTTATTAGCTTTGCCGACTTCCTTCTGCAACTCTATTAAAAATGCCTTGCCTGCAGTAAAGCTTATGGGACTGTGACCAAAGGTAAATGAGTGTTGACCAGGTTTGAATGAAAATCTCTCGCCGTAAAGTAGACCAGCCAAAGGAAAACCACCGCCAATGGATTTGCCAAAAGTAATAATATCAGGTTCGACTTCATAGCAAACACTCATAAACATTTCTTCTACACAACCAAATGCAGTTTGAATGTAACTTCTCAATAACCGCTGGTAGGGAGGGGGGTTGCCAAAAGACGAAAAATCTGGTTTAACAAGGGAATGAGTTTAAACAATGACGGATCTCTATC
>JAYSRP010000352.1:0-4306 GCA_043721015.1 Synechococcales cyanobacterium | reverse complement strand
TTCGCTCAAGCCCTTAGATATGGAAACTATCTCAGCTTCCATCAAAAAAACCCATCGGGTAATTATTGTTGAAGAATGTATGAAGACCGGTGGCATCGCAGCAGAATTGACTGCTTCAATTATCGACACTTGCTTTGACGAGTTAGATGCTCCGGTGCTGCGCATGTCTTCCCAAGATATTCCTACGCCTTACAATGGTAAGCTCGAACACCTCACCATCATTCAGCCGCCCCAAATTGTGGAAGCGGTGCAGAACATGGTCGGTAGTCGGGTCTAGATTCGCTTATTTTCATCACTTTTTCCTATGCAAAAACAGCGCCTCATTTTAGGACTCATTCTGCTGCTGGTAGCCGCAGCCATTACTGTACTAGTCAAAATGCCCATGCGTTTGGGTCTAGACTTACAGGGTGGTTCGCAGTTAACCATCGAAGCCAAGCCAACCAAAGATATTCCTAAAATTTCTGAACCTGAGCTAGAAAGCATCAAAAAGGTGATTGAAAATCGGGTGAATGGTTTAGGTGTTTCGGAGCCATTGGTACAAACCATGGGCAATCGGCAAATTTTGGTGCAGCTCCCTGGAGTTAGCGACCCCCAAGAAGCCGAGAAAGTTTTGGGCGGCACTGCTCAACTGGATTTTCGAGAACAGAAGCCAGACACTGAAGGGGCGCTAGGCGTAGCTCGCCAACAAAACATTTTGGCTAAAGGTTTGTTGGAAGGCTTAAAAAAGTCTGACAAAAAAGACCCCGCTTCGATCAAAATGGCCAAGGAAACTTTGCAAAAAAGTAATCTGGCGATCGCCGAGTCGTTTACCGCACCAAAAATCACCGGCAAAAATCTAAAAACCGCTCAGGCTGAATCCCATCAACAGGATAGCGGTTGGGATGTAACTCTACGCTTTGACGAAATCGGTGGCAAGCAATTTGCCGACCTGACCAAAAATTTGGCCGGTACTAAACTCGGCATCGGGATATTTTTGGATGGAGATTTACTATCTTCTCCCACCGTAGATGGTCAGTATAAACTAACTGGCATTAGTGGCGGCAGTGCGGTAATCAATGGTAACTTTACCGCTCGGGATGCCGAAACTTTGGCCATATCACTACGCGGTGGGGCTTTACCCGTGCCGGTAGAAATCGTCGAGAACCGCACAGTAGGAGCCACCCTAGGTCAAGAAAGTATTCGCAGCAGCATTCAAGCGGCGATCGGCGGACTGATGCTAGTACTGATTTTTATGGGAGTTTATTACCGAGTACCTGGTCTAGTGGCCGACGTTTGTTTGGTGATTTATACCATCCTCACCTTGGCCGTGTTCAATTTACTGGGGGTGACTTTAACCCTGCCCGGAATTGCCGGTTTTATTCTTAGTATCGGGATGGCGGTAGATGCCAATGTCTTGATCTTTGAACGCACTCGGGAAGAGCTACGAGCTGGCAAGACTTTATATCGATCGGTGGAATCGGGTTTTAACCGAGCTTTCTCTAGTATTCTTGATGGCAACTTGACCACTCTGATTGCTTGTGCCGCCATGTTTTGGTTTGGCACTGGTTTAGTCAAAGGATTTGCTTTCACTCTTGGTTTAGGAGTAGTGGTGAGCATGTTTACCGCCTTGACCTGCACTCGTACCTTCATGCTGTTATTGGTGTTGGGTTTCCCTGAATTGCGCAAGCGCCCCAAATTATTTTGTCCGAATATCGCTGAACCAGCCGCCTAGGAGCATATTAATGAAACTCGCAGTTATTAAACAGCGCAAAATCTGGTGGCTGACCTCTTTGGCCATTATTTTGGCGGGAATTGCCGCCATGATTATTTCCTGGACTCAATTTCAGGCTCCTTTGCGGCCTAGCTTAGACTTTATTGGCGGAACTAAACTGCAATATGAATTAGATTGTGGAAATCCCCAAAATTGCAATAAACTGATCGACATCAACGCAATACGCCAAATTGCTGATAGCCAAGGATTGACCGGCAGCACTATTCAAAACGTTGGCAAAGTCGGGTTTTCCATTCGCAGCCGTGAACTAAAACAAGAAGCCCGCGACAAACTCACTGATATTTTAGAGAACAAAATTGGCAAGCTGGATGCCAATAAAACCAAGATAGACACGATCGGACCGACTTTTGGGAAGCAGCTCTTTACCAATGGCCTGTTGGCAATCGGCCTGTCTTTTCTAGGCATTTATGCTTATCTAGCATTCCGCTTTCAGCCAGACTACGCCTTCTTTGCCTTTGTGGCGCTATTTCATGATGTGTTCATCACCACTGGTATTTTTTCGATTTTGTGTCTTGTTACCAACTTAGAAGTAGATAGCCTCTTCGTGGTGGCCATTCTGACCATTATTGGTTTCTCAGTCAATGATACGGTGGTAATTTATGATCGAATTCGGGAGGTCGTAGCGGCTAATCCAGGTGAATCGATCAACATAATCGTGGAAGATGCGGTGAATCAGACTTTAGGTCGATCAATCAATACCACTCTGACCGTGCTGTTAACCTTGGCTTCGATTTTTATCTTTGGTGGTGAGACTCTGCGACCCTTTGCTCTTTGCTTAATTATTGGTTTTACGGCTGGAGCTTATTCCAGCATTTTTATTGCCAGCACTCTCCTAGCCTGGTGGCGCGATCGCAAGCAGAGTTCAGTGGCAGTAGGAGTCAATAGCTAACTATGGATTCTGAACTAGATCAACAAGTTGCCAAGCTGCGGCGCATTGATATGTTTCTGCGCTGGTCATTAATATTGTTGCTCTGGCTCACCATCGGCGCTTGGAGCTGTTGGCAAATGCGATCGAGCATTCAGCAGTTGAGTGAATATTTCAGTATGACTGGCCTGCGCTACAGCTTGTTTTTTAACTTATGGGGCGGCGGTGCTGGGTTAATTTTTTGTATTTCTCTAACCCTTTCTAGTCTGCTCTGGCAGATTGGCCATAGTTTCTGGAAGGTATCTCCCCGCGAACGTCAACTGTTGGAGGCCAGAGTACGTCAGATTCAAAATAAAGGATCTAAGCATCCTTATGCGCGCTGGATGCGGTGAGGCGAGATGCGGGATCATTTAGTGCAGGCTTTTCAGGCAGGAATTCAGGCGGTGCAACCCGATCGAGCAATTCGTCAGTTTGTAGAGCGCACCATAAATGGCTGCAAGATCGCTGATGTTATTTACTCCACTTCAGATTTACGAATTTTAACCGTGGGTAAAGCTGCTGCTGCCATGGCTCAGACCTTGGCAGATTTATTAGGTGACAAAATACAGCAAGGGTTGGTGGTGTCACCGCAGCTTGGCCAAAAATTACCGGCTAATTGGCGAATAGTGCTAGGAAATCATCCTCTCCCTGGCACTGGTAGTCTAGCGGCTGGTCAGGCAGCTCGAGAGCTGCTGGTAGACTGTACTGCTGACACTTTGCTATTGGTGGGAGTTTCTGGGGGGGCTACGGCGCTACTCATTGATCCACCCCCGGAAATTTCTTTGGATATTCTGAGATCGATCTATCAAACTCTGCTAGTTAGCGGCGCTGATATTACCGAAATGAATGCAGTGAGATCGCGCCTCGATCGGCTTAAAGCCGGAGGAATAGTGGATTTGGCGACTCCGGCTCAAGTGGTGGGGTTAATTCTCTCAGATGTGGTCGGAGATAATCTGTCCATTATTGGCTCGGGTTTGACCGTTCGCACAGCGTTTCCTTCGGAAAATCAACCAACCGCCCATAACACTTTAATTGGCAGCAATTATCAAGCCTGTATAGCGGCATCTGATCTATTAAAGTTTCTTGGTTATCAACCCCAAATTGTGACCACCCAGATGACTGGGGTGGCCAGTAGCCAAGGTCGATCAATTGCCCAGGCGATTCAGTTAGCAGCACCAGGTACGGCTTTGATCTATGGCGGTGAAACCACTGTGACTTTGCCGGTAGACTGCCCTGGCTGGGGTGGTCGCAATCAAGAGCTGGTATTGGCAGCAGCGATCGAACTCCAGAACTATCCAGCGTCAGTTTGGATTGGCAGCATCGGCACCGATGGAATTGATGGCCGCAGTCCAGCGGCGGGGGCAATTATTGAGACTCAGACTTGCAAAATGGCCAGGGCACAAAAAATCATGGCCGAGGATTATCTCGATCGCCATGACAGTTATCGTTTTTTTGAGCAGTTAGGCCAAGCCATAATCACCGGAGCAACTGGCACTAATGTTGCAGATCTATCGATCGCTCTCAAGCCAAACTTTTAGCTTAAACAGCAGAAGCCCCGCATCCCATCTGTACCCAGATGGATGTCGGGATGAATGCGAGCGAAATGAAGATTCCGCCTAGAGCGAAACTTT
>JAYSRP010000351.1:0-2117 GCA_043721015.1 Synechococcales cyanobacterium | reverse complement strand
TCTTTTTCGAGAATCGCCACCGCTTGCAGGACGTGATAGCGCATTCGGGAGTAAGTCAAAATAGTGACATCTTTGCCCGATCGAACCACTTCAGCTTTGTCTAAGGCACAGACATAATCGGTATCTGGTAAATCTTCTTTCAGGTTATAGAGCAGCACATGTTCAAAGAACAACACCGGGTTGTCATCGCGGATGGCGGCTTTGAGTAGACCCTTGGCGTTGTAGGGAGTAGAGCAGGCCACAATTTTGAGACCGGGCACTGCTTGAAAGTAAGCCTCTAGTCGTTGGGAGTGCTCGGCACCGAGCTGTTTGCCTACACCACCAGGGCCGCGAATTACCAGGGGGATTTTGAAGTTGCCGCCAGAGGTGTAGCGCAGCATCCCGGCGTTATTAGAAATTTGGTTGAAGGCCAATAGCAAGAAACCCATGTTCATGCCTTCAATAATTGGTCGCAGACCAGTCATCGCTGCGCCGATCGCCATGCCAGTGAAGCTGTTTTCGGCGATTGGGGTATCTAGAATGCGCAGATCGCCATATTTTTTATGTAAATCTTTGGTGACCTTGTAGGAGCCGCCGTAATGGCCGACATCCTCACCCATGACTAAAACTGCCGAGTCTCTGGACATTTCTTCGTCGATCGCGGCACGAAGAGCATTGAAAAAGAGGGTTTCTGCCATGAATGCTATTGGGAATGTTATTGAAAATTACTGATTCAATCTAAGATTTTAACTTAAATTTGCCTTGAATCTGGAATATTTCTAGGAGCGATGCTGATTAGATGACCCAAATCAGCAAATCTTTGGCTATAATGAGAGCACAAGGGGCTGTAAAGGTTTCGACGTGTTGGCGAAAGCTGCTCCGTGATACAGGTCGAGAGGGAGTCCACTCTCGTTAATATCGGCTCAAAATAAATATAGATGCAAACAACATTGTACCTTTCGCTCGCAAAGCAGTAACTGCTTAATCTAAACCCCTAAACCCGGTTTCGAGCATTTACAGTTCCGACTCCGTTGAGAATTGTAGATAACCCCCAACGGACGCTCTACTCAATTGCCTTTGGTCGGCTGAGTAGCTAAGAAACTACCAAAGCATCCTGCGATTCGGGACAATGAATCTCTCCCGCCCTAAGGATTAGAAGGGCTAAACCTGTGAATGAGCGGAAAGTTAATACCCAAGGCGGACGGCAGTTCGACTCTGCCCAGCTCCATTATTTTAATCAAAAAAATTGAATACTTTAATTTCCTCTAGAATATGTTAGCGATTCTTGCTATCATAATCGCCTGACGCTATGGTCTAACCCGTAGGCTGGCGGATGAGGAAGCTCTTACATGTCTAAAGGTATTGATTTTGGCGGTCGTCCATTCCACTTCTTGGGAGTGGGCGGCATCGGAATGTCTGCGTTGGCCTATGTGTTGGCCAAACGCCAGATTCCAGTATTTGGCTCTGACCTAAAGCGTAACAACATTGTTGAACGCTTAGAATCGGTAGGAGTAAAGGTTTTCAATGGCCAGACTGCCAGTAATATTGATTCTTTTAAAGACCAATTGCCTCAGGTAATTTGCTCCACAGCAATTAATAAAAGTAATCCAGAATTGGCGGCAGCTCTAGCCAAAGGCTGTGATATTTGGCATCGATCAGATGTTTTAGCCGCTCTAATTGCTGAGTATCACAGTATTGCAGTAGCCGGTACTCACGGCAAAACCACCACTAGCAGCATGGTGGGCTGCGTTTTAGTTGAAGCGGGCTTAGACCCCACAATTATTATTGGTGGCGAAGTCAGTACTTGGGAAGGCAATGCTCGTACCGGTGCCACCGACTATTTGGTAGCCGAAGCTGATGAATCAGATGGCTCGTTGACCAAACACAAGCCTCAGATTGGCATCATTACTAACATTGAGCTAGACCATACCGATCACTATGGCAGTCTAGAAGCAGTGATCCAGACTTTTCAGACTTTTGCGGGCAACTGCAAAACTGTGATTGGTTCTCTAGATTGCCCGTTGGTATCCGAGAAAATCAAGCCTGCGATCAGCTACGGTATCCATCCTGACAGCACCGCAGACTACACCGTGAAAGAAGTAGTCTATGGCTCTCATAGCACCAAAGCTCAGGTGTAT
>JAYSRP010000350.1:0-9310 GCA_043721015.1 Synechococcales cyanobacterium | reverse complement strand
GTCTCTCTTTCGGCGATCGAAAAAGAGCTGCAAATTGGCCTGATGTGTCGCGCCCAAATTGAAGGACTAAAAGTTCAGCGGACTCTATCGGCGATCGTCAACCCCAACCGCTATCGATCGAAAGCTGCTGATGCTTTTTGCAGCGAAATTTTGCCCCAGTTTACTTCTTATACCTGGAACAGTGAGACGATGAATGGCAAGAAGGGGCGGGGGGCGGTGGTGGCTCCGACTGTTTTAGTTGAGAGTTGATAATTAAGAGTGAACAGTTGGTTAGAATTTTAAGCCAAGTCCGATCGAGGTGGCGAGTCCGCGTTCGCCATTAAAAGGGAGGGCGAGGCTGCCAGTGACGCTCAAACCTTCAAAATTAATATCGATTCCGGCTTGGCCAAAACCAGCGATTTGGTTGCTAGCGCCAGAATAGTAGGCAGCACCAACGCCGACAAAAGGACTGAAGGTTTTGGCTTCGTCTTCGAGGTTGAAATTGTAGTTTAAAGAGGTGCTGTATTTATTGCCATTGGAGTCGCTGCTGGCAAAGCCCGCTACCGTGCGTAAAGAGATGCTATCGCTAAGAAAAGCACGATTTTCTAGGCTCCAGAGAGTAGCGCCGTTCTCGAAAGTAACTGTAGGGGCAAAAGATGCTCCTTGACCTTGACCAAATTGAGCTGCGGCTGGTGTAGCAGTTTGGCAAATTAGAGCGCTGACAGATAGGCCTGCCGCCAAGAAAACGTTTTTCATGCTAGAAAATTTTGGTAGATATTGTTACAAGAATGCCCATATTATCTTACCTGCTACCAGGATTTAATTTGCTGACGCAGTCGCTGTTGATCGACTTTACCCTGGCTATTGCGAGGGATTTCTGGCAGGGCAAACCAGGCTTTGGGGCGTTTAAAAGCAGCTAATTGATCGGCTACGGCTGCTTGTAAAATGACTAAATCAACAGCGCCAACGTAGCAGGCTACTACTCGATCGCCCCATTCAACATCGGGCACACCGAGGACACACACATCTGTCACCAGACCGGTGGCCAAAATAGCGGCTTCTACTTGCTCTGGGAAGATCTTTTCGCCACCGCTAATTATTTTTTGGCTTTCTCTGCCGATAATCTGAAGGTTTCCTGCTTCATTAAACTCGCCCAGATCATCGGTCAGCCAATATTCTTGAGGTTCTCGGAGAGTAGGATAGTAGCCCAGCATTAACGATGGAGATTTAATCTCAATGCGTCCAGTTAGTGGCTGAATCCGCAAATGAGCATGGGGCAAACAATGACCACAGCCCACCGTTCCGGCCAAAAAATCTGTAACAGGTAAAGCTGCAACCATTGCCGCTGTTTCGGTAGCTCCATAGCTGGGCGATAGAGGAATTTGAGCAGCCCGAGCTTCAGCTAATAAATTTGCAGATGCCGAGGCACCGCCAATAATCACTGTTCTGAAAGATCGCAGCCAGTCCGATAGCTCCGCTTGCGCCAAAGGCGATCGACTAGGCAGCCAGCGCTGGAGCTGGGTCGGTACTAGGGAAATAAAAGATCCTGGGACTTCTTGGCTGGTGGTGAAATGGCCATTGGTGGTGATCGATCGCCATAGTTGCATTAAACCGCTGACATGATGTAGAGGCAACAGGCAGTAAGAATTGATTTCAGCAACATTATAAAATTCTTGAAACCCTTGCACTGCCGCTGAAAGAGTCGCGGGATTATGAATCGCTAATTTTAATTGTCCCGAAGTGCCACCGGTCGGAATCATTATGGTGCCTGGGTTCGGAGTACCTTGATCGATCGAGTCGATAAACTGCTGTTGTTCTACTTCACCCCAGCGCGGATCGGCGAGGAACACTGGGATTTGCAAACTCACTGCCGCTAGAAATTCAACAATGAATCGATCGGTGTCTTTTGTGGAAATAATATGATGTGGTTGATTTTGGATCTGCTGTTTTTGGAGATCTAGTAAGGGTCGGAGGTTAGTTTGCGAAGCGTTTCCGAAGGAAAATTGATTTCTTTTGATTAACCAATTTTGAATTTGTGAATCTAAGCTCATCTCAAAAACTCCAATACTGCTTTGAGCCAAAGATCTAACTGCTGAAAATGAATATTATGGCTGCAATTTGGCACAATAACTATCTCGGATTGTGGGCAGCTCTGATTTATTTGATGACCAATTTCGACAAACTTAGGATCTCGTTCACCAACTAATAGTAACAGTGGGATTTTATTAGCTGCTAATAGTTTTCCTAGATATGGCTGTTGACCTAAACCGATGGTTTCTAGCGATCGAGCTAAGGCTAAAGGGTTATTGTTCGATCGACTAACGATTAATTCAGGGAAATTAGGATGATCTTTGATACCAGTGAAAACTGGCTGCTGATACCAGTTATGAATGAAAGCAGTAAAATCTAAATTTGGTTGGCGCAATTTACGGGCGATCGCTCTATCTTGGCGCTGACGTTCTTGGCGCATTTGAGTAGTTGCCAGACCAAAGCTGGCTGATTCTAAGACAACCTTTTGCCATCGATCGGGGTAATGCAAAGCCAAATACAGCGCCAGCCGACCGCCTAAGGAGTAACCACAGAGATAGCAGTTGTTTGGGGCGATCGCTAAAATCTGTTCGGCAGTGCTGACAAAATCATAATCATCAATCAGGGACTGACCATGACTGGGCAGATCGACACAGATACAGTGAAAATATTGAGAAAGAGTAGAAACTGCCAGACGAAAATCAGCGCCGCTGCCCATGAAACCATGAATCAGCAGTAGGCTAGGTAATGTTTTATCGCCCCACTGTTCTATGTACACGGTTAAATCTAATTAATTAATTCACTGTTAAATTCATTTAAGCTGCGTTGTTCTAGTTTTTTACCAGCAGGCCGATCGGGGCGATTAAAGACTTTACGGAAAGCGATATCGATCGATTCAAAGCTGCTGTTGCCACTTTCGTTGAAGGCAATTTTGCCATTGCTGTCAAAAATTACGGTTTGGGGAACTTTACCGCTGTAATAATAGCCCGGTTCATCTTTGTTGTATTTATCAGTGTTCAAACTATCTACCGAAACCGGAATTAGATTGGCTGCCCGCCCATAAAAAGATTGAGCCTGAGAGACAATACCCGCAAAGCGTTTGCAGTCCTTGCTGTCATCTAAATAAAACACTACCATCGCTGGTTTTTTGTCTTTTAAAGAATCGGCTAAGTTAATGCGCGGTGGCACGATCGAACCATTGCCTGCATAGAGCACGTAAATATTGCCATCAAATCGATCGTCATCCATTGCGGCCCCAGCCGGAGCGGCAAACAGAGTGAGGCAGGCAGCCACTAAGCAAAGAGTTCGAGCCAAAATTTTCAGAGCAGAGTAAATCATTTTTAGGCTTCCTTTTTAACAGCTTCAATCATTTTAGAGAAATAGAAATTACCCGTGTTCAGAGCACGGCGTTTAATTTCAAAGCCCTGTTCTTCGATGGCTTTAACTACCGCTGCTTCTCGGTGTAAGTAAGCTCGCGTCGCTTTGCTCGGACCAGGGAAAAACTCACCGACTTTTTTCAGAGCACAGAGCAAAGTGGTGTGGGGAGCAAAACTAACCACAAATCGCCGATCGGCCATCGCAACCAAGTGCTTGATCATGTCCCCAGCTTTTTCTTCGGGATAGTGAATCAATACATCTAGGCAGACCACGGTGTCATACTTGCCACTCAGGCTTTCCAGGTCACTGGTGGTAAAAGTCAGATTGTTATTGTTGCCAAACAACTTCGCGGCCCGCTCTTTGCCCTCGCCTACCATCATTTCAGATATGTCACTGGCGTTAACCACTGCACCCATCTCGGCTAGAGGGATGCTTAGGCTGCCCACGCCACAGCCCGCATCACAAACTGTTAAACCATCAATGTTGCCATCTTCTTTGAACCAGCCCAGCAAGGTATCGACAGTCTTTTGGTGGCCGGTGCGGATGCCGAGCTGCACTCGGTTTACTTCGCCATCACCGTAGATGCGCTTCCATCGATCGAAGCCAGTGCCATTAAAGTATTCTTTTACTATGCTTTTGTCATCAATGGCGTTCATAATAAGCTTATTTAAAATATTCTATCAGCAGAACTAAATCATACCAGTGCCTATGCTCGATCGCTTGGTCAACCTCAAAAAACATTGTTTACTGCGGCGGAGGCGATCGAACAAACCAAAGTTATTTACTACTAAACCATTTGTCGTAAATTTCTTGGTAGCCACCTTTTTCTTGGACTGATAACAGAGCGCTATTTACTTCTTTGCGGTAAGGGCTGCCATTGGGCATGGCGATCGCGTAATTCTCTTTCCTAAAAACATTACCAACGATCTGGACTTTACCTTTGCCATCATGGGCAGCATAGTAGAGCAAAATCGGTCCATCATAGACGATCGCATCCACCTTAGCCAATTCATCGGTGCTATTTAGAGCAGTATAAGCCTCCTCAATTTTAGGGAAAGCCTTGGCTTCGATGTTTTGTTGCTGGAGATACTTAGCTGAAGTGCTATCGGCTACGGTAGCAACTTTTTTACCTGGTAAATCGCTAATTCCTTTGATACTGCTCTGTAATTGATCTACGGTGAGTGAGGTCGTGACTGTCGCCGTAAAGTAAGCAATAAATACCACGCTAATAAACATCCACAGCACTGAAGTAATACGACCCAAGGGGCTTTTGGGCATTTCTTCGGCTTGAGTAGCGAGGGTAGAAGCCGACCACCAAAAAGCTTTGAAAATTCCGGGGAAATAGGCGCTATCTTGCAAAAAGCCGCCCTTGTGATTGCGCTCTACCAACCACACAATATGGCCAGGAATCAAAATAAGCACCATCATAATCCCAAACAAATGAAATAATTCTGGAGTAAAAATCTGACTTAACAACCGCCAAACTGAGTTCTTCGAACCTTGGCTCTTTACCAGAATCTGTAAACCAGAATCAAAAATTGGCTGAGAGAAATCCATATCTCGCTCTCGCTGAGCGGTGACAGAAATCGCTCCGACACCGGCATCAGCTTTACCAGACTGGACAGCGGCCAAAATATCTTTGACGCTGTTAGTTTTTTGGAACTCCGATTTTACTTTCATTTCTTCGGCGATTTTGTTCCACAAATCAATACTAAAGCCGCTGAGCTGGCCATTTTCTTCGGTAACGAAGGGTGGCAATACCCTGGTAGAAATTTTGAGAGTTTTATTGGTAGCCAGAGCTGGGGTACTGGACGGCTGGGGTATGGGAGATTGTGCTAGGACACTGAGGGCCATCCCTAAAATAAAGATGCCAGCTAGAACAATACTACCCAATGTTCGTTTGGAGCGCTTCCAGGTATGACCGATCAATCGAAGTATTTCCATGTTCAAAGATGCCCCAGAAAATGATAGCTCCATATTCTAGCTCGAATCTCTGCGGCATCTGAGAGATCTTAGATTTAAGCTAGTAAACCTTCAATGTCTTTAGCAATCTTTTCTGGTGTATCAGTAGGCGCATAGCGCTTCACTACATTGCCCTGCTTATCGACCAAAAACTTTGTGAAGTTCCATTTAATATCTTTTAAACCTAACAGCCCTGGCTTAGCTTCTACCAAATATTTATATAGAGGATGAGCATTGCCACCGTTTACTTCAATCTTCTCAGACATCGGGAAAGTCACGCCATAGCGGGTTTGGCAAAAAGACTGAATGTCACTGGCGCTACCGGGTTCTTGGGCACCAAACTGATTACAAGGAAAGCCAAATACTACTAAGCCCTTATCGAGGTATTGGTCATAAAGTGATTGCAGACCTTGGTACTGCGGGGTCATGCCGCATTGGCTAGCGGTGTTGACGATAAGCATCACTTTACCCTGAAAATCTTTGAAGCTAACTGGCTTTCCTTCTAGGCTCGTGGTCGAAAAATCGTAGATGGTGGCTGACATACAAATTACTCCGTAGAAAATTTAATTTCATTAAGTTTAACGAAAAACGATGTCCTATTGCCTATGGGTAAAACTTCACGAATGATAGCAAATACTTGCGAGCCAACTGCGAACACTTTTTCACGCTATCGTGGCAAGGTTCAAAGGAGGGCATCAAGGTAAAGAACTACAGTCCTAAGCAGTTGATGACTGGAGAAAGTCATCCTCATTAGCTTGAGCTGCTAAGTTTTCAGCGCTTTCAAAGAGCTTAGCCGCAAAGGTCAATTCTCGTTCTGATCATCGTAGCAATGATGATCAAATTTGTCGTGTCCTGTTACCCTAAAAATGCCTTTTTTGAACCATGCCCAAGATTGTCAATTAGATACCAAAAATGTTGGTGGATATACCATCTGATTGAATGACTGTGCCGATAAACTGTGGCGATGGACTCCTGTACGATCGATAATGTATTATCGTTCCATCTTACCGCCCCCGCAGAGTTATGTCAGATACCACCATCGAATCAATACTTCACGAACAGCGCCTGTTTCAGCCCGCGCCAGAATTCTCTCAGGGGGCAACAGTCAATGGCCTAGCTGCTTATGAAGAACTTTATGCCAAAGCCGCCGCCGATCCTGCCGCCTTTTGGGGCGAGCTTGCCCAACAAGAACTGCACTGGTTCAAACCCTGGAACACAGTCTTAGACTGGAGCAATCCGCCTTTCGCTAAATGGTTTGACGGTGGCAAAATCAATATTTCTTACAACTGCCTCGATCGCCACCTCACCACCGATCGACGCAACAAACCGGCTCTAGTTTGGGAAGGCGAACCGGGCGACTCTCGCACCCTTACTTATTTTGAGCTACACCAAGAAGTCTGCCAAATGGCCAACACTCTCCTGAAGCTAGGAGTAGTCAAAGGCGATCGAGTAGCCATCTATATGCCCATGATTCCGGAAGCCGTCATGGCCATGCTGGCCTGTGCCCGCATTGGAGCCGTGCATACTGTGATCTTTGGCGGCTTTAGCGCCGAAGCCGTGCGCGATCGATTAACTGCCGGAGAAGTCAAACTAGTCATCACCGCCGATGGTGGCTGGCGCAAAGACGCGATCGTGCCGCTCAAGATACAAGTCGATAATGCGATCGCTAATAACGCCTGTCCGAGCGTCAAAAAAATCTTGGTAGTCCAACGCACCAAACAAGAAACTGCGATGGCGGCCGATCGAGACCATTGGTGGCACATAGAACAAGCTACTGCTTCCACCGACTGTCCGGCAGCCGAACTAGATGCCGAAGACCTGCTGTTTATTTTGTACACCTCGGGCAGCACCGGCAAACCCAAAGGGGTCGTGCATACTACCGGCGGCTACAATCTCTATACCCACATGACCACCAAATGGATTTTTGACATCAAAGATTCTGATGTGTATTGGTGTACCGCCGATGTGGGCTGGATTACCGGCCATAGCTACATTGTCTATGGGCCATTATCTAATGGTGCTACCACCGTCATGTACGAAGGAGCACCCCGTGCTAGCAATCCGGGCTGTTTTTGGGATGTGATTGAAAAATACAAAGTCACCATTTTTTATACTGCCCCCACCGCTATTCGTACCTTCATCAAAATGGGCGAAGAAATCCCTAATGCCCGCGATATGTCTTCCCTGCGACTCTTGGGCACCGTGGGCGAACCAATTAACCCCGAAACTTGGATGTGGTATCACCGGGTCATTGGCAAAGAACGCTGCCCGATCGTGGATACTTGGTGGCAAACTGAAACTGGCGGAATTATGATTACGCCGTTGCCGGGAGCTATTGCGACTAAACCTGGCTCTGCTACCCGTCCCTTTCCTGGCATCATCGCAGAAGTGGTAGATCTCGATGGTCAGCCGGTGCCCCGCAATACCGGCGGCTACTTAGTCGTGAGGCATCCCTGGCCAGGGATGATGCGCACCGTATATGGCGAACCCGATCGATTCCGCACCACTTATTGGGAGCACATTGCCCCGATCAATGGCAAATACCTCTATTTTGCTGGTGACGGTGCTCGCCAAGATGAAGATGGGTATTTCTGGATAATGGGTCGAGTCGATGATGTGATCAATGTCTCCGGCCACCGGTTAGGCACCATGGAAGTGGAGTCGGCCTTGGTTTCGCACCCGGCAGTGGCCGAAGCGGCGGTGGTGGGTAAACCAGATGATCTGAAGGGCGAAGAAATTGTGGCCTTTGTTACTTTGGAGCATACTTTTACGGCCAGCGATGCCTTGATCAAAGAGCTGAAGCAGCATGTGGGCAAAGAAATCGGGGCGATCGCTCGTCCTGGTGATATTCGCTTTACCGATTCATTGCCCAAAACTCGATCGGGCAAAATTATGCGGCGGTTGCTGCGCACCATTGCGGCGGGAGAAGAGATTACGGGAGATACTTCGACCTTAGAAGATCGTTCGGTACTCGATCGGTTACGTCAAGATGCCTAGTTCATACTGCCATAGCTAAGATAGAGATCTTTGGCATGAAAGCATGACTTTAGTTGGATACAGTTGTTTGTTTATTGATTTACAATTGCAGTATGTAAAAAGTAAAGACATTAGCGAAAGAGGTGGATTCAGAGACGAATTACCTCTTTTTTATTGAGATCTTTTGTAGCTATTTGTACCATGATGTAGCAATATGTTATGCATAGACAATTTTCAACTATTACTTGATTTGACCAGCAAAATGTTCCATAAAACATTAAGCTAAAAAAAAGCCTTGTATCTATCCTTTTAGGCAAACATCAACATGATGATTGATTTGCTGCTGATGCTCACCTTAGGATTTTTGGGTAGCTTTGGTCACTGCGCCAGTATGTGTGGGTCTTTGGCCGTGGCATTGGCGACCGATTCATCTGTGACCGATAAAACCTGGAAACAAACTTGGTGGTTCCATGGAGCCATGAATTTTGGTCGGGTCTTCAGCTACGGATTAGGCGGCGCAATTTTGGGCGGGATGAGTACTGCGGTAATTTCTGGCGGCCAGTTAGTGGGCATTGGCAGTCAGCTTCGATCAATTATTGCGCTCATTGGTGGACTGTTATTGATTGCTTCTGGATTAGGCCAAATTTTTCCGGGAGAATGGCCATTGCCCAAGTTTGCCAATGCCTGTCACCGATCGATCCAAAAAACCACTCAGCAGCCCTGGCTATTGGGAATCCTTTGGGGGCTAATGCCCTGCGGATTTTTATATACTGCGCAGTTAAAGGCGATCGAAAGTGGTTCTATTAGCCAAGGTGCTTTAATCATGCTAGCCTTTGGCTTAGGGACTGCTCCAGTAATGTTGGGCATTGGTGTATCTGCCGGATACTTGAGCCTAGAGCGGCGCAGTCAGCTACGCAGAGCAGGGGGCTGGATTGCAATCGTTGTTGGGATTTTGACCTTAGCGCGCAGCGGCGAGACGATGAGTAAT
>JAYSRP010000349.1:0-24724 GCA_043721015.1 Synechococcales cyanobacterium | reverse complement strand
GACGCGGGCATTGCAGGCGGGCGTAAAACTAGCTGACGTGTTGGAAGTAGTCGCCAAAGTCAGCCCCAAAATCAAAGCGCCAATTATTTTATTTACTTACTACAACCCTATCTTGAACCTGGGCATCCCAGAATTTCTGCGGCGGATTGTGGCGGCAGGGGTCAAGGGCTTGGTCGTACCCGATCTCCCCTTAGAAGAATCCACCACTTTGCTGGAACCAGCCAGCTTGATGGGCATTGAGGTGATCATGTTGGTTGCTCCGACCAGTCCACCCGATCGGATGAAAGCGATCGCCGCTAGCGCCCAGGGTTTTGTCTATTTAGTCAGCGTTACTGGTGTAACTGGAATGCGCGAAGGCATGGGCAGCAATGTGGCTGGAATCTTAAATCAGCTTCGGGGCTTGACCGACAAGCCGATCGCGGTGGGCTTTGGCATTTCGGACTCAGTGCAGGCTAAGCAAATTAAAGAGCTGGGTGCTGATGGGGTGATTGTGGGTAGCGCCATGGTGAAAAAATTAGCCGCTGAGGGGGTAGACTCGATCGAGCAATTCTGCCGCGATCTGAAGACCGCAATTAGTTAATGCACTATCTGATTTTTCATAAGCCCTACGGGGTGCTCAGTCAGTTCACTCCCGAGGGCAATCACCAAACCCTGCGGGACTACATCGATGTGCCGGGGGTTTATGCGGCTGGTCGGTTAGATGCTGATAGTGAGGGCTTGCTGTTGTTGACTGATGATGGGGTGTTGCAGCATCGCCTCACTGATCCAAAATTTCATCATCCCCGCACTTATTGGGCGCAGGTGGAGCGGATTCCTGATGAACATGCGTTGATACAATTGCGGACTGGCGTAATTATTAAAGATTATCGCACTCGTCCCGCTCAGGCTAGATTGTTGGAGCTAGAGCCAAATTTGCCCGATCGAGATCCGCCAATTCGTCAGCGCCAAAATATTCCGACGGCCTGGTTGGAGTTGGTATTGACCGAAGGAAAGAATCGGCAGGTGCGGCGCATGACGGCGGCGGTGGGTTTTCCGACTCTCAGGCTGGTGCGGGTGGCGATCGGCTCTATTCAGTTGGCTGATTTGGTGGCGGGTAGCTGGCGAAGTTTAACTGATCAAGAGCTGCAAGAAATCTCTGGTTCTTTTAGGGCTTGAGTTCTTTTAACTTACTAGTTCTTCGATCGGCGATGCGTACCAAGGTTTCGAGGTAGCTCAGCTTAAATACTCCTAGGTTGTCAATTTCTTTTTTTGCATTATTTTCCCAGTTATCCAGGTATGTAAGATCGATCTCAAATTTGTTAATTTGACCAGATGTATTATTTTCTAAAGAAGTTGAAATCCCTTGGAAATGAGGGGACTAATTGAAACATCTACCAATGGCGTGGTAAGCAATGACTGATGGTACTGGTTAGACACCTTGAAAACGAGGTATAATTAAGCAACACCTATCATTAATCAACATGCCACCTATCACTGAATCAGAAGTTAAAGAGCTGCGGGATCTGATTACTGATTTTCGTGAAGAAGTACGTATCGGAATCATTAGCACTAAAGCTGAAATCCAGCGTGTAGAAACCCAACTAAGTGGTGACATCAAAGCAGTTGATCAAAAAATAACAGTGCTTGATCAGCGATTAACGTCGCTTGATGATCGGCTTAAAACCCAAGATGGTAAAATCTGGACTTTGGTAACAATACTTTTGGGTGGTGCTGTGACCCTACTGATCAAAATCCTAGGATTTCCCAACTCATGACTGTAATTGAAACCGAGTTTTGCTAGAATTGGTTGTTGAATAATTTTAAGAACTCCCATGCCCCATTCGATCGTCACCAACACCTGCGAAGGCGTAGCCGACTGCGTAAGCGCCTGCCCGGTAGCCTGCATCCATGAAGGCGCAGGCAAAAACTCGATCGGCACCGACTGGTACTGGATTGATTTTAATACCTGTATAGACTGTGGTATTTGCCTACAGGTCTGCCCAGTTGAAGGAGCCATTTTGCCCGAAGAACGCCCCGAACTCCAGGCTCAAAACAGCTAACGACGCGATCGAAGCTGCTTAATCTTAGCGATCGTCTGGCGATATTGATCGACGCTTTTAGCTTCTTGAAAGATCGCAGCAGCAGCTTCAAGATCGCTTAAGGCGCTGGCAACATTACCCCGATCGGCCTTGATCAATCCGCGATAATACAGCGCTCTCCCTGATTTAGGATCCAGCTCGATCGCTTGATTGGCATCGGCAAAGGCTTTTGCCCTGTCTTTCAGTAAATAATAAGCCCCACTCCGATTGCCATATAACCGGGGCAACAGATATTTTTTGCTGGGGTCAGATTGAACCAGAGTAAAACTTTTATTTAAGTTACTTAAGGACAACTGTGGTTTGTTGGTGTCTAAATAAACAACACCGCGTAAGAAATAAGCATCAACAAAACTTGGATCAACTTGAACAAGCGCATTCAAATCGGCAAGCGCTTTGGGGTATTGTTGTGAAAAATTATAAGCACTAGCCCGGAAATACAGCGCAGTTGCATCGCGGGAGTTAGCCTGTAATACAGTACTAAAATCAGTCACAGCCGCTTCATAGTTATCTTGACCTAAGTATTCTGTACCCCTAGCTGAAAATAAAATACCGCGCAATGCCGAGTTTTGATTGAGCTTGATGGCCTGAGTGTAATCTTGAATCGAACCAGCTCCTTGCTTGGCTTTCGATCGCACCGAAGCCCTATTCAAATAATAAGCAAAGTTTTTAGGGTCAATCTGCAATGCCTTATTCAAATCAGCCAAAGCAGCCGGATAGTTTTTCTGCTCAGCGTAAATGCCCGATCGCATACCATAATAAAAAGAAGAATACGGGGCGAGTTTAATAGCAGTAGTATAATCGGCGATCGCCCCCGCCACATCAGCAGTTTTGCTCCGCGCCACAGCTCTTAGCCCATAAGCATTATCGGTAGGCTTAGTGGCAATGGCCACATCCAAAATTTTAATGGCCTGTGCATAGTTACCCAAATCGTTTTGAGTATTGGCGGCTCCTTCCAAAGCCCAGGTAGATTTAGGTGCTAACTTATAAGCTTGCTGAAAGTCACTTAGAGCTAATTGGTATTCTGGGATAAACCGTCGCTTCGCTTTATCATCAGTTTCTAGGCGAGTAGTGACACTTTCGATAACTTTGCTACTAATCAACAGACTTCTCGCCGTACCACGATATAAGTAGGCTGCCGATCGCTTGGGGTTAGCCTGAATTGCTTGATCAAAGTCTCCGATCGACTCGGCATACTTGCCATTGGTCAACTTAGCCAAACCACTGACTAATAAGTCATCTACGGGGGTCTGTTTAGCCGCAACTGTAGCCGAGGAGAAGCCATTTACACCAGCAGCAGCGGCAGTTTGGGTAAAAGTGTTGACAGTAATGCCCAAATTAAAGCCCGTTTTGAATCGAATATTGGGATTAATTTCTGAGGTGCTGAGCTTGGTATCTACATCACCTTTGCCATGAATAGCCACCAGTTCTCCTCGATCGTTCCACACCGGGCCACCGCTATGACCGGGCAGAGTGTTATTGCTATAAACCAAAGAGTAACCATCTTGCAGCGGCTTACTACTGTTGGCTGTCACCTTGCCTTCGGTGAAATTAAAGACTGCTAAATCGATCGTTGCCGTTGTCGGAAAACCTGATACATAGACAGTAGAACCCTCACTAACTTCACTAGAATCTTTCACCAGCTTAGAAACAGAGTAATTTTGCGTACTTGTAAATTCACCCACTGCCAAATCGACTTTGCCAGGAAAGGTTTTAATATTGCCAACCGCTTGACTGCTGCCATCTGGAAGGGTAACTCGATACTTTTCACTGCGATCTTTCAGCACATGAGCTGCTGTCAAAACAGTGTAAGTACCACCGTTTTTGCCAATAATTACCCCAGATCCAGGGGAGCTAACACTTTCGATGCGCACCGTACACTGCTTAGCAATTTTTGCTACTTGCGACCCAGTAAGCTGTTGCGCACTGGCGGGTACAATGCCGCAAAGCACAGCAGTAACGCCAAAGATCGGAATAATTATGGAAGATGGTTTCATTGTTAATTAACTGAATTTGTTTTGGTCAGGTCTTGCTGCATTTGTTGCGCCAGGTCAGCAGATGCTGCGGCTTTAGCATCTTCACCCTGTTCTTTATAAAGCTCTGCCGACTGGTGAAATGGGCTGGATCTAGACTTTCACATTGTAATTTCTGATTTGATGATTGTTGGCAATCCTTGCGAAATCGATACAATTATGACTAGATCCTGGCTTGCTATGGCTTAATTTGGCATGATAGGATCTGCGGTGCGTCGCCGCTGTTCATTGCTGAGGTTTTCATGGCTTATTTGTGGTTTAAATCGTTTCATATTGTGGGGTTGGTGGCTTGGTTTGCCGGACTTTTTTATCTGCCGCGTTTGTTTGTCTATCATATCGAAGCCAATGAACAGCCCGAAAATGTGCAGGATATTCTGAAAAAGCAGTATGTGATCATGGAGCAACGGCTCATGAAGATCATCATGAATCCGGCAATGGTGCTAACCTTGGCCATGGCGGCGGGGATGCTATACAAGTCTCCAGCGCTGTTGAAAGAGCCTTGGCTACATCTAAAAATGGGCTTGGTGCTGGTGATTGTGGGATACCATTTTTACTGCCAGCGTATTATGAAAAAGCTAGAAGCTGGTGAGACACCATTGAGCGCCCAACAGTTTCGCTGGTTTAATGAGTTTCCGACATTCTTCTTGGTAGTGATTGTAATATTAGCTATCTTTAAGAACGATATCCCTCGGGACGCTACTGGTTATATAGTGGTGGCCATGGCGATCGCTTTTGCAATTAGTATTCAGCTCTATGCCCGCAAAAGAAGGCTGGACAAAGAAAAGCTCGCAGCTCAAACCTAGCTTTAATTATGCTTTTGACGATTTCTACGACTCATCAACCTGCTACTGATTTGGGCTATTTGTTGCACAAAAATCCAGATAAATTACAAACTTTTGATTTGGCTTTTGGTCAAGCACAAGTGTTTTATCCGGTGGCTACGCCAGAATTGTGTACGGCAGCCTTGGTGTTGGATATTAATTCGGTGGAGCTGGCGCGGGGTAAAGCAGGCCGTCAGCCCAAAACCTTGGGTGACTATGTGACCGATCGACCATATGTAGCGTCATCTTTTTTGAGTGTGGCGCTGGCGCAGGTATATCGATCGGCTTTATCGGGTCAGTGCCGCGATCGAGCAGAGCTAGCCGAAACGGCAATTCCTTTGGTAGCTAAGATTCCGGTCTTGCCCAGCAAAGGCCGGGAGAGCTTTTTGCGAGAGTTGTTTGCGCCTTTGGGCTACGAAATCGAAGTAGAAAGATTGCCGCTAGATACTCAATTTACCAACTGGGGTAATAGCTCTTATTTTAATTTGACTCTGCGTCATACTCTGAAGCTCCAAGAGCTATTGAGTCATTTGTATGTGCTGATTCCGGTGCTAGATGACAACAAACACTACTATGTCAACGACGAAGAAATCACCAAATTGCTGCGCCATGGTGCAGGCTGGCTAGCCAATCACCCCATGAAAGCAGAGATCACTAGTCGCTATCTGAAAAGACAGCGATCATTAACTCGGGATGCTTTATCAATGCTGGCCCCAGAAGAAATAGAGGCAGTTGATATCGAGCCGGAATCTCCAGAAATAGCCCCAGAAGCAGCCAAAATCAGCCTTAATGAACAGCGTTTAGATGCTGTGGTGCAGGTGCTCAAAGAAAAAGGCGTAAGCCGGGTGATGGATTTGGGCTGTGGGGAAGGAAAATTACTCAAACGGCTGGCGGCAGAGTCGCAGTTTACCGAGATTTTGGGGATGGATGTGACCTATAGATCGATCGAAGCTGCCCAAGATCGGGTAGTAGACAGATTACCGCCTCATTTAAAACAGCGGCTTCAGCTCATTCAAGGCTCTTTAACTTACCGAGACGATCGATTAAACGGCTACGATGCCGCCACGGTAATTGAGGTAATTGAGCACATGGAACTCGATCGGTTGACGGCTTTTGCCCGAGTGCTGTTTAGTGTGGCACGACCAAAGCTGGTGGTGTTGACGACTCCGAATATAGAGTACAACGTCAACTATCCTGGTCTGACTGGCAGTCTTCGCCATCTAGATCACCGCTTTGAGTGGACAAGAGCAGAATTTGAGAGTTGGGGGAAATCGATCGGGGAGAGCTATAGTTATGGGGTGGAATTTAGATCGATCGGAGATATTGATGAAGTAGTCGGTTCCCCAACCCAAATGGCCATTTTCACCCACATAGGGCACAGCTCGTAAGTATTTCTGTTTCGACTTGCTACTATCAACTGGAGAGCTTACAATTATCATAAATGTCTTGCATATTCTGCATACTTTATGAACTTAACTCTCAAGCCAGAATTAGAAAGCTTCATTCAACAAGAGGTGTTGAGTGGCAAATACACCAGTCCAAATGAAGTCATTGAAGCAGCGTTGAATTTGTTGGAGCACCAAAAATCATCCGATATTTGGGCAGCAGAACTCGGCACGAAAATAGATGTAGCTGCGGCTCAACTTGATCGGGGTGAGGGCTTAGATGGTCAAGAGGTGATAAATAGTTTGCGATCTAAACTACGTGCGACAAAAGAGGCACGGTAAAGTAGTGAGATACATCATTGCTCCAGAAGCCGCCCAAGATTTAGATGAAATATCAACTTATTATGCAGTTAACAACATCGAAGCTGGTGAGAAATTAATTGATGAATTTGAAGCAAGATGTAAATATTTGGTGAGCTTTCCAAATATTGGTAGAAGCTACCGAAACATTCGTTCTTATTTGAGAGGTGTTTCTTTCTCAGGATATATTCTTTTCTATCGAGTTGGTAATGATGAGATCGAAATATTACGTGTGGTTAATGGCAGTAGAAATTTGGAAGCGTTATTTGCCGATCTGTAGCATGACTTACTGATCAATAGTGGTTTCAGGGAAGTAAATGGATGAACCTGCCCATGCCAATGCACCTGTTTATAATGATAAAAACTTCTACTTGTTTTCATGTCTTTAATTACTTCCACTAAACTGCCTGCTGAACTGCCTGGTCAACTGCAAAGGATCGATCAATTTTGGCAAGAATATCGCGCGATGTCTCAGCCTGTCCCTGATCGCATCCAAACCATAGATAGCAAATTAGGTGACTTAGATTGTGATGTGGTGATTTGTGGTGGCACTCTGGGGATCTTTATTGGTTGTGCTTTGCAATTAAAGGGCTGGCGAGTGGTGCTGCTAGAACAAGGCCAACTGCAAGGTCGTGCCCAAGAGTGGAATATTTCACGCAAAGAGCTAGATGCTTTGCTGGAATTGGATTTATTAAGTTTGGCAGAATTAGAGCAGGCGATCGCCACCACCTATAACCCCGCTCGGGTCGGCTTTCATGGTGGCATTGAGCTGTGGGTCAAAGATATTTTGAACATTGGGGTTGACCCGGTGTTTTTATTGGCCACTCTGAAGGATAAGTTTTTGACGGCTGGTGGCAAATTATTGGAGCAAACGGGCTTTGATCGAGCCACCATCCACCCCGATGGGGTTTTATTACAAGGGATTAACCAGATAACCGTAAAAGCTCGGCTGTTGCTAGATGTGATGGGTCATTTTTCGCCGATCGCTCACCAGGCTCGACAAATCACTCAAGGCAATCTCCAACCCGAGGGAGTCTGCATGGTAGTAGGGAGCTGCGCCCAAGGTTTGCCCCAGAAAGATTATGGGGACTTGATTTACACTTTTGCCCCAATTCAAAACCAGTGCCAATATTTCTGGGAGGCTTTTCCGGCTCGTGATGGTCGCACTACTTACATGTTTACCTATGCTGATGCCGATCCTCAGCGTCCGAGTTTCAGCGAACTGTTGGAAGACTACCTCTCTTGGTTGCCGCAGTATCAAGAGGTGAATTTAGCTGAAGTGGATTTTCAGCGAATGCTGATGGGCTTTTTTCCGGCCTACCAAAACTCACCGTTGCAAACTCCTTGGTCGAGAGTCTTACAGGTAGGAGACAGCAGCGGGATGCAGTCGCCCTTGAGCTTTGGCGGCTTTGGGGCGCTAATGCGTCATTTGGTCAGGCTGACCGAGGGCATTCATGAATGTTTGGCTCAAGATTTTTTGACGGTGTTAGATCTGCGATCGCTTCAGCCCTACCAGCCCAATTTATCGGTGACTTGGCTCTTCCAAAAATCCATGAGCGTGGGCGTGGGTCAACAGGTGGAGGCCGATCGAATTAACAAGTTGCTCTCCACCACTTTCACCGCCATGCAGAAGCTCGGAGATCCGGTGCTGCGGCCATTTTTACAGGATATTGTGCAGTTCCCGGCACTGTCTCAGACCATGCTGGCCATGGCTGTTGCAGATCCTATTTTGGTAGCCAAAATTGTGCAGCAGGTAGGTCTAGGGACGCTCATTGATTGGGCTGGGCATTTTGCCAATTTGGGCGGCTACAGTCTGCTTAATCAGCTTGCACCTCAACTTCAACTTCAACAGTGGATACCTGGCCAAAGTAGCAGTATCCAGCAGCAATACCGCTGGGTCTGTCGGCGGAATGCTTGGCGCTTTGGCTCTGGGGGCGACTATCACTAATATTTGTTTGAGGCACTTTTGGGGTTTAGCAAGAAAAAGTGCAAATTTCAGGCGATCGACTGCTGCAATGGCGATCTGAATCAAGTTATACTGCGAGTTGACAAAAATTTATATTCCAGCGTACAGCCCTTTCTGGGTGCCATTGTCCGATGAGAATGCTAATTCTAACAGAAAATTCAATATGCCTTTTACTGCAATTTCCAAGCAAATAGGCCGCTGGTTAGTCAATGAAGAACGTCCGACTAACACAGAGCCGCAGCATCATCAAACCCACACTTGGTGGCAGGTGATGTGCTTGACGGGAGTAGACTATTTTTCCACTTTAGGATACCAGCCCGGAATTGCAGCCTTAGCTGCTGGCGCACTCTCGCCGATCGCCACTTTTATCTTGATCTTGCTAACTTTGTTTGGGGCGCTGCCCATTTACCGACGAGTAGCGACGCTTAGCCCTCATGGGGAAGGCTCTATTTCAATTCTGGCGCAGTTGCTCTCTTGGTGGCAGGGCAAGCTGTTTGTACTGTGCTTGTTGGGGTTTGTGGCCACTGACTTTATCATTACGATCACGTTGTCAGCGGCGGATGCTGCTGCTCACGTTGTTGAAAACTCTTACGTGCACCATTTTATTAAGGAACAGCATCTAGATCCAAAGTTTTTAGCGCTATGGATTACCTTACTGCTCATTTCTTTGCTGTCAGGGGTGTTTCTGAAAGGCTTTAAAGAGGCGATCGGCATTGCTGTAGTCTTGGTATTTATTTATTTAGGATTAAATTTAATCACCATTGGCACGGGTTTTTCTCATCTGTTGCAAGAACCCGAGCGTTGGGGGCAATGGCAGGCCAGATTATTTATGGGCGAAAACAATGTGCCCCGCGATATCTTTGGTGTTTTGGGCATATCGGCACTGTTGTTTCCAAAATTGGCACTGGGCTTATCGGGTTTTGAAACTGGCGTGGCGGTGATGCCGCTGGTGCAGGGCTACCACAACGAAAGTGAAGACAACCCACTGGGCAGAATCAAAAATACTTACAAGCTGTTGACGATCGCCGCCTTGATCATGAGTTTTTTCTTGATGACTAGCAGTTTGGTTACTACTCTGCTTATTGAGCCAGCAGAGTTTGTCAAGGGTGGTAAAGCTTATGGAAGGGCACTGGCTTATTTGAGTCAGACCTATTTGGGAGATGCCTACGGGACAATTTATGACCTGAGTACCATCGCTATTTTGTGGTTTGCTGGAGCCTCGGCCATGGCTGGTTTATTAAACATTGTGCCTCGCTACCTGCCGCGCTATGGGATGGCTCCAGCTTGGGCAAGGGCAAGTCGCCCTTTGGTGCTGGTGTTTACGACTGTGGCCTTTATCGTGACGATTATTTTCAATGCCGATGTCGATGCCCAGGGTGGCGCTTATGCTACGGGCGTGTTGGTGTTAATGAGTTCGGCGGCTTTTGCTGTCACCTTGTCGGTATGGAATAGTCGTGTTCGATCGATGCCCAAGGTATTAATGTTTGGCCTAATTACCTTAGTGTTTTTCTACACCACGGTCGTCAATGTGATTGAGCGACCTGATGGGGTAAAAATTGCAGGGCTATTTATTGGTGCGGTGGTGATTACTTCACTAGTTTCGCGGGTGCTGCGATCGACTGAGCTGCGGGTCGAAAAAATTGATATGGATGAGGCCGCGCTGCACTTCATTCATGAAGAACGAGATCGGACTATTCGGATTATTGCTAACCGTCGCAATAATGGCGATGAAGCTGAGTATTACGAAAAAGAACGCGAAGTGCGCGAAGATAACCATATTCCGGCTGGTGATCCGGTATTGTTCTTAGAAATCGTGGTTTCTGATGCTTCGCAGTTTGTGGAATCAATTACGGTTGAAGGTGTCCAAGTTGGCAACTATCGAATTCTGCGAGCCAGAGGAGCTGCTGTTCCCAATACAATTGCTGCTATTTTGCTGAACATTCGAGATAAATCTGATAACAACAAATATCCCCATGCTTACTTTGGCTGGGTAGAAGGCAATCCGATCCAATATTTGATGCGGTTCTTGTTATTTGGAGAAGGCGATACTGCGGTAGTAACGCGGGAAGTGATTCGGCGGGCTGAGCCAGATTCGGAAAGACGACCAGGGATTCATGTTGGTGGTTAGGTGAAATTAAAAGAAAGCGGCAATCACTAGTCTGGTTGCCGCTTTCTTTTGGATATTTTGTCAAAGAGGCGATTGCGGCTCAACTGGCAGTTTCTTTTTGTCCGCCAAAATTAAAATCTCCAATGTGGGGCACATTTAAAACATTGGCATCAGCAGAATTTTCGTGGAGCAAATGATGTGCCAACAAAAAGCCCACGATCGTCCAAGTTTGGTTGACCCTAGCCTGCTGACCCTGCCAAGCCCCCGTTGGGCCATCAAAATACTCTGCCCACTGCTGAGATGGCAGTTGATTGAGCATCAGATTATAAGAATGGTGCAGCAACACCTCGGCTTCTTGCACAATCAACGAATCTTTTTGGGGATGACGTAGCACTGCTAAAGCTAAGAACCACAGCAGGCAAGGCCAGTGACCAGCATTGTGATAGCACCAAGGGAGATTCTTGCGATCGAACCCAGTCTTTTTCCGCCAGTCCACTTCTTCTAAGGGTGGATGACAGATGCGTAGCGGCATTTCGGCGACTAGATCATGGCGATTGTTGATTACGAGCTGAAACAGTGAGAGCTGCTGAGGTGGCGCAATCAAGTCAAAAATTGATCCTAAACAGTTACCCAGAGTAAAAAAGCGAAAATCGGGGCGACCAGTGCGGATATTGCCAATCAAGTACCCCCCCTGACTGCCCAGCCAATTTTGGAGCCAGTGGGGAATGGTTTCTGTTTGAATGTTATATTCGTTTTCGATCGACTCTCCATATTGTTCGGTTGGTCTGCGTCGCAGTACCTGCACAGTGGTGCTCGTCACCCAGTAATGCACCAACATATAGCGCCGTAACCGCACAATCCAAGCCAAACAAGTTTCCAATCGCTCGGCTTGGCGCAGGTCAGCAATACTCCGTTCTTGGCGATCTTTCAGGTCAATTTGCAACAAACCCGCTGAACTGAGCAAGGCTCCATAGAACAAGCTTTGAATTTCTAAAGGTGCCCCCCACACGTCCATTGGTCGATCGATCATAAATGCCCCATCGGGCACATACAGAGTGGGAGCATCGCGGAAGCCAGGATGTAGCACTAGTTCTAGAAAAGCATTTAAGCCATTTTGCACCGCTGCCGATCGAGCAAATTCGTAGTCTCCCGATCTCTGTACATAAGACCAGGTAAGAATTGGCCACCAGAGCGTAGCATCGATCGATACTACCCGCCCGATCGCCCGCTGGCCATAATCGGGAATCAGTTGCCCCTCATGTTCAGCAAAGCTGGTAGGAAAGATGCCTCGGGTTTGAAACTGAGTATTTTGCAGTTGTAGACAGGTCAGCAAGAAGTTTTTGACGGTGCTATATTCGCCAACTACCAGCATGTAAGCCATGGTGGGTACATTGTCACGGATAAAGATTTCGCTGTAGTTTAATGTGGATTCAGCCTTACCGCTGGGAATGGCGGCCAAACTACCAACCCATTCGCCGTTAAGACTCACCATCGCCTGTTTGAAAAGCAATTCCCGCGCTACTTTCACTGCCTCGGCTGCATCCATGTGATCTCTGACTGAATATAGATTAGACATGACATTCTAGTCGAAATTGTCGATCTACGGCAGTTGCCAAAAATGAAACTAAACTTTCTGTCTGCAACCATCGGTACTAAACTAGAACCTAGCAAGCCCGAAAAATTTAGTGAGTTCTATATTTGCCTATGAAATTCAGCATTTTTTTTGCGATCGCAGCAATGGCAGGTATTTGGTACGCAGTGAAAATCACTGATACGTCAGACCAGTCACTGGAAAAAACCGCCACTCCCACAACTACAACCCTCTCTCAGTCACCTAGCAGCATTCCTAGCAGTTCAGCTCCCATCAATGACAGCCCCAGTGCGCCAGCTTCGCCGAGCATTGCTAGTTCTCCGCCTAAGCCTTCACCATCTGTAGCTAGTTTGCCGCCAGCTAAATTGCCCGGTAAATCTACTTCTAACTCGGTGCTGCCACTGCCCCAAGTTTCACCTAATAGCGTAGTTCTCAAGCCCAGAGATATCAGAATTGATGCTACCACTGAAGGAATTTTGAATGCTTTGGTTTCATCGATCGTCAGTCAAGAAAGCAGTGGCAATCATTCTCTCAAACATCCAGTGAGCGGTGCTTTGGGCATGGGTCAGGTGCTGCCCAGCAATTTACCCGAATGGACTACAGAAACTTTTGGTCGGGAGGTTTCGCCAGAACAGTTTTTGGCTAGTCGAGATATTCAGTATTATGTGATTCGGCAAAAGCTGTTGCAGTATTATTTTCGAGGAATTAAAGCCAGCAGTGGTGACTTATATACGGCGATTCGGCGAGTGGCGGCTCAGTGGTATTCGGGGCAGCCTGATGCGATCGATTCTGTAAAACTGGTGGCCACTGGACCAAGTGTTCAGAAGTATTCTTTTGATATTCTGGGACGTTTTCAGAACTTTTACCCCCAGAATTACACTTTGAAATACTAGAAGCACAAACCCGATCTTTTTCTAGATCCATAGTTTCTATTTTTCATACTTCTCTGATTCTATCTCACTACAAAGAATGACCGACTATTTGATAGATCTGTTGCTGCTCAAAAAGATCCAGCAAATCGGCATTAATTTTGTGAGATTCGGCTTCTTGACGCAGGATTGATAGACTGCGATCGATCGAAAACTTCGGCTTATAGGGTCGATCGTTGGCGGTCAAAGCATCATAAATATCGGCGATCGCCATCATTTGCGACTGGATCGGAATATCCACCGCCTTCACTCCCCTGGGATAACCACTGCCATTTAGCTTTTCGTGATGGGCACCAGCAATAGCAGGCACATTTTGCAGATGCTTTGTCCAAGGAATCTGCTTGAGAAAATCATAGGTATGCACCACATGGGCTTCGATCTGCTGGCGTTCAGCCAAAGTTAGGCTGCCCCGTGGAATCATAAGTTGCTCAATCTCCGCCGTTGTCAAAATGGGCTGGGAATGGCCTTGAAGATCGATGTACTGCCATTGCGATAGCTCTTGTAGATCGTGGCTAATAGATTCGATGCTGTCCAGCAAGCCAGGGACAAAATTCACCTGGGGGTCATCTAGTCTTTTTACTAGCTGCCAATGTCGATGGAGCCGATCGAGCTTAGCCTGCAACTCCACATCTAAACGCTGCTGATGATGACAGTGCGGACAGTCGTTGCTGGCTTGGTGGGAAATCCCAATCTGGAACTTAGTTTGGGCGCAGCTTAATTGCCACTGGCTTTGCAGAATTGACAGCCGCTGTTCGATCGACTGTAACTGCGCCGGATAAAGTTTGCGTTCTTTGCCCAAAATGGCTTCTGGCACCCCAACTTTGCCAAAATCGTGCAGCAGAGAAGCGTAGCGAATTTCTTGGAACTGTCGATCGGTGAAAAAGATCGAGCCAAGGTTCCCGGTGCCAACATTGTGAGTAGCTTGGGCTAAACCCACGGTCAGATCAGCGACTCGCTCAGAATGTCCGGCAGTAGGCGGATCACGCGATTCAATGACTTGGACAGCGGCACGAATAAACCCGGCAAACAGTTCTTCGATGCTTTCTTGCAGGTGATTGCGCTCGATCGAAATAGCCGCTTGGGAAGCCAACGCCGTAATAATTTGTTCTTCCCAAGTCGAGTAACTTTGGGTAGCAGCGATCGCATTAGCTTGAGAGATGATGTTGCCAGGATGCTGCTTGCGATTGATTAGCTGTAGCACGCCGATCGTCTCGCCTTCTTGGTTGGTCATCGGTAACACCAACACCGAGACAGTTCGATAACCAAAATCTCGATCAAAGCTGGGATCAATGCGGTAAGGCAAGGCTGGGTCTAAATCATAGGCATCGGCAATATTCAAGCTTTGACCAGTGGTAGCCACATAGCCCGCTAAGCTTTGGGTCGTCAACGAAATCCGCGATTCTTGAAAAGAAGTGATCGGCAGGGAGTCATTTTGGGCGACTTTAAAGATTAATTCGGCGGTGTCTTTGGATCGATCGACCAAGTAAACGCTGCCAGCATCGCTGGCTGTAATGTGGCGACTGCTGGTTAAAATCATTTCCAGTAATTCCGCCAAATTATGGCTACCAGAAAGCGCTTGGCCAACTTCTAGCAATTGGCCAACAATGGTTGATTCGGCAGATCTACTGGTCGATCGACGATCTACTGAGGTAATCGGGCTAGCAACAAAGTTTTCCACTAATATTGGTGGTGATTGAAGAGGGTAATTGTTTAGAAGAGATGTCTCAAGCCGATTTACTCGGCTGATCTTTGCTAAAGGCAACTTTTACTGCCAAGACTATTAATCCCAAACTAACGATGCCAAACACACTCATGCCCAAAGCTGTCATGCCAGTGACCAGAGTCCGCACGGCGATCGAGATATTTACCGCCGCTTGGCTTTTGTTGCTAACTGGCGTGCGGGCAAAAGATATCGCAATTTTGCTGGTGAGCAAATACATCATAAAAGACATCACCCCAGCGATCGCCGAGCCGGTCAGGCAGCGTAAGGGGGTAGGTAATGGGACTTCAGGAGTTGATTCTGTCATGGTGAGGTGGGGGAGTAAAAGAATCAATGGTTTAGCTTGATTCTAAGATATGTCGTGGCATCTCTAAGATCTCTGATGTTGCCAAAAGCTCTAGGGTGTTTGATAATGCCAGAGGTGTTAACTAATCTTTACGAAAACATTAAGTGCAGTCCCTTACTAAACCCGAACCTTCTGGTGCCCCTGCTTTGCAGCGGGAAACTCTCCCTTTTACATTGCAAGATGTCCGCGCAGCAATTCCTGCGCACTGCTTTGAGCCTTCTGCGGGACGCTCTTTGAGTTATTTTTTCCGAGATGTGGCGATCGTTGCTGGTCTATATGCTTTGGCTTATAAGCTTGACTCTTGGTATTTTTATCCAATCTTTTGGCTGGCGCAGGGCACCATGTTCTGGGCTTTGTTTGTGGTTGGCCACGATTGCGGTCATGGCTCTTTCTCCCGCATGAAGTGGCTGAACAACCTAATTGGCCATATTTCCCACAGTTTTATTTTGGTGCCTTTCCACGGTTGGCGCATTAGCCACCGCACTCATCACAAAAATACCGGCAACGCCGATAAAGATGAGAGCTGGTATCCGGTGAAGGAAAGCACTTACAACGGTATGGGCAAGCTAGAGAAGTTTTTACGCTTTGACTTGGCTCTGCTATTTGTCTATCCGCTGTATTTGTTTCGCCGATCGCCTGAACGGGAATCTGGTTCTCACTTCCATCCAGATAGCCCTCTGTTTAGACCTTCAGAGCGCAAAGATATTCTTACCAGCACCATCTGGTGGTCGGGCATGATCACGCTATTAGCAGCCGGGACTTTTACCTGGGGCTTTTTGTGGCTAGTGAAGTTCTACTTAGTCCCCTACATCATTTTTGTGATGTGGTTAGATTTGGTAACTTTCTTACACCACACTCATGATGAAGTGCCTTGGTATCGCGGTGAAGACTGGTATTTCTTGAAAGGAGCGATTTCTACAGTTGATGTAGATTATGGTTTCTTGAACAATATCCATCACGATATTGGTACCCACGTCTTGCATCACATCTTTTTGAGTGTTCCTCACTATCACCTCAAAGAGGCCACTGATGCGATAAAACCAGTAATGGGTGAGCATTTTCGGGTATCGAAGCTCTCAGTTTGGGATGCTTTTTGGGCTGGTGTCAAAAACTGTCACTTTGTTCCAGATACTGGCACTAAGATCTATTACAGCTCTTTGAGCAAAAATAATTCTAACTAGAATTTTAATTGAATATTTGAGCCAATCCTGCTTTCGGGCAGGATTTTTATTATGGCCACTACAGCTTTTCTATGGTAATCTCGAAGGCTATCAGCAAATCTTATTTTACAAGATACAATGTATGGCAGGAGTACCATTTACCGATCGAGAAATGCAAAGAGCTTGGAAGGAGAACCTAAAAGCTTCTCAGGTAGCAATGCGCAGTAACACCCATCGGCTACTCCTTTTTTATGCGGTTGAGTGTGGTCTAAAAGCAGTTTTGATGAAAAGGAATGCTGCAAATTGCACGAGCCACTGTATCGAGATTGGTGAAGCTCAGCATAACCTTAATCATCTTTTAGATACATTAGGGGCTGGACAAATTCTTAAATTGCCTTGTCAGTTCAATATGAATGCCATTAACGACAAAGGTTCTAAGCGGGAAAGAAAGTTAGATCCTGGCAAGATAAATCAGGCATGGCGTTATGGTGGGAAAATTATATCCATGATTAATATAAATAATCAACCTGTGAGTTTGACAGATAAAGACCTCGAAGCATACCTAGATAAAATATCAGATTGGATTAAAAGGGAGCTAGTATAAAAATGAAGTTATTTACTTGGCTAGATGTTAGAAGATTAATTCGCCAGAAAACTTTTTATGGTAGTCAACTGCCACAAGGAATTACTGCCATCAATTGTTTCTCAGATGCTCTAGACATTAGTTTGAGTAATATTGCAGATCAAAGTACTGCTGAATCTATGCTTCAGGAGTGGTTTGGTGAATGGTATCAAAATGAACATCAAATTATTCAATTAGATCTGGGCGATTCAGTTCTGTCTGTGGAATTTTCAGTAGAAGCATTAGATACCGATACTCCAATAAATGTTAGACCTTTTTGGCAAGAGATTGCTTATATTAATGATAATTCTGCTGAAGGTGTTGGCAGTTCTAATAATCTTCATTTACCAAGGTCTTACACGACTCCACCATCGTTAATTGCTTTCTACTCATTTAAAGGAGGTGTAGGAAGAACCCTGCATTTAGCTGCTCACCTATTTGCTTTGTTAGAGTATGCAAAAGAAATCGAAAAACCAATAACTGTTTTAGTGATTGATGCAGATTTGGAGGCTCCTGGGTTGACCTATTGGGATCGATCAGAAAAGCAACAGCCAGCAGTTTCTTTTATTAATTTTTTAGAGGCTTACCACTATTCATCGTTACCGATCGAACAGACCCTAGAGCTGTTTGTAAAAGAGATCAAAAAAACACCGAAGAATGAAGGTAAATCTACATTTTATTTTTTACCTGCTTGCTTAAAGGATGAACAGTTACTAGACACTCCAGTTTTGCCCGAACACTTAGCTCGCAGTCCTGGAGATGGGTGGACTTTTGGTGATGCCATTCACCAACTAGGAAAAGCTTTGAAAGCAGACTATGTACTAGTTGATCTACGAGCAGGGCTTAGTGAGATTTCTAGTCCACTCATTTTCGATCCAAGAATCCAACGTTTTTTTGTTACCACAGCAACAGAACAATCGGTTGCGGGATCAAGTCTTGTCTTAGAACAAATAAGTCGAGTAGCACCTTCTGAGGAAAATGTTGATAATAGCGAATATTTTGATCCATCTATCATCGTCAGTTTTTTGACACCAGAGCTAAAAGTTCTTCCGGCATTTGAGAATGCCCTGGTTAAATTTAGAACTGCATACACGCCTGCTACCAGCTCAGAAGATTCTAGTATTTACTCGAAACGTCTAGAAATCAAAGAGACTGATTTTTCTCAAGAACTTCTTTATGTTAACAGTTGGGATGAGGCTAGATTAAAGCTAGCACCTACATCGATCACTAGAATTGCTAAAGAATGGGCAATATCTCAACTAAAAGATTTGAACAACTTAACTGAAATTAAATTAGATTCTAGCGAATTATCAGAATCCCTTGATGAAGTCCGCAAATTTAGAGCCATTTGTCAACAATATGAGTTTGCAGAAAGTGGGGCGGGAGAAAAAATATTAGTAACAAAAGCACTGCAAAATCTAGCAAATAACTTTCAAGCTGAACTGCCTAGAGTAGTTTCAATTGGGGCAAAAGGTTCTGGGAAAACATTCATATATGTTCAACTATCAAGACTAAAATCTTGGAAAAATTTCCTTCAAGTTGCCTTGGGAGAGGAATCTGAATTAAATGCTCATATTTTTCCATTTTTGCAGTCGAAGAATTTGCAAGACAATGCTAAAATAATTGTTAGTAGGGCTAGAGGGGAGGTTAAAGCTATACTAGGAGAAAGTACTCCCGAATTTTTTCATTCTGATTATGAAGAAAGAATACAACAAGCCTTGGCGCAGCAATTAACAGAATTGCAATGGACTGGGTTTTGGATTAATGAAATTGCTAGATCTCTTGGTTTGATCTCAGTAGAAAAACCCTCTGTAAGTATGCAAGAAATAAACAGTTATTTAAAAAGTAAATTTATTCATATTGTTTATTTGTTTGATGGGCTAGAAGATATTTTCCAAGACGCAGCATCTAATGAAAAACAAAAGCTTGCTCTAAGATCTTTGATTAATCTTCCTAATAAATTATCTGAAATTCGACAAGCAAATCTGGGCTTGATAATTCTTTTAAGACGAGATTTTTTAAGGCATTCTATCACTCAAAATGCAGATCAATTTGAAAGCCTTTATAGCTCTTATGATTTATCATGGGATGTGGACTCATTCTTGAAATTAGTTTATTGGATGTGTAGTCAGGCAAAGATAATTGGAGCGACAGAGAACAGGATAGATAGTCTGGGTAGAGAAGAATTAGTTTCTGAACTTAAGAAGCTATGGGGTGAAAAACTAGGAGGTAATAGAGAGGCTCGGACAGCTAGCTGGATATTTGCAGCATTAACAGATTTCAAAGGCAGACTACAAGCCAGAGATATTGTTCGATTACTTTTTAATGCTGCTGATTTGACTGTAAAAAAGTCAAATCAGCTTCTGTTTGAAAGATGGTCTGATCGTCTTTTGCCACCTCAGGCTATTCGAAGTTCGTTAGAACCATGCAGCGAGAAGAAAGTTGGTGAAGCAAAAGAGGAATATCCTGATTTCAAAAGATGGGTAGATGGCATTGCTAACTATACACAAGAACAAAAGCAGATACCATTTAAATCAGAAGATTTAGGCTTAGATCAAACAACAATCAAAATGTTGGAAGATATAGGCGTGATTTATGAAGATCGAGAAGATGATATTGCTGGATATTACATGCCAGAAATTTTCCGTGCGGGTTTGAAGTTTAAATTACAGAGCGGAAAAAGACCTCGTGTACTGGTTTTGAAACGGAAAGCCTTAGGCAGAGGGCTATTATAAATTGGTATCTGTCAAGAACAACTAAAAATACGTTATTTTAGAGGAAATTGGGAGCCGGACAATCGTACCGGCATTTTATAGACATCTATCTTCATTTCATTAAGTCCTGCTTGTTGCGGTGACTAATTACCTTAAATCATCTTTAATGGACTTAGCTATACAGCTATTGTGATTATAAACATCCATGACATTTGTAGCGTTAAAGGCTTTATTAAATTCTTCGATGTTACATTTGCTTGGTGCTGGTGTTTGTTCAGCTATAAACTTTTTCAATCGAGAAGAGATGAGCCAACCTAACGGCAGGGTGACACCGTTATCTGTTTTTTGGAGCATCAGAGTTCTAAACTTCAGTTTAAATGGATCATTTATCCGATCATTGATCGTATAAGTTGATAGCTCAACAGCGCTACGACTGCGAGCTTCCCGTGCATTAAATAAAGCTTGAATGGGCGACATAATTTCCTCGATAGTATTGGAAGATTTTGGTGAATCTATGTTGGTCGATTCATCCATAGGTTGACCAACAAGTGCTAAGTAAATAATTTCAAATTTTTTGCCATATCCATCTATTTGCTGCAATGTTCGACCAATATCGATGGCAGTAGGAATGCCGGAGTTATCAAAATAGCCTCCATCAGATAAACGCGATTTTTGGCCATCTTTGCCGTGCTGATACCAACCAACTGGGGTAACGTAAGGAAACCTGGCACTGAGGACAGCCGCCGTACTTAATCTCAAATCTAGAGTATCTTCATCAAGAGTGATATTTTCTTTTGTGGGCAATAAAATTTTAAAAGGACTGATTAATAATCGTTCACCACTTTCTACAACTGTTGTATTAAGAACAAGGGCAGGGGCAATACCTTCTGGCTGCCAATGTTTATAAAAAGACTGCTTCAAGGGGTTTGACTTACTGGGAATGTTCTGATCCCAGGCATTTTCAAAAGCAATTTCTAATCCAGCCGCTCTATCCCAATCATAAATAGCAGGCCAGGGGAAAAACTTTTGAATAAAGTCTGGAAACAAACCCATTGCTAGTAACGGAGAGAGTAAATCTTGGTTGAATATTTGATGAGCTTTTATGCTAATATCTTGGTATTTACTATCACTTTCCTTTACCAAACTGGTAAAAGTTGCTGAACCTAAACTACCACCAGAAACACCACTAATGGCAAAAATATGTTGAGGGAAATCAGGAATATACTCAGTCAATTTTGTAAAGGCTGTTGCTGCATGGTAAGCAGCAAAAACTCCGCCGCCCTGAGCCGATGCGACATATATAGGATAAGGCTTTTCTGTATATTTGTCAAGATCTTTCCTACTGGCTAACCACTTTTGAAAGCTACTTTCTAAAGAAGGGATTTGGCTGTTTGTTTTGGTGAATTGCCGAAATCGATGATTATCATTCCAACCAAAAAAGCTAGAAAGTAAAACCAAAATGATTAGAATAGTGAGAGCAGGAATATTGTTTTTATTTCCCCAACTGAAAATGGTTGAAAAAGCAACGACCAGGATAGTTAACGAAATAGCAACTACTCCAATCGATCCAACCAGGCTAGGCATTGCAGTTGCTGATGGTATAAAAAGAAACAAAAAGGAGATTAATACTGAGCAGATGCCAGCAATCTGTATATTTTTTATTTGTGACTTGTGCCAAAAATAAAGAAATATGTTGAATAGGATTGTCACCAGGAGAACAAAGAACATGCCGAGAGTTACTTGAGAACCTGTCGCAGCGGTAATTAATGGTAAAGAAAATACACTGAAAATGCTGCAAGCAATATTCACAAATACAATTTCAAATATCGGATCGAATAAACCCACACCAGTTGTGGAAACTATCATTTGTAGATATTTTGAACGATTAGCTAACTCAACTCGATTGACAAATAAATACAATATAGTAATTGAGAGTACAAGGATATAAATCAACCAAATCCACAAGAAAATATTATGATATTTTAGCGTTGATTGAGCTGACCAAACTCCACGAAATAAGCCTAGTAAAGGAGTGATACCTAATAGTCTGGGTATCCATTCACCCCACCATTTCTGAACTTTGTCACTATCAGGGATTTTTTGAGAAGCATCTAGTGCTTCATCTCTAATATTAGAATCGACAGAAAGTCTGGGCAACCGGTTGATTTTCTCGATCTCACGTAAGATTGATTTATATTGCTTCAGCAAAGAAACAGTGTGCTGAAGCTCAAAAAAGCGAGCGGTGTACCAAGCAAAGATTGTAAGTATCGCTACAAAAAATGTAGCTAAGATAGCCTGGAATGAATTTTCATCTAAAGCGATCGATCGATACACTTCAAGGGTTTGTGTTTGGCCAAATCCGGCGAAAGCAAGGTATGCGGCTACCGCGATCGTTGTCGGAACTCTTAAATGAACGATAAATCTAATAACTGGCTTGACTTTAGTTTCAATAAATTTAGCAATTTCTGGAATTAATCCGCTAGGGTTTGATGCGCTCATGCTTCTTTTCCCGAGAGAGAGTTTAGCGATCGAAATACTAAGTAATATACCACAACAGAAAAATTCTAGCAAATTAAGTAGAAATATTAAGTGATTCTAACATCAAAAATTATATGGGCTGAAACTGCTACTGGGTTAAAATGAAGTAGATGAAACCAGGACAGAACATGCGAGTTACAGTAATTGGCGGCGGAATAGCGGGCACCGAAGCAGCTTGGCAGATAGCCCAAGCTGGAGTACCCGTGACCCTCTATGAAATGCGTCCCACCCGCACCAGCCCTGCTCACCACAGTGAAGAATTGGCCGAACTAGTGTGCAGTAACTCTTTTGGTGCCCAGGCCACCGATCGAGCCGCCGGATTACTCCATGAAGAACTGCGTCGCTTGGGTTCGATCGTTATCAGCAAAGCTGACCAGCACGCCGTGCCCGCCGGGGGAGCCTTAGCAGTCGATCGAGGTCGCTTCAGCCAAGACCTCACCCAAACTCTCGATCAGCATCCGCTCATTGAACTAAAGCGAGAAATGCTGCCCGAAATCCCTAAAGATGGCATTGTGGTTTTGGCCACTGGTCCGCTTACTACTCCCGAGCTAGCTGCCGATATTCAAACCATTACTGGCATGGAATATTTGAGCTTCTTTGATGCGGCTAGCCCAATTATTGTGGGAGACTCGATCGATCAAACCAAAGCTTTTTTTGCTTCTCGCTATGACAAAGGCGAAGCGGCTTATTTGAACTGCCCCATGAACAAGGAGCAGTATGTGCATTTTTGGAATGAGTTGAAGAATGCTGAACAGGCAGAGTTGAAAGATTTCGATCGAGAGACAGCCAAGTTCTTTGAAGCTTGTTTGCCGATCGAAGAACTTGCCCAGCGAGGCGAAGAAACTATGCGCTATGGTCCGCTTAAACCGGTGGGTTTATTTGATAGTCGCCACGGTGACTTTCGTGCCCCAGAAAACCAGATCTTGCGCCCCTACGCAGTGGTGCAGCTTCGCCAAGAAGACAAGGCTGGGCAACTGTGGAATATGGTGGGTTTCCAGACTAATTTGCGCTGGGGTGAACAGAAGCGAATTTTTAGGTTGATTCCTGGCTTAGAAAATGCTGAGTTTGTGCGCTTGGGTGTGATGCACCGCAACACTTTTATTAATTCACCAAATCTGTTGAATCCTTCACTGCAATTTAGAAGTCGTCCTACTCTACTAGCAGCAGGACAAATTACTGGTACTGAAGGTTACACAGCGGCAGCGGCAGGGGGCTGGTTGGCAGGAACTAATGCGGCCAGATTAGCTTTGGGGCAAGAGGCTCTGACTATTTCGGCTCATTCCATGATGGGTTCGCTGTTTGAATTCATTAGCTCGGCGGCTCCCAAATATTTTCAGCCCATGCCGCCCAATTTTGGGATCTTGCCAGAGCTGCCGGTCAAGATCAAGGGTAAGCCAGAGCGCTATGGAGCTTATCGGGATCGATCTTTGGCGGCGATCGATGAAATCACTGGTATTAGAGAGACTATAATAGCCTAGAATTTTTATGATCTGAGTCTTAATCGCTATAAGGAGGTGATCCATGAAGAGGTGGAGCATGTGCCACCAAGGGATATTTTAAAGATTTTGGCAGAGCTGGAGGTACAAATTCAGCAGGGGATGAAGGATTTGGATGTAATGCTAAAATAATTGTAATTTCATTAAAATCAATGTGAAAATACCGATAGATGCGATCATCCCGGAGCTTAAGATCACTAAATATCTTTTGGTTGCACAGCCTCGTAATGATAAGTCCAAGTTTTTACTGCAAGGAGGATTTACTCAAAATAATCCAGAAGGTTTGGAGTCAGCGATTCGGGAATTAATTGCCGAGAATGATGCTGTAGAAGATAGAACTGATCGCTTTGGAACGTTCTATGAAGTTACGGGGGTATTGAAAGGGGTGAATGGATATAATTTGGGTGTGGTGACTATTTGGCTACACCAATCAGTAGGTTTGCAGTTTAGCTTTGTAACGTTGATTCCTGATTAGGAGGTTTAAAATGAAACCAGATTTATTCCAAGAAGTGATTGTTAGTCGTGATTTTCCAGAATGTAATGTTGCTAAGGGTGATGTTGCTTTTTTGAATGATTATGTAGTGGATGTTGACGGTCAGGAAGGTTGTATTTTAGAAATATATACGGTGACGGGACTGTTTGTAGGTGTGGTAACTTTACCTATTGATGGCATTGAAATGCTTCAAGTTAGCGATCGGCTATCAGTTCGCAGGCTTGTTAGTGCTTAAGCTCTAAAAATTGTGGGTTTAACTTTGTTTCATACAACAATACTCCGGACACTTTTTTAACGACAACGGTAGGACAAGGCTTTCAGCCTCTTCGATTTACCTGCCTAGTAACGGTGGAATGCGGGTTTCAGCG
>JAYSRP010000348.1:0-4343 GCA_043721015.1 Synechococcales cyanobacterium | reverse complement strand
CCGCAGAAGCGATCCCATACATTGGCGCTTTCGCGCTGCTGTAAGATAGTTGTCATTGTAATATTCCGGTATGAATGTGTTTCTTGCGAAACGGTTTTGTTTGTATGTCTCTACCTTAGAGGCAATTTTAAGAAATGTAAAGGAAACCGTCATGCGCAGAAAGTATCACTCTCATCAGTTTTGCTTATAGTTAATATCGTTTCTATTTAGATTTTGACAAGGAAAATCCCGAGAATCCTGGTTAGTCATACGCTATGGAGTTAAGGAACTTTTCAATTTGCTGACATATTTTTGGTCTCAATGGTAGGATCAACTCGGCTTCTTACCTTGTTTAACGCTCAATATATATATATGTGGAAAATACTTGCTGCTTCGATCGCCTTTGGATTCACTTTGGTCACACCATTGGCCGCACTGGCTGATAGTTATGATAACTTTATCAAAACTCAAGCTGCTGAGTTTGAAAGAAAAACACCAGAAAACTGTCAGGAGAAAAAGCTGGAAGCAACTGAAGGAGGAGCCAAGCTCACGTATGAACTGTGTGTTGTGAATAGTTCGCCGGTTTATATGAGAACTAGCGCTGAGGGCACCCCGATCGGAATCAGCTCTTTTAAGAAAGGCCAGTTGGTACAGATCTCGCTCTGGGAAGGAACGGGCGGGGTGGGTTTTCGGAATGAAAAGCCCGTAGTAGAATGGAATTCGGGAGAATTTAGCCCTCGGAAGGTTAACTGGAAACTCACCGCTAAAGAGAAAGTAAAGTTTTCGGAACTGGCTACTAAAGAAAAAAAGATTCTACGCAAATTTGGTTTTCGTTAAACATTCAGGGGTAGCAACCGTCGCTGCCAATAGTAAATTACTTTAATAGCGCCACTTTCATGACACATCTACCAACATGCTGGCGGCAGATGTATCGTGAAACAACTACCCTGACCGACTTGGCTGCGAAGACTCACAGTCCCTTCATGCAGTTCTACTACTTGTTTGACTATGGCTAGACCTAATCCAGTGCCAGCATACTGCCGGTTGAATTTGCTATCGATTTGAATAAATGGTTGAAATAGTTTTGCCTGATCTGCTGCTGTAATGCCAATACCAGTATCTGAAACTTCAAAACATAAGTTTTTCTGATCATGGTTTTGAAATAAAACGCGCAGACTAATATAACCATTCATTGGTGTGAATTTGACGGCGTTGCCCAACAAATTGATCAGAACTTGTCGAATTCGACGTTCATCAACATTAATTTCAACCAGATCTACCAGTATTTCAGACTGGATAGTGATTTGTTTGCTGGCAGCTTGTTGTTGCACAAACTCAATACTGGAGTCACATAAATTAAGCAAATGCACCGGTCTAATATCGAGTTCTAATTTGCCTGCTGCAATTTTAGAGACATCTAAAATATCGTTAATTAGTGATAGTAAGTGCCTACCACTAGTTTCAGTCATGCCAATCCACCTAAGCTGATCTTCATTTAGAGGCCCAAAAACTTCTTCTTGTAAGCCTTCCGACATACCAATAATAGCGTTGAGTGGCGTGCGTAGTTCGTGGCTCATAGTCGCCAAAAACTCGTCCTTGAGACGGGTGGCATGAAGAAGCTCTTGATTAGTTAGCTCTAAATGATAATTAGTGTTTTTAATTTTATCTTCATCGGTTTGACGCTTCATTTCAGTAGCTACCCGATTAGCGAAGAGTTGCAGAATGAATTGGAGAGTGGAAATATCTTCAGGCAAAGGCTTAGTATCGATAACTCCTAAATTGCCAATATTATTTCCATCAAAGTCTCGAATTACTACGCTTATATAACTTTCACCTCCTAAACTAGCTAGAGCTGTCGCTGTAGGAAAATGAGATTGTAAGTTTGAAGGAAAAATCCCCCAAGAATTCTGATAAGTTGAAAGGCAAGGTGTCCCGGCTAAGTCCATTTCGTAAGGTTCGATAAGTTCTCCACCTGTCCAAAGTGAGATCATCTGTGATTTGGTAAGGGATTGATCTAGAAGCTTGGTGAGGAATGTATAGCGAACTTCAAATATTTCAGCTAAGTACTTGGTGCAAGCTTGGTAGAAATCTGCGCCAGTTTTACCAGCAGTTCCTTCCACGATTGCTCTGAGAGCAGATTCTCGCCGCTGATTTTCTCGTATAGAGTTCTCGATTTCGATCGATCTTTGTGTTAATGATTCATAAAGTTGAGCATTCTGCAAGATAATGACAGCTTGAGTAGCAATCAGTTCTAGCACAGTTTGTTGATCGAAGCTAAATACTCCAGCCGTGTGACGATTTTCTAAATAAATTAGTCCCTTTAGTTCTCCTTGGTTAATCAAAGGTAAGCACATGGCACTTTGGGGCTGATAGTGATGTAAGTATTCATCATCTAGCAGCATCTCTTTACCTTGAACCAAAATTATGGTTTGGCCAGAATGTCGAGCTTGGTTGATTAGTTTTAGTGGCAAATAGCTACATTCTTCTAAAGGAGTATGAATTAGTTGAAATGTTTTCTTAACTGTGCTCGATCGATCAGCAGAAATATTGGGATCAGTGCCATACACTTGCCAGCCGTTTTGATGGTCAAGAAGGATCGGAATACAAATTTCTGCCCCAGAATTTTTCAAAAGTATTTGACAGAGTTGGTCAATCAGAGCTGACAGATCAATGATACCCGATAAAGCTTGAGTCGATTGAATTACAGCAGCCAAGTCAAAGGTGTTTATGCCCTGGCTATTGCTCGTAATTTTTGTGGTAAAAGCTTGGCTAATTGTTGCTAGTGTAGAAAGGTCGCTAACTAATGGTCGCTGAGGCTGGATAATTGGGGCCAATAGTTCAGGATAATACAGTTCTAATTCGTCGATTTTGGCTTGAGCACCCCAACGAGCATAGCAATGATAAGCTTCTTGTAAGTAAATGGCAGCAATTTTTTCCTTACCCCATGCTAAATAAAATTTTGCGGCTAGCTCGTTGCCGAGAGCTTCTTCTTGGAGATACTTATGAGCTTTAGCTCCAGCAATTGATCGATCATATAAATCTATTGCTAGTGTGGGCTTGGCTAATACTCGACATTTTTCAGCTTCGATCAGGTCGCATTTATGCTGAAAGTTACCAGGCATTAACTTTGCTCTGGTCAGTAGATTATCTTGATTGACGGCAACTTGTTTCAACAGTTGTTTTTTAACTATGGCATCACTAGCCGGATAAGCAGCTAACCGAGTGAGAGCATCGAACATCCAAATATGAATCTTGGTCATACCAGAGGTTTCCACCGATTCATAGCGAAGCTGCTCATCGGCAGAACTCAGAGCAGTGGAGATATCTTGCAATAGATATGCGACAGAAGTTCTGAAGCCATACATGGTAGATAAAAACGAATTAGTGTTACTGCTAATCTCATTCAGTGTAGCAAGTGCAGGTGCTTTTCCTCGGAGCCGCTGAACTGTTTGGAGTAAAAGATCAAAGTACTGTTGACTAGATTCATCTTTAGACTGCACCATGACTGATTGTAAATTAGTCATTCGATCGCCTATTTCATCTAAAGAAATGCCAGCAAAGAACCTAGTGAGCATCGACATGCCGGTGCTGATGCCCATAAAGGTGAGATTGCCACTATCGATCGCGGCTTTAGTACCTTCATCCATTACTGGAATGCTACTGCGTAAATTTTCTTGCCAGGGCTGAGAGAACCAAGGAATGATTACTTTGACTTTAGCCGTAATAAATAAATCTCCATAGCGATCGGCTAACAGCACCGCTAATTTCCCAATTTGATAACTCTGCTCCAGTTTGCCTAAACTAGAAAGAATCATACAGTAGTGCCCATAAAAACTAGCTGCCCATGGGGTATTGCCATATTGTAAGGTGATCTGGATTCCGGCAGTGGCTAGTAATACCATCAACTTTGGTGAGTCGAGATAAGCAGTCATTTGTAACGAATCGATGATGCGAAGTGCTGCCAACTTCTCAGGAATTATCATATCAGCTAAACTCAGTAACTGTTCCTGCGATTGACCCCTGAGGGCAATCTTGGTTTTCATTAGCTCTTTGATCAGCACTAAACGATGTGGTCGAAGAGTTAATTTAATGCCTAGTTGCTGGAGAATTTCTAAACCACGGGCAATTGCCTGTTGATATTGCTTTTGAATGGTGTGAAATTGAATAATGATCTCATAGGCTTTTAGCCGATCGAGGGTGTTTTTGCTCCGCTCTAATATCACCTCTACTAATGCCTGCACATTTTCCAGATCTCCCCGCAGCAAAGCAGTTTCTGCCAATGTTTCATGGAGTTCTAAAGTAAGACGATATTGTGTTTGCCAGCCCGCTACACCCAATAATTGTTGACTAACTTGAGCATAGTT
>JAYSRP010000347.1:0-4368 GCA_043721015.1 Synechococcales cyanobacterium | reverse complement strand
GCATAAGCACCTTGATTTATAAATTGTTCTAAGCAGATTTCAATCATATTTATACATTTTCGGTAATTATAATTTGTCAAATACATCTATAAATACCGAGAAAATACTGATCTAGCTCACTGTGGTCAAATCGTCCTCAGTATTTACACGTTGTTGGCTCTGTTGATAGATTTCCCACATCTGTCGATAAGCTTGCTCCATTTCTTGGGTGAAATTGCGAGCATTCCATAAAGGTGCTGTTTTTCGAGAATGTAATAATTTGCCAATAATTTGTTGGCGCAATACTTGATCAATCCCTAACTTAACACCCCAATCTATGTATTCCTCATTGCTATAAGCAATACCTTCTGTAATACCAACATTTTTCATGAAAGCATAACTATTCCGAGAGACAAATCCATCACCAACCTTTGTCACTATTGGCACAGCCATCCATAATGTTTCTAAAGTAGTAGTTGCCCCATTGTAAGGAAAGGTATCTAGCACCACATCAGCTAGATGTAAATTAGCACGGTGAGTCATCTCATCTGCATCTGGTTCAATAAAACGCAGCCGATCCATTTCAATACCTACTTCAAGAGCTAGTTTTTGATAACCTTCCATCACTCTTGTTAGGCAAGCACGAGGCTGTACTAATAAGTAGCTGTTGGGTACCTGTTTAATGATTTGCATCTGCAAACGCAAAATATCTGGGTGGTGTTTATAGCTTTTTTGGGCACAAAGGTACACGATCGAATCTTCTGGGATTTGATAATCTGAACGACGTTTTGTAGGGACTTCCACTTCGAAGCCATCGATCGCTATATAAGTTTGTGGCAAACGCCAAATTTTAGTTCGATAATATTCTTCTGCATCTGGTGGTAATACATACGGGTCTGCAATAAAATAATCGATTTCTGGACAGCCAGATGTATCCCAACCTAACCAGGTTACTGCAATAGGTGCTGGCTTCCGGCACATCACTTTATAAGTAGTAGACATACTTAAACTGTCTAAATCCACCAAAATATCAATTTCATCACGTTGGATCAAATCGGCAATCTCGGCATCATCTGTTCCTAAGTAATGAGTCATGTAAATATTATCTTTAAAAAACTGACGATTAAAAGAATTATTATCTGTTCTGCCAACATGATAAATAAATACCTGAAATTTTGACTGATCATGGTACTTAAACAGCCATCTACTCAACCAACCAACAGAATGTTTACCCAATGTGCTGGCAACATATCCAATCCTTAAAACTCCGGTTTTTGGTGGGGATTGATAATTACTATTTAGTCCTATTTTTTTTGGTTCTAGTTTTACCGCCTCTGAACACAAATCTCCGATTGCATTGCGCAAACCTAATAAAGACCTTGGATCATCATATAAATAATTCAAAAAATAAGGAGCACCAGCAATACTGGTATCTTTGATTGGCTGTTGACAGTTAGAAACAAACGTCTGCATAATTTCCAAGTAATGCTTTCCGGTCTCAGGAATTCGTTCCCACTCTCCAGCTTCCATTAAAGCAGACAACAATCGATGGACACCACAAGCGTGTTCAGCTTCCCCGATGTTTTCCCCTATTTTCTCACATTCTTCGCCAATCAGAATAGCTTTTTCATAGTTTTTTTCTTGACTAGTGCTAGCTACCAAGTTACACAAAATTGTAAATCGCAATTCTTCGGGAGCATACTCCAAACATATTTCTAGCATTTGAGTTTGCAGCCAGCTACAATTTAGCCTCTGGCCAAGACAAAATGCTTGCAATGATATTACAATAACCAAGCGATAAGTATCTGCAACTTTTCCTACCCAGAGCTTCAAAAAATTAATATAGACTTCCACAAATTGCTCAGTTAGTAGGTCTGCAACTTTTTGAATAAATATGTATATAAGATCTGGATTAATATCTGTAGATGATGCTTGATAAACTATGCTCATAAAAGTAGGGTCGTTGAGTGTTGCTAGCTCAAACTCCTCTAGCTGGATAGATATATTCAATAGCTTGAATAAGGCATTAGCATTATCTGGAACTAATAAACAAAGATGTTTGCTAATTTCATAGGCGTTATGTAGCTCTTGCTGTGACAACTGTAAATCTATGGCACCTGATAAGTAATCTATTAAACTTTGACTAAGCCGATCTTCATCTACTTGTACTTCATCATCCATAAATGGCAAAAGCCAAGTAACCTGAGCTTCTTCTGGCTGGCCAGCCAAAAGCTGTTCGATACCGGCTTGCCAACACTCATTAACAGTCTCTACAGATAGTACTACCGACATAAGCACCTTAATAAGTCAATATGACTGTTATGGTATCTCTTCATCTTTAGCTACTGATACCCTGAAAATACGGATCTAGCTCATTCTCATTTGATCGTCTTCAGTAAATACACGGATATTCTTAAATTGGGTAGGCACAATATACCAGAACAACCTGATAGCTGGATTCTAAACGGCACGAGTCAGTGCAGTCATACTCTTGATGTTATGCGGAATTACCCAAAACTATATATAAGGAAAAAAGCATAGATCGAGGATAAGCTAGAAACCTTGTGAAATGAGCACTACAGTCAAAAGCGAATACTTCTTTTGAAATCCCCCTGATTAGATGATGGGTAAATGGAATACTTGGGTAAGTTAAGTTCATCAAACACCCCCCTTCGGAGAAATCAAAATGAGACCTGAATTACAAGCTAAACTATTACAACACCTAAACAAAAAGAAAGTAGACGGCGGTTTTACCTTGGTAGAATTGTTGGTTGTAGTAATTATCATCGGTATTTTAGCTGCCATCGCATTGCCTAGCTACTTAAACCTAACTGCTTCTTCCAAGCAGTCTGAAGGTAAAACAAATGCAAGAAATGTTGTTTCTGCTCAGCAAATTAGAGTTTCTGAAAGAGGAGCTGGCTTTGCAACTACTTTCGATGAGTTAGCACTTGGTGTTGTTAAAGGTGCTGGTGGAACAGATAGCGTAAGCAGCAGCGTATTCACCTACGATATTACTGCTACAACTCCTGCTACTGGTAGAATGATATTGACAGCTCAACCTAAAGATGTAAAACTCAAAGGCTATACTGGTGGTGTGGTTACATTTGAAAATGCAGCCAGTCTTCAAACTTGGCACAGTGAAGTCTGCGAAACCCTCAATGCTGGGATAAGTGCTCCTGCGAATCCTACTTTCGTAGGATCAACTGACGTAGTTGTTACTTGTGCTACAACACAAAAAGCCATCAAGACTTCTGGTAGCTAACTTATAGTTTGAGTTCCTATCAGTCATGCATTAGATAACGATATCCAAAAGAAAATCGAGTAAATTCGGTTTTCTTTTGGATATCATTGAGATTTTTTTTTCAACATGCTGACGATAGATATTTTCGCTATTTGGGTATAACTAAGTTTATTGTTTGTTGAGTATGCTGAAATGAAAATATCTGTTAAAGATTGGTCTATTCGTCAGGAAATTGATGATGGCTTTACTCTTGTAGAATTATTGGTAGTGGTAATTATTATTGGAATCCTCAGTGCTATTAGCCTACCCGCATACTTGAGTTTAACTGCTAGTGCCAAACAACTAGAAGCGAGAACTAATATGAATGCTATTATGACTTCGCAGCAATTGTGGATTGATTCTAAATCCTCTGGTATTTATCCAGCTAGTCTAGACGAACTGGCTCTTGGAGTCGTTAAAGGTTCTACGAAGGTAGACAACATATCAAGTTCTGTATATAAATACAGTATTGCTGATGATGCTGCTGTCAACCAAATGTCAGCCGGAGCAGAACCCAAAGATCCAAAGTTAAAAGCCTACAGTAGTGGGGTTAGAAGTTTCTTCAATGCGGCTAATAACAATACTTGGTATAGTGTTATATGTGAGTCTGAATCGGCAAACGCATTGGTAACTCCACCAATCTCAGTTGGAACTGGTGCAAGCTCCAATCTAATTTGTCCTGCTAATTACCAACAGGTTAAAGTTAGCAGATAGTTTGTCGAAATTCCAGAACAAGAGTAGGTATACGATTTTTTCATTGAAAATAGTTTGGCTGGTTCCATACATAAAGAGGTTAATTTAAGTATGAGCCATCGTGACAGGATAAAGTCAAAAAGAGGTGAGATCGGTTCTCTCCTCTTTTTTAATGGTGATAATAGGGTAATCAATAAAGTTATTGCTCTCTTAAAGTTTAGTAACGACCTGGATCGTTTCTGGTGCCGTGGTGATGACGGCGAAATCTACTATGACGACTACGTTCTCGATAGTAGTTGCCTTCTGGCAAGTACCGATCAGCTCTTTGCCATTTATGATCTTTGTGAATCTCAGGCTCTACAGTTTCGGGGAGACGCTCTACCCGATAGCGCAGTGGCTCTGGAATCGGCGAAAGG
>JAYSRP010000346.1:0-9455 GCA_043721015.1 Synechococcales cyanobacterium | reverse complement strand
GAGAAGGGGAGCAGGAGCGCAAAGCGAAGTCTCTTGCCCCCTCTCCCCTTGTGGGAGAGGGCTGGGGTGAGGGGTATCCAAGGTGTCCCGGCTTAAATGGCTACCCAGCGATCGGAGATTCTTCTGATATTTTAAGATCTTTAGATGGAGCGTATAACGTTATGCGCCTGGGGCAAGCCCCCAGCATCAACCTGGCTTGTTACAAGGAATCAGAATTTGGAATTGCCGCTAACTCCAAGACTCCATTGAGGATTTCTCGCTCTTCCTTGGCTAGTCCCAGCCAGAGACGTTTTTGTTGGGCGGGTTGTTTTTTATAGGCGATCGCCACATTCATTAGGCGCAGGGGCATTTCTAGGGCGGGTTCGGTGCCGAGCAGGTTTTGCCACAGGGCTAACCATTCGTCGGCGGTATAGTCGCTAATGTTGGGAGCGAGGATTTGGGGGAGGGTGGCAATCAGGGCGGTGCTGAGTTCAGGGAGGACTTGGGCTTGTTGATAGATGGTGGCGAGTTGGGTGAGGAAGGTGGATATTTGCGGTTGTGAGTTTGGTAACGAGAAACGAGAGATTAGTTGTTCGAGGAATTCTTGGATGAGTCCAGCGATATCATTGGGGCGTGGAGTAAGTTGATGGATGATTTGGAAAGTTTGTTGCCAAGAATTAAAAGCCTCTTCGTAATTGCCGATGGCAAATTGAACGACTCCTCTATCATGCCAGGAATCATATTTATCTGACTTGATCGAGATCGCTTGGTTATAACAATCGATCGATTCTACATACTTACCCCATTTGAAATAAGCAAGACCTTTGTTATGCCAAGCTTCATATTTATCGGATTTAATCAAGAGCGCCCGATCGTAACTAGCGATCGCTTCTTCATATCTCCCCAAATCATCAAGAACAATACCTCGATTATACCAACTGCCATAGTAATCAGGGTTAATAGAAATAGCCTGATCATAACTAGCAATCGCTTCTTCATATCTTCCTAATTTACGCAGAGAAATACCTCTAAAAGACCAAGCACCATGGTCATCGGGTTCAATCGATATCGCCCGATCACTAGTTACGATCGCCTCTTCATATCTTCCTAATTTATACAGGGGAATACCTCTAAAGCTCCAAACTTGATGGTTGTCAGGGTTAATAGAGATAGCCTGATCATAACTAGATATCGCTTCTTCATATTTCCCTAATTTATCTAGAGCAATACCTCGCAAAAGCCAAGTATTTGGATCGCTTTCATCCTCGGACAAAAATGTATCAAACAGTTCTAGAGCCTCTATATTTTTCTCGGCTTCTAGTAGCTTCAATCCTTCCAAAAGTTGCAGCAGAAAGGTTGGCTCGGATTTTTCAACCGATCGATCTTCTGGACTGACGATCTTTGATAATAGCTCCTGAGCTTCACTATATCGATCCGCCCGCACCAATTCCAACAGCTCTTGGTAATTTTCCTCAGTCAGCCTTTTACTATGAAATAATTCTTCTAACGTCTCGGTAGCCAATAACTGTTGCTGTTCCTTCAATGCTCGCTGCAAATCACGCTGCGAACCGATAAAGCAAGGATCTTCATCGCTCAACAACGCCCGTTCTAAATGTTCATCTTTAATATATTGACTCGTACCCCGCATCAACTCCAACTGGTTCTTGCGTTCCGAGAGCGGATACCAAATCTTTAGAAACTCCACAAAAATCTCGACCCACTGCCCCCGCTGCTTTTTCACCTCCAAACACAGACGCATCAATACCTCCCGCAGCTCATAAAAGGACTCGCGCCCATTCTGCTCTGCTTCCACATAGCCCAGCTTCCGCAACTCCCGCAACTGACTCGCCGCCGTCCCCGCATCGATAAAACAGTCCGCTGCAATCTCCTTCACCATCACCGGATGTCGCTTATCGACCAATAACTCCACAATCTTCCGCTGTTGATTGGATAACTCCTTCATCCGCGCTTGATAGTAAGGTGTCAAATCGTCCAGCATCTTCATAAACGCCTCCACCAAATTATCCAAGGCATCCCGCGTAATAAATTGCGAAAACAGCATATACACCCGTGGATTTCCCCCCGCTAAATGATGCACCGCTCGCACCCGCGCCCGCCCCAAGGGTGTTTGTAAGAAACTCGCCAAATCTTCCTGTCCCCCTAAAGTGGCAATCTTCCCCAACATTTCGATCGCTTCTGGCACAGTCAACCTGTCGAGATGAATCGGATTGAAGAAGCCAAAGAATGGTTTGGTACGACTTTGTACCGCAGTAAATAACGCCGGAGTAGTCGCTAAAATTGTGCAGCACTGTTCTGCTTGTAAGAAAGACCGAAACTGTTGCTGACCCGCTTCTCCTAAGCCTTTAAACAGATCATCAAGGTTTTCCATGATCAGCAATAGGGTGCGATCGCCAATTGCTTCCTTCAACAATCGTGTCGCATTTGCAGCCGCTCGATCAATCGAATCCTCGATCGAAATCCGTCGTAACTCCTCTAGGAGCAATTTAGACTGAGATTCTGCAACGGCTAGAGCACGCAAAATTCGACTCACCAAATCCAGCCAGGAATCTACCCCCCATTCCTCCTCCCGCAGCCAAGCAATCACGAGTTGATCTTTGAGCGTTGGGGTTTTTGTGAGTTCCGCCAGCAACCGATAATAAATCAGTGCCACCAAATGCGTCTTCCCCATCCCCCGCATCCCAATCAGCAAGGCATAATGTTTGGCTGGAGTCGTCGCACTTAGCAGGATTTTCTCAAAGAGTTCCTGTGCCAAATCCTGCCGCTGCACGAGGATCGTCTCTAGCTCCTGAGGAGACATCAGGCTGGGCGTAAACGCCGAAATCATTTGCATGCTGCTAATTCCCTCGCTGCTGATGCCAATAGCGTTGCACCAGCGAAAAGCGAAATCGATAGGCTCCAGCGTCATTTCGACAAATATAATGGTCTTGTTCTAACAGATTGAGAGTCGAGCGAAAAGCTTCTTTATCTAGATCTGGTGTCTGGATACTCACCCGATTCCACCAGTCACCGATCGTTAATGCTGATTCTGGAGCTAGTTCGTCTAATGCTAAGAGTGCCAACTTGGCATTTTCTCCATAATAGCTACCAATGCGCTTTTCAAAGTAGCCCAGATCCCAAACATCATACTGACGCACCGCTGCTTGGAGCATTGCTTCTACTCGGGCGACATCGATCGGCTGAGCTATTCCTTTGAGTCTGGCAACACTGTGATGAATATAAAAAGCATTGCCATCGACTGCTGAGGCGATCGCTTGACTTACTGCTGCTAGATCCTCAGTTTGCACTTTTTCGCCAATCAACAGATCCTGTGCCAGTCTCCACGCATCATACTCAGCCAGCGGCTCTACCTCCACAGATGGTAAATCGTTAGTGGGCGCGTTCCGATATCCTTGTTTCCTTAGCTCTGCCACCACATGATGCAAACCGATCGATCCGGTGTACACCATCCGAATTTGGGGATAGTCTTGGCGGATCGATCTTAAAGTATCGAGTACTTCCATTGCGATGCTAGCTCCTTGATCCTGCCGGATGTTATCGATCGCTAGCGGCAACTCATCAAATAAGAATAACCAGCGTTCTCGATCTGCGACTTGGGCAGAAAGATCCCGCACCATGCCTTGCAGATGTTGTTGCCAAGTCAAATCTGGCTTGGGTAAGCTGACTCCAGCAATTTTCTCCCCGCCCAATCCCCAGTTTTTGAGCAATTGCTGAACTTTGCCCTGCCATTTCTGGCTGTTGCCAAGATCTTCACTGACTTTGTTGAAAATCTCCCGCACCAGAGCTGCGGGCGATCGGATATTCTCCAAGTCCCAATAAAATGCTGTTATCCCTGGTGGCTGCTGTGCCAGCATTTTCCTCAAAACGCTGGTTTTACCCATCCGTCGCTCGGCGGTCATCATCACGCCGTGACGTTCCAATTTGTCCCACAGCTCGGCGATGAGTGCATCGCGCCCTACCACTTCTTCTGGTGACAACCCACCGCCAGGATTAGTTCTCATAAAATGGATAGTAAAAACAACACACATTAAAAATAACACATGTTAATTCCACTGTCTATTTTTCCGGCAAATGACTTGTGAGCATCTCAGCCCATAATGATATATTTAGACACTAGAGATTGTAGAGTGTATTACCATGCGATATGTTAAACAGTGTCAAATTGCTCTGATCACGTTTTTAGTGGTGCTGGTGATTGCTGTCGCACAGTTTTCTTTGGCGGCGACAGACCCTTTGGCTTGGAGTAGAACGGCCAAATGGAGAATTCATAGTGCTCAGTTCCATGATGGTTTGGCTGCTATCGCTTTTGACGATCCTTTGGGGCGAGCGATAGGACAAGGTCCAGGCGGGGATGTTGTTCGTAAGATGTTGTTGATTGGGTATATCGATAAAATGGGCAAGCAGGTCATTCCACCACGCTTTTTCCATGCTGGGGACTTTTCTGAAGGGCTAGCCGCAGTGCGCATTGATTCTGGGCGAGAGGATAAAATATGGTGGAAATGGGGATACATCGATCGCACTGGCAAGGTGATTATCAAACCCCGGTTTGATGATGCTGGCGATTTTCATGAGGGGCTAGCACTAGTGAAAATGAGAACTATCAAACAACCAATGGCACCAGTTGAAGTCGATACAAAATTCAGCTACATCGATCAGCAAGGTCGGACAGTGATCAAACTACCTAAACAGATTAATGCAGCTTATCCGTTCATGGAAAAGCGCGCAGTTGTTGAACACAATCAGCAGAAGTGTGTGTTTATTAATCGGCAGGGACAGCTTTTAACCCCCCAAGATCGTCAATTATCCTGTGAGCAACTTACATACATTACATATAATAGTAACCTTGGTTATCACGTAAATAATCCCTCTGGTTTTCGTGATGGATTGCTAGCAGTAGAGAAAAATAATAAATATGGCTATGTCGATCAACAGGGACGTTTGGTGATCGCCTTAAAGTTTGACCAGGTTACAAATTTCTCGGAAGGATTGGCGATCGTCCAAACAACTGACAAAACTGGGCAAGCTGCCATCGGCTGTATTGATCGCCAAGGTCGGTACACCTTTCCGCCCCAGATGGCTATTGATAACATTCGTGATTTTCGCGAGGGTCTGGCTGCTGCTCGTGATGCACGTACCAATCGCTATGGCTTCATCGATCGGACAGGCAAATTTGTTATTCCGCCCAAATTCGACCAGGTGATGTATTCTTGGGTCTCTTTGAACCAGAAAATTACTAAGGCGGGGTTCTCGGAAGGTTTTGCGGTAGTAACTTATGCCGGTAAACAAGCCGTTATTGACAAGACAGGAAAGATGATTTTTTCTGAAGACACCTATAAAAATCCTGGAGGAACTGTGGAATTTGGAAATTTCAAAGAAGGCTTGGCTCGTGTGAACATCAAGCCCAAGCATATTGACAATAATCCCATTCCAAATGGAGAGTATGTATTTCTGAATAAATCTGGAAATATCGTCATCAGACAACCAAAATAGTTTTACGATTTTATATCAATTCAATTTTCTAGGAGCTACTCATGCCACTTAAAATTAATATCGTCAACTCTGATGCTGCTTTGCTGGCCATTGAAAATAATGTATTTGGCAAATATAATAATCCCAAGGTCAATAGTAGCGGACAAGCTTATAAGCCAGGAGAATTGATCAATGCTGCTGTTCGAGCTGCTACCAGTGCATGGGAAAGTCGATTGACCAGCAATAATAATGTCACTGTTAATATTCAATTGCAGTCGAATCCCATAGCTGGTGCTTTAATGAATGCTGACTCCACCGCTTATAACTACAATTTTGCTGATGTTACGAATGTTCTCAAGCGTCAAAATGGTTCTTCTAATGACCTTGTTGCTGCTAAAAACTTACCGACAGGTAGTGGGAGCATTGCGGTTAATTCGGCAACTGCTAAATCCTTGGGATTGGGGTTTAGCTCCCCTCCTGTCATAGACGGTACAATTAACATTGGTACAGGTCAACCTTGGTATCTTAAAACTGAAGATGGCAAAGGGAACCTAGACCAATCCACTAAGGATTTTGCAGGGGCACTCACCCATGAAATAGGTCATGTTCTTGGCTTTACATCTACTGTCGATACATTTGGTGCTTCAGGCAAAATTCCTACTTTATTAGATCTATTTCGCTACAGCAACGTTTCCAGAGCCGGAAGTAAACCTACCTATGACATTTCTGCAGATGGTAAGAGAAGTTATTATTTATCATTGGATAAAGGTAAAACACGGGATGCTTTTCTCACTTCCGGTGCTGGCAGTAGACAAGGTAGTCACTTTACTAACTTTACTGATGGCACCCAATCAGGTGGTTTGACGAGGGATCGAAAGGGAAATATAGTTTCTGTTTCTACGCAAGTCCAAGGATTAATGTCTCCAGACATTTTACCACGAACTGATCCACGGGTTAACTTTGAAGGCAAGCAGCCCTTAAAGAGCGCTCCAGTTAGTGTTGTTGGGAAAATAGTTCCAGGCCAGTTTGATCGCATTACTAAAAGCGACCTCATTGCCATGGATGTTATTGGGTGGAATTTACAAAATGCAAATGCTAATCCTTCTAATGCTGTTGCCAAAAACAAACCAGCAGCAACACCTGGTATAACCGAAACCAACCTAATCGCTAAAAATTATATTGGCACCCTAAATGATGATATCCTTTCGCTCAATGTAACCAATAGTACAACTACTTATGGTGAAGCAGGCTATGACATTATACAGGGCAGCAATATTAAAGATATTATCTACGGTGGTAGTGAAGATGATATTTTGTATGGTAATGCTGGCTCGGATATTTTACTGGGCGAAGCAGGTGATGATGACATTTTCGGTGGCACAGACAATGATAGTTTGTACGGAGGCATTGGTGATGATCTTATTCAGGGTGAAGCAGGTGACGACTTCATACAGGGCAATGAAGGCTTGGACTTGCTAGAGGGCGGTGATGGTAACGACTCTGTTTCAGGTGGTGCCGATGATGATGTGGTAGCTGGTAATGCTGGCACAGATACTCTGTTGGGCGGAGAAGGGAATGACATCCTGGATGGCGGTCTGGGTGGGGATGTACTTGATGGTGGCAATGGTAATGATATCTATATCGTAGATAATGTTTTGGATACCATTGTGAATGAAACGGCAACTAGTGGCTCTGATGAAGTAGATGCAAGTGTTTCGATTAACTTACCCAACGAAATTGAGAACCTCGTCCTTACCGGCACGGGGAATATCACAGGGGCAGGGAACAGCTTGAACAACATTCTGGTTGGCAATGACCAGAAAAATATTCTCAATGGCCTTGGTGGCGATGACGATATTTATGGGGCTGGTGGCGATGACACCTTGCGTGGGAGCACTGGAAATGATTATCTCAATGGCAATGGTACCGATTTGTTTGGTCAAGCTGTTATTGATTTCGATCGCCTGGAAGGTGGGGTAGGTGACGATCTGTATGCTGTAGATAGTGGCGATACTGTTGTGGAAAATGCTGGCGAAGGCAATGATACGGTGATTGCCAATTTTAGCTATGTCTTGCCCACTAACGTAGAGGGACTCATCCTCATTGACCAAGCGGTGATCCTCGATCCTCTTAGTCCGACCTCTACTGGCATCGCTGCCCAAGATCCACCAGTAGATCCAAAGTTTCTTACAACGACGGATGATGGCTCTGAAAGCGATACCCTCTATCGTCAGATTGATGCCACTGGCAATGATCTAGATAATGCGATCACTGGTAGTAATGCCAAAAACATCCTTAGCGGCGGTGAGGGAAATGATGTCCTTGATGGGGCTGGAGGTGATGACGAGATTTATGGAGGCCGGGGAAATGATAGTCTTAGCGGTGGCAGTGGAAAAGATCGAATTAATGGTAATGAAGGTAATGATACGATCACTGGTGGTCAAGGCAGTGATGCCCTATGGGGTGATAGCGGCAGAGACTTTTTGCAAGGCGATGAGGGGCGTGACACCTTAGTAGGAGGAGATGACAGCGATACCTTGATTGGGGGAGCTGATCGCGATGAACTGTACGGTGATGGCGGCAACGATCAAATTAATGGTGATGCAGGTGATGACCAAATCAATGGTAACGATGGCAATGATACGATTGTGGGTGGTGAAGGTCGCGACTTAGTCTTTGCTGATGGTGGGGATGATTGGATACAAGGAGATGATGGGAATGACACACTGTATGGTGGTGATGGCAATGATGTGTTGGCTGGTGGCATTGGAGAAGATCTGTTGACGGGTGGGGGTGGGAGCGATCGCTTCCGATTGACCGGATCCAATTTTGGCCTTGATCGAATCACTGACTACCAAGTAGGCGTGGATAAAATCGAGCTGCAACTAAGTGGTTTCAGTGCTTTGAAAACAACAGCCGGTCTGACCATCCAGGATTTTGATGTGGTGGCCAATGACCAAGCGGCAGCCATCAGCGATCGAGCTTTGGTCTTTAGCCGTAATAGCGGCAAGCTGATTTACAATGCCAACAGAGCTGAAGGGGGTTTGGGTAATGGTGGTGAGCTAGCACTGTTTAATTCCAATGTAGTGTTGGATGGACGTGATTTGATGGGTATTTAGTTTAGACCCATACCAAATCCTTCCCCTGCTCCATGAGGGAGCAGGGGGTTTTCGTTTACCGCCCAAGCGATCTCTGATACTGATAGCTGACAATCCAGTTTTCCACAAATCGTTAGAAGAGATCGAGACTAGCCCACTGCTATCGAGCCAGGAAGCTTGCCGAGTTGCTGTTCGAGCTGAGCAGCAAGGCTAATAAGCTGGGCTTCGGCTCCCAAGTTGCCCACGAGCTGAATGCCCAGTTTTTGAGCAGTTGCTGAACTTTGCCCTGCCATTTCTGGCTGTTGCCAAGATCTTCACTGACTTTATTGAAAATCTCCCGCACTAGAGCTTCGGGCGATCGAATATTTTCTAAGTCCCAATAAAATGCTGTTACCCCTGGTGGCTGCTGGGCAAGCATTTTCCGCAACACGCTGGTTTTGCCCATCCGTCGCTCGGCTGTCATCATCACACTGTGACGCTCCAATTTGTCCCACAGCTCGGCGATGAGTACATCGCGCCCTACCACTTCTTCTGGTGCCAGCCCACCGCCAGGATTAGTTCTCATAAAACAGACAGTGAAAACAACACGTATTAAAGATAACACATGTTAATTCCACTGTCTATTTGTCCAACAAATGACTTTTGAATGGGGAACCACCTCAGCTCTATGTACGGCTACTTATAGGTACCAGAGTATCGAAGTAACCAGACTTGGCTAATTGATCCACCGCGTTGCGGATCATATCTTCAGAAATTTCCCGCACGGCCACCATACCAGGCTCAGCGAAGTGGCCCGGGCCTGTCTCCAAGGCTTGCTTGACGTTGCCAAGATCGACAAACGACAGTCGGTATCGCGCACCGTCCAGAGTGACCTCAAGATTAGCAAAACCT
>JAYSRP010000345.1:0-4375 GCA_043721015.1 Synechococcales cyanobacterium | reverse complement strand
AGCGGTTCTAGTTTTGCTCAAGCTCTGCGCGGAATTTTTGATGCCGGAAATGAGCCGGTAGCCGAAGAAGCTATTGAATTAGAAGAAATTTCTAGTATGGCGGAAACCATCACTCAAGCTGACTTGGCTAAACGCCTAGATGTTCACCCTAGTACCTTATATAAACGTCGATCGGATGTGAGCTTTGGTGACTGGACTCGCAATCGTGACCCCGAGGGACTTGGTTGGGGTTATCAGCGCGATACCAAAGAGTTTTATCGCCTTACCTAATTTTTAGTTTTATTCCCCCGATCGGGGGAATTTTTTTGTATTTATGCACCCATTAAGTCTTCATCTTTTGCCTAATATCTTGCAAGGCATCACCGCTTTTGTGGCCACAAACCTAGATGACATCGTGGTGTTGATGGTGTTTTTTGCTCAGGTGAATGCTAAATTTCGGCCTTGGCAGATTGTGACTGGGCAGTATTTTGGTTTTGGAGTGTTATTGCTGCTCAGTTTACCAGGTTATTTTGGTGGCAGGTTGGTGCCAGCTCACTGGATAGGGTTGTTGGGTTTGGTGCCGTTGGGGATTGGCCTCAAGATGTTAATTGCCCCCAATGACGAAGTCGAAGATGCTGTGCAGACTTTGGAATCTGGGGCTAGTAATCGACTGCAACGTTTTCTGGCTTTTGTGCCACCCCAGGTCTTACAGGTGGGGGCAATTACAGTGGCCAATGGGGGCGATAACTTGGGAATTTATGTGCCGCTGTTTGCCAGCAAAAATTTGGCGGGGCTATTGATTATTGTGGCGACTTTTTTGCTGCTGGTGGGGGTGTGGTGCCACTTGGCTTGGCGGTTGGTGAAGCAACCCATGGTGAGCCGGGTCTTGGGCGAATATGGCGATCGATTAGTTCCTTGGGTATTGATGGCTTTGGGCTGTTACATTTTGTTTGAGAGCGGCACTGTTACCTACTTTCTTAAGAGTTTTTTCAATTTATGACTTGTCCTTGGCAGAAGCGAAGCTATCGAGTACCTTAAGATATCTATCACTTTATTTAACTCTCATGGAACTCCAAACTCTGCAAGAGCGCGTCCGCTATATCGAAACCAAGCGCACTTGGCTGCGGGGCCTGTTAGCTGACCCTCAGCATTCTAATTTGGCGATCGATATCAACCAAGCCCTTATTGAACTAGAAGACTTGGCTGCCGAGTTCGATCGAACTTTTCCCAACGGCGTGGAAGCAGTTCCTCCTGGTACTTAGTCCACAATCAATTTAACTTCAACGAAGGTGATGTTTTATGGTTCAGGCTCCTGCACAGCGGATGATCTTAGATGATTTTTTAGGGCTACCAGAAGTCAAGCCTGCTAACGAGTTTATCAATGGAGCTATCTGCCAAAAGCCTATGCCTCAAGGGAAACACAGCATTATCCAACGAGAACTTACTTTTGCCATCGATCGACCATTGCGAGATCAAAAAATAGCTAGAGCTTTCCCAGAGCTTCGCTGTACTTTTGGTCAAAGATCGACAGTGCCAGATATATCTATCTTGCTTTGGGAGCGGATTCCTCGCAATGAGGATGGTACTGTTGCCAACGCTTTTTTGATTGCTCCTGATTGGACAATAGAAATCTTATCTCCAAACCAGCCTCAAACTAAGGTTGTAAAAAATATTCTGCACTGTCTGAAGCATGGGACGCAAATGGGTTGGCTGATCGATCCAGATGAAAAAACAGTGTTTGTTTATCAATCTCAAAAGGAAGTAGAAATTTTTGATGAGGCAGATCAGATCTTACTGATGCCAGCGTGTGTCACAGAACTCAATCTATCTGTAGGTGAGCTATTTGGCTGGTTAACCGAATAATCATTTTGGTACAACAGGGGAGGCTGCAACGATGAAACCCAATTTCCCAGGGATGAACCCTTACCTAGAAGACCCCGAAATCTGGGTTGAGCTGCATTCATGGTTAATTGTGCAGTTAGCTCGATCTCTCAACCCTCAGCTAACCCCAAAATATCGAGCTGCTGTAGAAAAACGGGTCTACAGTGATACTGTTTTAGTCGGCATTCCTGATGTCTCGGTATTTTCTAAAAGTAAAATGCAGACAGATTTTGCCACAGCCACATTGACGGCTGCGACTCCCCAAAGAGTTTCCGTGCCAATGATCGAAGAAGTCCAAGAATCTTATTTGGAAATCCGCGAAGTGGCTACGGGACAAGTAGTGACAGTGATCGAACTCTTGTCACCCAAAAATAAGCGATCGGGGGAAGGGCAGAATCAATACAATGCCAAGCGCAATCGAGTTCTCAATAGCGCTACTAACCTGGTAGAGATTGACTTGCTTCGCGCCGGAATTGCCCCGATCATCGTTGAAACGATTACATGCCAATACCGCATTTTGGTAAGTCGCTTCTCAATGAGACCAGAGGCAGATTTATATGGATTCAACTTACGAGATCTGATTCCCGTATTCCCGCTGCCGCTGCTGATGGGCGATCGAGAACCACTAATCAATTTGAAAACTCTGTTGGATCAAATCTATGAAGAAGCAGCGCTAGATTTAGCGATCGATTACGCCACTCTGCCAAAAGTGAAACTGCAAAATGAAGATTGGGAATGGGTTCGATCGATCGCAACCACTTAAAACAACTATAAACAGAGTGCCTGACGGTACTTGCTTTTGGGGCGGGGATAGATCTATCTGTGGGTAAGCTGTTTGGCTGGTTAACCGAATAACCATTTTGGCGATAGTGAAGCAATGCGAGTTAAAATAAGATGGTGTTTTTGATACAGTTAAGAGGCTCCGTGACTGATAACAGCCCTAAGGTTTGGCAAATAAATGCCGCAGGCATTCGACCTTGGATTACCTTTGCCCTAATATGCGCTTTAATAGGAAGCCTAGGCTTAGGATGGATACTCAAGTCAGCGCTGCTGATTTTGGGGTTAATTATTCTGCTGCCGGTGGTGGCGATCAGAGGCTTTATTATTTGGTCTCGGCTGAATATTGTCCAGGCAAATTGTCCGGTGTGCGATCAAGAGTTGACCGGTTTTAAGGGCACCGAGCTAGACTGCCCAAGCTGCGGCGAGGCGTTAAAGGTAGCCAAGGGTTCTGTGACTCGGGTGGCTCCACCTAATACGATCGATGTGGCGGCGATCGAAATTAATACGCCTTAAACTTTCTATACATTTACCAAAAAAATCTACCCATCATGAGTTCTTCTAACCAGCAAGAGTGGCAGCAAAAAATCAAGAATCTGAAGTTGGGCAATAAAGCCTCTACTTCGCAAGAATCGGCTCCAGCAGAGCCTTTGATTCCAGAAATTCTCTCGGGTTTAGATGGAGAGCTATTTGAAGCTCAGGCTTGGCAAGAAAAGCTGGCTGCTACCAAGAATTGGTTTGAACTAATGCCCAGCAGTGGCAAAATTGCGGTGTCGGTGGGTCTGGCGATCGGAGGCTTAATGCTGCTCAAGACAGTTTTTCAGTTGGTTACTTCGCTAATGACATTGGGCGTGGTAGCCGTAGTACTGTGGTTTGGCTACCGCTATTTCATTGGCTCTAAAGTAGATAGTAATCAGTAGGTATCTGAAATCACGCTGAGGTTTTGTAGCTTAAACAGCAGGACAGCAAAACTCTCAGATTGGCGGTGTGGCAGAGGATTCCGCACATCGTTTATCATGGTGGACAGTTCTGCCAGGACTGTTCACTATAAGAGAAATTTATGACCAGAGGGAAAAGCGCACCGATTACCGTAAATCTACTGCGGGAAGGATTGGTAGAGTCGGTGCAATATGCGCAGGCTGTAGTGTGCGATCGACGTGGCCGCACCCTCTCAGTAGCTGGTGATCATAGCCATGCCACCTTTATTCGATCGGCACTCAAACCCTTCCAAGCCCTGGCTGTGACCACTGGGGGGATTTTAGAAAAATATGAGCTAGGCGATCGAGATCTCGCCGTCATTTGCAGCTCCCATGCCGGTGAAATCATTCACACTCGCCAAGCCTTCAACGTTTTGTGGCGAGCCGAACTAGATGCTGAAAATTTGCAGTGCCCCATACCAGACTGTAAAAAAAGCGCTCTAGAACACAACTGCTCTGGTAAACACGCCGGAATGCTGGCGGTCTGTCGTGCCCATGGCTGGCCGGTAGAAAACTACTTAGAGCGTCAGCATCCGGTGCAGCGACTGATTTTGCAGCAGCTCTCTGACCTGTTGAAAATGCCTGCCGATGAATTTATTTGCACTCACGATGACTGTGGTGCACCAACTTACTTAATGCAGCTCGATCAGATGGCTTCGCTATATGCCCACTTGGCTTCTGGCGATAGCTTGGGATTGGAACGAATTGTTCGATCGATGGTGCATCACCCCGAACTCATTGGCGGTGAAGGTCGCTTCGAT
>JAYSRP010000344.1:0-9466 GCA_043721015.1 Synechococcales cyanobacterium | reverse complement strand
AAATCGAAAAAATGCTCGATGCGGTAGTGGCCAACGAAGTAGAACCCGATATTGTCCAAATCAGCGGCGGCGAACCCACCATTCACCCAGATTTTTTTAAGATCTTAGATCTCGCTAAAACCAAGCCAATCAAGCATTTAATGGTGAACACCAACGGTGTCAAGATTGCCACCGATCGAGCCTTCTGCGAAAAACTGGCCTCTTATCTCCCCGGCATCGAAATATATTTACAGTTCGACAGCTTTGAAGCTGCTGCCCTCAAAGAACTACGGGGCGCAGATTTACGTCAAATTCGCCAGCAAGCGATCGACAACCTCAACGAATTCAATATTTCCACTACCTTAGTTGTCACCGTCAAAAAGGGCTTAAACGACCACGAACTGGGCAAAATCATTGACTATGCCCTAGAGCAGCGCTGCGTGCGCGGAGTCACCTTCCAGCCGATCCAAATTGCCGGTCGTTTAGAGGGCTTCGACCCCAAAGTCGATCGCTATCCTCTGACGGCAGTACGTCGATCGATCCTCGAACAAAGTCCTCACTTTAAATCTGAAGATCTATTACCAGTGCCCTGTCACCCGGATTGTTTAGCGATGGGCTATGCGTTGAAAGTTGATGGCAAAGTGATTCCCTTGGCGGGCTTGCTTGATCCCACATCTTTTTTGCAGCTAGTGCCCAACTCGATTATCTATGAACAAGATGATTTGCTGCGCAAGAAACTCTTTGAGCTATTTTCTACTGGTAATTCCCCAGAGATGTCGGCAGTAAAAATGGAGCAGCTATTGTGCTGCTTGCCTTTGGTAGCGGTGCCCCAAGGCTTGACTTATGAAAATGTATTTCGGATTTTGATTGTGCAGTTCTTAGATCCCTATAATTTTGATGTGCGATCGGTCAAGCGCTCTTGCATCCATATGGCACAACCCAACGGTCAACTCATTCCCTTTGATACTTTCAATATCTTTTACCGTGATGGCGCACCGGGTGCGCACTTAGTAGCAAAATCTGGAGTTAAGTCATGAGAGATGAAATACCATTAAAGCTACGATTGCTAGCGGTAGCCTTACATCTAATTGGCGGCTCGATCGTTACAGCTATGATTATTGGAGTAACGATGATTTTCTTTGGATCGACAAGTTCTAGCTCTCTTCTGATACCCCTAACTATTTTTCTTTCACCGCCTTTGATTCTGATCTTATGGGTACAGACCAGAGATATACATCCATTTGTTAATCAGGCTGGTCGAGATGCCATTAATTGTTTATTGAATACCTTGTTAGGTATGTTACTCAGCGTCATCTTTACCATCTTCGTTTTTTCTATCACCTGCGGCGTAGGCAATCCAGATCCAACCCTATTTCTGCTTAGTTTTATTCCGCTTGCTTTGGTGGCGATCGCTTATTTTTGTAATTCTATAGTTGCCGCTATATTTGCGATCCAAGGCTATCGATTAAACAGTCGCTTAGTTTATCCATTTATTAAACCTCTTTAAGATTTCAATATAAAAAAAAACCGCTGAACTTCTTTTTTCTGGGTAATTTTTGGCGTGATATTTATATTTCAAGACAGAATTGTGAACTTTCCCTGATTATTAGATTCTTGAAAGAAGCTTGATTTACGCCCACTCCATACTGTTAATAAAGTAGCCGATCGATAAAGCCCTAGCTATCATAGAAGAAATCTAGAGAGTATCATCATGGCCACCTATCCCGGCATCACCAGCGAAGCCTTTCGGCATCCCCTCGATCGAGAAGCCGAAAGCACCCTGCGCAGCGTCCCGGGCTTTGACCTCGTCGCCCGCAAATTCGTCGAATTCCTCTACGAACGCCCTCAGCTCATCTCTCTCAAAGGCAGCAGCATCCAGGCCGGTCCTCGTCAATATTCCACCATCTACGGTATTTTTCGGGAATGCGTCCGCGATCTAGATATCTCACCCGAACCCACTCTATTCATCAGCCAAAACCCCCAAGTCAACGCCTACTCCTTGGGTCAAGAGTTTCCCTACATTGTTTTGAACACCGGATTATTAGACTTACTAGACGAACAAGAGCTACGCACCGTCATCGCCCACGAACTCGGCCACATTAAATGCGGTCACACTTTACTGATCCAAATGGCCATGTGGGCGATGAGCATTATCTCAGCTCTAGGACAATGGACCTTTGGCGTGGGCAATATTATCAGCAGTGGTTTAGTGTTTGCTTTTTATGAATGGCGACGCAAAGCCGAATTATCTTCTGATCGTGCTGCTTTATTAGTCATGGATGATGTCAATGTGGTCTTTCGCACCATGATGAAGATTTCTGGTGGTAGCAAAAAATACATGAACGAATGCAGTCTCCAAGAATTTATTCAGCAATCTAAAGACTTTCATGACCTGGATAAAGATAATTTGAATCAAATGTATAAGGTATTGATGTATACCGGAGTTGGTGGCACCATGATGAGCCATCCCTTTGCAGTCGATCGAGTCAAGTATCTCCAAGAATGGTCAGAGTCTCCAGACTATGCCTCTATTCGTCAGGGCAATTATCGCCGCACCTCGGTAGAAGTAAACAATGATGCTCCAGTGCCTTCCAGTGGACAAAATGAAAGCGAAGTTGATCGACTACAACGCCAAATTAAAGAACTCCAAAGAGAAATTGGTCGCTGGCGTGATAACGATGATTCGAAGTAGATAAAATCCCATCACCTATTGCTAAGGACTAGGTTATTAACAGCAGATCCCGGCCTGCATTTTAAGCTGTCGGGATTATTTTAATTTATTGTTACTTTTGCGTGAAATAGCCGCAAAAGTAACAGTAAACCTAAAATGGCAGCTTGTTACTGGAGCAATATTTTTTTACAGGTTTATTAGTACTCGAATCACGAAGCTAGCCGTCGATCGAGTGCCATTGTCCAGCTTGTAGTAATGTCAGATAAGCTGAGATCTATGGAGCCTTCTTGGGCAATAATTTGCAGCCGATCGCCTCCAACTACGCCCACTTGCAACCAATCAGTAGTTAACTGAGATTGTAAGTATAATTCAAAAGCACTTCGGTTTGTAGGGTCGATCGATACCAAAATCCGGGCACCGCTTTCACCAAAGAAGTCTTCATCTAAGCGCAAGCCCAGATTGGGCAATGTTATCTGTGCTCCTAAATTCAACCCAATGCAAGACTCAGCAAGTGCCACGGCCATGCCACCTTCGGCAGGGTCATGGGCTGACTTGATCCAGCCCTGACGGATGCCGTGGCGGCAGGCGGCTTGAACTTTTAGCTCCAAGGAAAAATCGATCGCTGGGGGCATTCCGGCTACGGTTTGATGCACGGTATTGAGGTATTCGCTGGCTCCCAGTTGGGGCTTGGTGTTAGCACCCAGTAAATAAATCAAATCACCAGCATGTTGCCAGCTCTGACCACAGATTTTGCTCAGATCATCAATAATCCCCACCATCCCAATAACTGGTGTGGGATAAATGGGCTGGGGTTGACCATTAGCATCAAAAGTTTCGTTGTACAGCGAGACATTTCCGCCAGTTACCGGAGTACTCATGGCGCTACAGCCCTCAGATAAACCGCGACAGGCTTCGGCTAGCTGCCAGTAGCCAGTGGGTTTTTCGGGGCTACCAAAGTTGAGGTTATCGGTGACGGCTACTGGCTCGGCACCGACACAGCTTAGGTTTCGGGCTGCTTCGGCGACTACGGCTTTGGCTCCTTCGTAGGGATGCAGATATACATAGCGGGAGTTGCAATCTACTGTGGCAGCAACGCCAATATTGATTTGACTCAAATCGGTAGTGAGATCTTGGATGGTTTCCAAAGGCCGAATCCGAATGACTGCGGCATCGGCACCGCCCGGTAACAACACGGTGTTGTTTTGAACCTGATGATCGTATTGACGATATACCCAGCGCTTAGAGGCGATCGAAGGCACATCCAGCAGAGTCAACAAAATCTGTGACCAGCTTTGATCATTAATTCCATCTGTGGTAGCCGCTGGTAAACTGCTAACCTGCCATTTCCAAGCCTGCTGAGCATAAGCTGGAGGTTCAGCGGGCAGTTCGCGGGGATATAGGGGCGTATTGTCGGCTAGGGCACTGGCCGGGACTTCGGCAGCAATTTCTCCCTTGAATAAGATGCGGACGATCGGCTCCTCAATTACTGTCCCTGCTACAACAGCCTGTAAGCCCCAGCGATGGAAAATATCAATCAGCTCCTGTTCACGGCCTTTATGCGCCACAAACAACATCCGCTCTTGGGATTCAGAAAGCAAGTATTCATAGGGCACCATGCCACTTTCTCTGACTGGCACCAAGTCTAGGTCAAACTCAATCCCCACACCGCCTTTGGCGGCCATCTCAGAAGTAGAACAAGTAATTCCGGCGGCTCCCATATCTTGGGCGGCTACCACTGCACCGGTTTTAAAGGCTTCTAGACAGGCTTCGATTAAAGATTTCTCTAAAAATGGATCGCCGACCTGTACTGCTGGCCGGTTATCTAAAGATGCTTCGCTCAGCTCAGCGCTGGCAAAACTAGCACCACCCATGCCGTCGCGCCCGGTCGTAGAACCGACATATAGCACCGGATTGCCAATCCCTGCTGCTCCCGATTTAACGATGGTGGCGGTTTCCATCAAGCCCAAAGCCATAGCGTTAACCAGTGGATTGTCATTGTAGGCAGGGTCAAAATATACTTCACCGCCAACGATGGGCACCCCCACACAATTACCATAGTGACTAATACCAGAAACCACTCCAGCAAACAGTCTGCGGGTCTTGGCATCATCCAAAGATCCGAAACGCAGAGAGTTAAGAACAGCGATCGGCCTGGCTCCCATGGTAAAAATGTCTCGCAGAATGCCACCCACCCCAGTAGCGGCTCCCTGAAATGGTTCGATGGCAGAAGGGTGGTTGTGAGATTCGATTTTGAAGGCAAGCTGTAGACCATGGCCAAGGTCAATAACTCCGGCGTTTTCGCCTGGACCGACTAGAACTCGATCGCCAGTAGTCGGAAACTGAGAAAGTAAAGGGCGAGAATTCTTGTAACAGCAGTGCTCAGACCACATGACCCCAAACATCCCCAGTTCGGCTTTGTTGGGATGGCGACCCAAGCGCTGTACTATTTCTTCGTACTCATTGGGTTTGATGCCTTCGGCGGCGATTTCAGCAGGGGAGAAGGGAGAGGCTGTCATAGGTGAATAAAGCAGGGCGGAAAACATCGATAGTATAGCGCTCCGTTAGCCGATCGCGCCTAAAATATTCATAATCACTGGACAAAGAGAAGCAAATCAAATGCAGTATATTGTTGGGATATGGATTTCTAGCTAAAATACGTTGCCAAGTATTCTTCACATAAATATGGTTATTGCTACTAGGCCATCTGCTACTGCCATTACAATCAATCGAGGTGATGTGCGCACTACTCAGCGCGATCGATCTTGGGATCAGTTTGAGAGTTTGCAAAAAGGCTTTGAAAATTCGCGGGGCGTGAGGCTGTTTTACTGTGATGGAGTCGTAGAAATTCTGATGCCCGGTATTGACCATGAGTTATTTAAAACTGTCATTGGAATTTTGATTGAGGCATTTCTGCTTGATCGAGAGATTGAGTTTACGCCTACTGGCTCAATGACTCAGCAGATCAAGGGCTTAGCAGCAGCAGAAGCCGATGAATCGTATCAAATTGATGGATGCAGGCTATCGATCGAAATTAACTTTACTAGTGGTGATGAATCGAAGCTAAATTGCTACCAGTTGCTCGGGGTGAATGAAGTCTGGCTGTGGGAAGATGGCCTGTTGGCTTGCTATCATCTGCAACCCACTGGCTATCAAAAATGCCAGAATTCCCAAATCCCGGCTTTGGCCTCGATCGATTTTTCAGTGTTGGCAGACTGTATTTTAATTGGCGAAACTTCGCGGGTAGCGGCAGTAAAACGTTTTCGATCGCAGCATCCAATTAATCAATGATTTTATCGATCGGATTATTGGGAAGTTGGGATTTGATAATTATTTTGGTAACATGAACCTCAATCGTGTCTGTATTCGCTGCCTCCTAAATTCTTATGAACACTTTAAACTCTGCATCTAATTCTTCTACGCCTTTGGTGAATAGACTGGCAACCCAGGTAGTCAACGGTTTACTCTCGGTAAAACCCTTGGCAGCTTTTGCCAAAAATCGAGCGCGGAATTTAATCATCAAAAGAGCAGAGTCGATCGGGGTAGCTTGGCGCAATGATGTAAAAGCCCTAAAAGCCAGAGATACCGATAAACCATTTGACCCTTCCTGGGAACAGGAACTAGCAGAACTCACTAACCCTAAAACCATCTATCCTGACTACTATCTCACTTCTTTTCATGCCTATTCTGAAGGCAACATGGGCTGGGCACCAGCAATGGAAGTGGAAGTGGCGGCATATTCTGTTCATGCCAAAATCTTTTCTGAAACTGGCAAGACCGGCGATCAACAACTGCGCCAAAGTTATCACCAAGTTTTACAAGAACATATTTCCCATGCCCCACAAAATATTGTGGATATTGGTTGCAGTGTGGGAATGAGTACAGTGGCTATGCAGTCGGTCTATCCCCACGCCCAGGTTACTGGTGTGGATCTTTCACCCTACTTTTTGACTGTGGCCAACTATCGCCATGGTGACGAAAATATTAAATGGGTACATGCCGCTGCTGAACATACCGAGTTACCGGCAGCTAGCTACGATTTAGTCTCGCTATTTTTAATTTGCCATGAGTTACCGCAAACAGCCACTTTAGAAATTTTTCAAGAAGCTCGGCGTTTACTAAAGCCTGGTGGTCATATTGCCATTATGGATATGAACCCAGGTTCAGAAATTTATAGCCAAATGCCGCCCTATATTTTGACGTTGCTAAAAAGCACTGAGCCTTATTTAGATCAGTATTTTAGTTTAGATATCGATCTGGCTCTGCAAACCACTGGGTTTGAATCAGTTAAATTGTTTGCTAATAGCCCTCGTCATCGGACAGTAATTGCTAAAGTTAAGGAATAATTCATATTTTATAGGCCAGCGGTCTACGTTAGGTAATGACCCAAGTTGTAATTATTGGCGCTGGCCCAACAGGGTTAACCTTGGCAATGCTGCTAGCCCAACGCGGCATCGCGGTTAAATTAATCGAAGCCTCGCGCAGCTTTAGACGAATCTTTCGGGGTGAAGCTCTCATGCCCAGTGGTCTAGCAGCGATCGAGCAAATGGGGCTATCTGATATAGTTACCAAAATTCCCCACCGGGCGATCGATGCTTGGGAGTTCTATATCGAAAATCGTCCCATTTTTCGGGTCGATGAACCGATGGAATCTGGCGGTCAGCCTTGTACTCTAATTTCCCAGCCCGCTTTACTGGAGGCAGTGCTGGAAAGAGCTAGTGCATGTGAAAATTTTGAATTCATCGCAGGTACAGCAGTCAAAGATTTATTACGTCAGAATGAAAGGGTCGCAGGTGTTAGGCTGAGCGATGGTCAAGAGATTGCCGCAGATTTGGTGATTGGTGCCGATGGGCGCAATTCGATCATCCGTCAGCAGGCCCAGCTAGAGCTAGTGCAAGATGCTCAAACCTTTGATATTCTATGGTTCAAATTACCCGCCAGTCCTGCTTGGCAAGCTGAAAATATATTTTATTCAGTGCTGCGGGGGCAAGATGCTTTTGGTGTATTCCAAGGCTCTGAGGGAAATCTTCAGGTCGGCTGGTCGTTTGATCGGGATAGTCCGATCAATTGGCAAAAGATTGATTGGGCAGAAAAGATGGCAGCGGCGGCTCCTGATTGGTTGGCTACTCATTTTCGTGAACAGAAAGAGGCGATCGATCGACCACTACTACTATCGATCGTCGTAGGGCGTTGTCCTCAATGGCATTTACCTGGATTATTATTGTTGGGCGATGCCGCACATCCGATGTCACCAATCCGCGCTCAGGGCATTAACATGGCTTTGCGAGATGTCATCGTTGCCACTAATCATTTGGTGCCAGTGTTGCAGCAGCCAGCTAATTTAGCGGCAATTGATCTTGCTCTCGCCAAAGTTCAATCTGAACGAGAACCCGAAATTATTGAGATTCAACGACTACAAAAAGCTGAGGTTGCTCAGGCTGAAATAATGCACAATTACCCAATTTTGCGACATGCAGTGAGTCGATTGGCTCCGCTGATTGGTAGCCGGATTAAGAAATCGTGGCTCGATCGGCAACTTCAGTTACGGCAAGGATCTACCCAAGTAAGTTTAGACAAATAATCGACTCAATCTTGGCGTTGTAGCTGCTGGAGTTCAATTAGCAGCATGATTACAAGATCTGAAAAACTCTGCATCTAAGTTCTACAAGCGGTAATGCTGCATTGTTATTTACTTCTTATTCATCGTTAACCAACTGATAAAAACTTACCAATATCCCGCCGATCGCTACGCAACAACACATACAAAGGAGTCTCAGAATCTGCCCACAAAGTGACAGTCTCCTGCAAAATATCTTGCAGAATTGGGCTAGCACAGTAATCCCAGTGATCGATCGCCAACACAAAGTGGCTGCGGGCATTAAACCAACTTAAATCTGTCAAACAATCGCTCAGCGCATCCCAATTTTTGCCAAAATAGTCTGGAAACCGCAGCACCCGCGCAAACTCTGTCATCAACCCAGCAGTCTCAGACATTAACTCCCCATCTAGCTCAAACAGCTCACCACCTGCCGCTGCTACTTGTCCAGCCAGAAGTGTCAACGGCAAATCTGAGTCTAGGCGATAGATCTGGGGAGCCGCATGACCACGGATAATGGCCTCGATCGACAAATCAAAACTCACAGCTACTCCCTCACCTGCTGAAACGACTGATAATGGTCGGGCGTATAGTATTTAACACTGCGGCCAGTAATAATCCGCTTCGCACCTCGGCTAGAGATTCCCGGAGTCGGCACCGTGTATTCGTGATAAGTACCCCGAGGAGCAGCGGGTAAGCGACGCTCGAAATTGCCGAATACCGTGCCATCTTTGCGTGGAAAGGGGAAAGGGCCGCCCTGATTAATTAACTTGATAGTGCGTTGGGCTTCGATCGGCAATTGATCGATCGCTACCATTGAAATCGATCTACTCTGCCCAGCCATACCCCGAGCATCAGCAGCTAACGACAAAGGCAGCGCCCAGCTAGTGCATCCAATGGCAATAGCTAGAGCTGTAGTAACAAAGGTCTTGGTAAAAGACATTATTTTTTAACTGGTTTGGGGCTAGTAGAAGGCTTGGAACTACCAGGCTTAGCAGCAGGTGCCTTAGCATCGGCTCTAGCAGTAACTTTAGCCGAAGTAATTTTGTCACCGATTTTAATCGAGTCAATTACTTCCATACCTTTGACCACCTTACCAAACACCGCATATTTTCCATCCAAAAAATTCACATCTGCCAGCGTCACATAAAACTGTGAAGAAGCACTGTCAGGGCTTTGGGAGCGAGCCATCGACAAAACACCGCGTTTGTGCACAAGTACAG
>JAYSRP010000343.1:0-9523 GCA_043721015.1 Synechococcales cyanobacterium | reverse complement strand
GTAATTTGTCATTTGGCGGATACGGCGGCAGTGGCGATGGAGATTATGCGCACTTATTTGAGTCAGGCCGCGATTGACAGCCTGGCAAAAGGCTTGGGATTACAAGGTGATTCTTTAGTTAAATGCTGTGGGTTTATGGCCGGTAGTCACGATTTAGGAAAAGTGAGTCCGGCATTTCAGTTTCAGGTCAGTGAGGTGGGTAAAGCCCTTGCGGGTGATTCGCTCTATGATTTGTGGTCATCTTTACCGCGAGAAGTACGGGTGCAAAAAACTCCTCACGGCACAGTCACAGCAGCAACTTTACCTGATTTTTTGATTGAAATTGGGTTGGGTCAAGGACTGTCAGCAAAGTTGTCGAAGCGGTTAGCCAAAAGATTGGCGGCAGTTGTGGGTGGTCATCATGGCTTTTTTCCATCGGTGCAAGAAATTGAAGATTTAGATCAAGAGTTGGCTGGTCTTGACGAACAACATGGGTGGCGACCATTTAGCCGCACAATTTTTCAACAACTACAAAGTTTTGTAGGGCTGACTTGCGAAGATTTACCCAAGCAGTGTGACAATGCAGCAGCCATGATCTTAGCCGGGTTAACCACGGTTTCAGATTGGATTGCTTCAAGTCCAGATTTGAAGCATGGATTTCCATATGCCAATGACATAGCGTTTTCGGAATACATAGTTGATCTGCCACAGAAAGCACAGCGGGCATTAGAGGCGATCGGGTGGCGACCAGTGGCAAAAAACGAACCCCGCACATTTCGAGAACTTTTTCCAGCTATTAAGCACCCTCGTCCACTCCAAGAAGCCAGCATTGATCTAGCCGAAAAGCTTTCAGCATCTTGCCTGATTTTGGTGGAAGCATCGATGGGAGAGGGCAAAACAGAGGCGGCGCTATATTTAGCAAATTATCTTCAGCATCAAACCTCAGCAGGTGGTTTTTATATTGGGCTACCGACTCAGGCAACTAGTAATGCCATGTGGAAACGGGTTGAAGATTTTTTGGGGCGACGATATCCGCAAACGTTTGTGAATTTGACATTAAGTCATTCAGCCGCAGCGCTAAAAGCTGACTATGTATCCTGTCGGTTAGATCAGGTCTATGACGAAGATAAAGGAGTAGTCGCCAGTGAATGGCATACGGCACGGAAGCGATCGCTGTTGAGTCCTTATGGAGTAGGCACGATCGATCAAGGGCTAATGGGTGTAGTTCGATCTCGTCATCAATTTGTGCGTCTCTTTGGCTTGGCTGGTCGGACAGTAATTTTAGACGAAATCCATGCCTATGATTTGTACACCAGCACTTTGCTGGAGCGATTTTTAGAATGGCTGGCTCTGTTGGGTTCCCCAGTAATTGCGCTATCGGCGACATTGCCCACTGAAACTAGGCAGAAGTTGGTGAATGCCTATGCGAAAGGTTGTGGTGTGGCTGAGCCAGAGCTGCCAAAAGCTGAGTATCCGCGTATTACGGCTTTTACCCCGGCAGGCTTGCAGGTAAAGACTTTTGCGGCATCTGAGCATGTGCGGCGATCGCTGAATATTTGTTGGGTAGAAGATGACGATTGGGCGAAGCAACTATGGGATCAGCTTACCGATGGAGGCTGTGCAGCGGTAATATGTTCGACGGTGGCGCGTTCTCAGGAAGTTTTTGGGCGGTTGCAAGAGTATTTTAAGGATGAAGAATTAGGCTTGTTTCATGGACGTTTTTTGTTTACCGATCGAGCAAAAATTGAGGAAGATTGCCTGCAAAAATTTGGCCAAAAGGCTGGGCATCGCCCTCATCGCTATGTGCTGGTTGCAACCCAGGTAATTGAACAAAGTTTAGATGTAGATTTTGATCTGATGATTAGTGACTTGGCACCAATAGATTTATTGTTGCAGCGATCGGGGCGACTACATCGACATACTCGTGATCAGCGGCCTATCAACCTCCGAACTCCTACGCTGTGGGTGGTGGCACCGAGCATTGATGAACAGGGCAAAGTGCAGTTTGCGGAAACTGGTTTTATCTACGATCGACATGTATTACTACGGAGTTGGCTGACTTTGCGCGATCGAACCAATATCCAGCTTCCAGAAGAAACCGATGCGCTAATTGAGTCAGTTTATGATTTAGATGCAATAATCCCAGCCGATTTAGAACCCAGTCACAGCAAAGATTGGCAGGTTTCTTTGGCTGAGTATCATCAAGATCGGGCGAAGAAGGAAAATATTGCTAGAGAAGTTCAGGTGCCGCCAGCAAGGGCAGAGAATAGGCCAGAAAATTTCACTAGTAGAGGTCAAAAAGACGATGAAAACTCGATCGCGGCGATGACTCGGCTAGGAGACCTATCGATCACTACGATCTTTTTACGAAAGACCGAAACTGGATTGGTCTTGCCAACTACTGATGAAGCAATAGACCTGACAAAACCACCAAACTTAGAAACTATCCGCCAGTTGCTGGAACACAGCACCCGTATCTCCAAAAAAGGATTGGTCAATGCTTTGCTGGCTCAAGAAAATCCTAAACCTTGGACTTCGGCGCTATTGCGCAACTGTCGCTATATCGAAGTCGATGCACAGAATATAGCTCAGGTCGGTAGGTGGCGGTTGGTGCTAGACAAACAGCTTGGTGTAGTTATTGAATCTGGCTAAACTCATACCCATTCCAGAGATGGTTTGCGCTCGGATTTTACACAATCTTGAAGATAAAGGTTGATGAGATTCTCGGATGGAATCCCTGTTTCCTCCGATAGTTTCTTAAAATAATCCAGCACCTCTGGCTCCAAAAGAATTCCGACCTGCTTTTTGAGTTTCTTCAGGTGAGGATTTGGAACAGATTGTGAAAAGTCATATTCATCTCTCATACAAAACCCCGGTACTGTTGCCGTTCTTGTTTGGTTGCTCTACGGGCAGAAATGATTCGGATACATTCATCATCCTGACGATACACATAACATATCACCAATAAATGCAGACGGGCACTCATACCCAACAAAATGAAACGATCTTCATCTTGTGAATGATCTGGGTCATGTTCATCACGAGCTGTTTCATCATCAAAAGCTGTTTGAGCTTCCTCAAACGATACGTCGTGATTTCGCTCATTGCTCCAAGCCTTCTGTTCATCCCAGTCAAATGTGGTTTCGCTCATATATCTTATCCCACTAATCAAATAATGAGCAATCATATCATACGCTTAAGGTAATATTGACTGGTAAACTTTTTTCGTGCTAAGTTAAGCACTATCAGGCATGTCCTCACATTTCATGGTGAGGGTGTTCCGGTAATGTTGACCGGGAAATAGTGCCTTTCCCCACCTATGTGGGGGTGTTATAAATCGGTACCATTTTTATAAATTGAGTAACCATGTCATTTAATTTAGTGCAAGAGTCTTGGATTCCGGTTGTGAATCGAGACGATCAAAGATATGAGGTTTCTTTAGCCGAGCTATTTGAAACCTGGGGAAGCCTGCGAGAAATTCAGGCCGATAACCCACCGACGACGTTGGCGATCCATCGATTCTTGTTGGCAATTTTGCATCGGGCTTATCAAGGTCCACGCAATGTGGATCATTGGGAAGAGATGCAGGGAGACAATGGTAGGAAGGCGATCGATTACCTCCAAACCCAAGTCGATCGATTTGATTTGCTACATTCCGAGCAGCCTTTCATGCAAGATGCCTCGATTAAAGCCGAGGCGGCGGGGGAAGTATATCTGGCTGCTGTTTTACATGGAAACAATACGAGTACGGTATTTTGTCATGAACACCAATGGAGCAATTCATCGCTTTCCTTCGCTGAAGCGGCTCGATTAGTTTTGCGATTGCACATGTTTGATGTGGGTGGACGCAAAACGGGGGCAACCGATTCGGCAGCGGTGATTCCCACCATGGATGCCGCCAATGTGTTGATTCGTGGTCAGAGCTTGGCGGAAACTTTGCTGCTTAATTTAATGGAGTACGACCCCGATCGAGAATGTCCTTGCCCAGTAATCGGCGAAGATTTACCCACCTGGGAATATCCATTGGCCAAACCTAAAGAGCGGATTCCATCAGGCTATATCAACTACCTCACCTATCAATGGCGCAGGGTGAAGATTTTTTCGGCAGGTGAGCGAGTTCAGCAAATAGCCGTGCATCCTGGCGATCGATTCCCCAAGACAGTCTCAGCGAACCAGTATGAATGCGGGATTGCTTACAAAGACACCAAAAAAGGCTGGTTGCCAATCAGATTAAACCTACAAAAATCTCTCTGGCGCGATTCTGCGGCCTTTTTGCAGTCTGCCGCAGGTGCTGCTAACTGCCCGCGAATTGTGGGTTGGCGCAGTGAGCTGAAATCTGAGGACTTGGTATCTGGCATGATTCATTTGCAAATTTTGGGGTTGACAGTAGATAATGCCAAACCTTTGGGCTGGACTAGTGAGCAGTTTTCTGCGCCGGTTGAATATTTGAAAAATCAAGGACTATGGCAAAAATTAAATTTGGCGATCGGTATTGCCGAAGACCATCAACAAGTCTTTCGATCATTTCGGGGTAGCCCTTATGCAGCCTTGGCAGACAGCCTAAAAAACGGTGATGCTCAAGCTTTGGCTAAAAACTTGGATGGTGAATCGCGCTACTGGGCAACACTGGATCGCAAGTTCCAACTGCTCATTCGAGATTTACCAATTCACGGTGCCACCGAGCTTCCTAAGTGGACTGGCCTTGTCCAGAAAGCAGCGAGAGAGGCTTTTACGGAATCGATCGAATCTATCCGTAACTATGAAGCTAGGGCAACCGCCTTACGCACCTTGGAATGGAAATTAGCTGATTTACGCATGGAGCCTGAGGAGAAGGCTCAAAAGAAAGCTAAAGCTGCGGCTAAGAAAAAAGAAAAAGTTGCTAAACAGGAAAATAATTCATGACAACAACTACAGTAAAACCAGATTATCTAGCGAGACAGACCAGTTTTTTAGAAAGTCTACATCGCCGCATTAAAGATGATAGTGGAGCAAAAGCAGCACTCAAAAGAGCACTCTCTGATGAAGAGCGACATATTCGGAATACCTATTCGATCGTGTTGCCTCATATCCCGGATATCAAGGAGTACCAACAAAGAACCTGGATTTTTGTGGCTTGCTTATCGGTGTACTATCCACAGGTAATTGATCGAGATGATCCTAAAAACTTCGGCTATAGCTGCCGGGGATTAGCCCAGGCCACTAATTCCGAAGGAGCGGAACGTAGGTTTCGGGCATTGCTCGATACTACCGCCGAAGATTTACAGTCACCGTTAACCTCTCTAGTGCGCCAAATTAAAAGCAAAGATATCAGGTTGGACTACCCACAACTGTTATCAGATTTATGTCGCTGGGATTATCCCGATCAATATATTCAGGTTCAAGATCGATGGGCACGAACATTTTGGGGCGCTTCCAGTACTGATGATCAGCAGATGGTTCTATCAGCTACTCAATTGTCAGAACCTGCTTTTGCTCAAATTTGGAGTAATCCTGAAGATGCAGCCTATGACAACTTATAACTATTAATCTTTTCGCTAATTCACAAATCAAAGAGAACTAAATCATGCAACTCGAAATTCATATCCTACAAAGCTTCCCACCTGCTAATTTAAATCGTGATGAAAACGGGATGCCTAAATCTACTGTATTTGGTGGTCGTCCTCGTGCTCGAATTTCTAGCCAATGTCAAAAACGAGCTGTGCGCTTGTTTTATCAAGAAAATTCTGCCCTAAAACCCGAACATTTTGCGCAGCGCTCGCGGGCTTGGATGCCAGAGTTAAAAGGCTTATTGACCCTGCAAAATATTCCTGAAGTTCAAGCTGAAATTGCCGCAAAGCTGGCACTCGAAGTACTAGGAGCAAAATTTGAGGGTGATAAGATCGAATCAAAAACAATTCTCTTTTTAGGTAGAACAGAAATTGAGGCTGTCGCTAATATTTTGATTAAAAACTGGGAGGCGATCGTCCCTGGTTTAGATGGTGATAAACCAGCCTTACCTGTGAAAGATCCTAACATTCCCAAAGTGATCGAAAAATTATTGGCTGAAAAGAATAAGCCCGGTGACGTTGCCCTATTTGGCCGCATGATGGCATCACTACCCACCGTAAATGTAGATGCCTCGGTGCAAATGGCTCATGCCATTAGCGTCAATACGCTACAACAAGAATTTGACTTTTTTACAGCCGTAGATGATCTTGGTGCTGGTGACGATCAAGGTGCTGATCATATTGGTGAAACTGGCTACAATAGTTCAACTTACTATCGCTTTGCTGTAATTGATACTGCACAACTAGAGAAAAATCTAGGCACAACAGAACAAGTTGCCGAAATCACCCAAGCATTTGCCGAAGCCTTTGTAAAAGCGATTCCGACCGGGCATCAAAATTCTTTTGCAGCTCATAGCTTACCGGCCTTAGTTATGGTTGTTGTCAGAAAAGGTCAACCGGTTTCTTTAGTAGATGCTTTTGAAGACCCGATTCGCCCTATTGGCAGCAGCAGTCTATTAGAAAAAGCAGTAGCAAGCTTCGATAACCATTGGACAGATATGACCAAAATGTATGGAGATACATCAGTATTTAAGGGTGTTGTGACTCGTACCAAATTAGCCGAGGGTTTAAAGAACCTCAAAAACTCAGAAAAAGAATCGGTGGATGCGTTGCTAAAAGAAGCGATCGAAGCAGCCTTCTCAGGAGCCAAATAACTATGCCCACACTACTTTTAAGAATGCGTGCGCCCATGATGAGCTGGGGTGATCACAGTCGTTTTACCATTCGAGATACCCGGCGAGAACCAACCAAATCGGCGGTGATTGGTTTACTCTGTGCCGCTCTTGGTCGCCCTCGTTGGGAGCCAGTTCATGACTTAGCTGCCCTAAAAATGGGAGTGCGGGTGAACCGAGAAGGATTAGTGCAGTGTGACTATCACACCGTTATGGGTAGTATCAAATCTAGTGGGGGCAAGGGCGATACAGTTTTGAGCGATCGATACTATGTAGCCGATGCCGATTATTGGGTAGGCTTAGAAGGTGATGTTGATCAGCTCACTAAATTAGACAATGCCTTGCAAAATCCTTGTTGGCAGTTGTACTTTGGCCGTAAAAGCTTTGTGCCTAGCCGTCCGGTGCGAGCTGGCTTAGTAGATTCATCACTACCAGAGGCTTTACAGCAGCAACCCTATGAAGGCAAAATTGCCAAAAATCACATCCCCGAACTGCGCTACGTCTTAGAAGTTACCGACAGCTTAGATATGCGACGGGATGTGCCACTAGATTGGCAAAAACGGCTGTTTGGTAGTCGTTGCGTTAAAACTACATTTCATGAGGTCGCAGCAGCATGTATCTCTCACAGTTAACTTTGAACGATCGAAACCCCCAAGTCCGTCGCCATTTGAGCAATATTCACGATCTACATCGGGGCATTATGCTGGCGTTTCCTGACGAGCAGCGCGAGCAGGCACGAGCAGATTGGAATGTGTTGTTTCGATTAGAACCAGACAGCAACATTTTGTTGGTGCAATCGGAGCTAGAACCAGACTGGAATCGATTACCTAATAATTATTTGCTCGATCGACAGAGTAAACCGTTTACCCCAGAAGCCAGCCAGTTTCCGATCGATCGACTATTTCAATTTCGGCTCAAGGCCAACCCCAGCAAAAGAAACAAAGAAACCAAAAAGACCATGGGGCTATATTTTCAACCCGATCAAGTGGCTTGGCTCCAGCGCCAGGGCGATCGGCATGGTTTTAGGGTGGAATCGATCAACACCATCCCTTCTCCCAATCTTTGGGGTAGCAAAGACAAAAGTAAAACTGTAGTAGATGATCCTCCTGCCCCCTTGGGCAAGAAAGATCAACACCACATTAAAGTTCATACTGTATTATTTCAGGGCATTCTGAAAATACAAGACCCCAGTTTACTGGTATCGGCAATTCAACAGGGAATTGGCCGAGGTAAATCTTACGGCTGCGGTCTACTGTCACTTTCTAGAATTAACAGGAGTTGAAAATGGCTAGACTGCGCACTTTGCCCAAAGCCCGAGATAACATTAGCTTTGTCTATTTTGAGCACTGCAAAATCGAACAGGATGAAATGGCGATCGCCATCTTTAAAGAGCGAGACAAAATTGTACTACCCTGCGCCAGTATAGCGACTTTGTTGTTAGGTCCGGGCACCAGTATTACCCATGCGGCGATCAAGGCTCTGACCGATAATTCTTGTGAAGTGCATTGGGTTGGTGAAGACATTATGCGCTTTTACGCCAGTGGCAAAGGCAGCTCTGGCAACACCGATCGGCTGCAACATCAGGTAAACACCTGGGCTGACGGGCTACAGCGTTTGGGGGTGGTGCGGCGCATGTATCAGTTTCGGTTTGATGAAGATTTGCCAGCAGATTTATCGCTACAGCAAATTCGTGGTCACGAGGGGGTGCGAGTACGCACACTTTATGGGCGGCTGAGTAAGGAAACTGGGGTAGAGTGGCAGGGTCGTGACTATAAGCAAGATAGTTGGGATGATGCCACACCAATCAACCGATCGTTGTCGGTGGCAAATAGTTGTTTGTATGCGGTGTGTCAGGCGGCGCTGCATTCGGTGGGTTATTCTCCGGCGCTGGGTTTTGTGCATACGGGCAAGCCGCTATCTTTTGCTTATGATGTGGCCGATCTGTACAAGGCAGAAACGACGATTCCGGCGGCTTTTGAGTCGGTGGCTCAGGGGGCAATGGATCTGGATGCTTTGGTGCGGCGGACTTGCCGTGAGAAGTTTATTGAGCAGCGTTTGATGCATCGGTTGGTGGCTGATATCGATCGAATTTTGCTCTATGGGAAGCCAGATGAGGATGATGCTGAGCCGGTGTGTTTTTTGTGGGATGACCAGTTGATGAAGGTGGAAGGTGGCAAAAATTGGAGTGATAACTAATGGTGGTAATTATTTTGGAAAATGTGCGCACTAGTGTACGTGGGGAGTTGAGTCGGTGGCTGTTTGAGGTAAAGGCGGGTGTTTTTACTGGGCGGGTTTCGGCTTTGGTGCGGGAGGAGTTATGGATTTTACTGGGTCAGAAACTCGGCAAGGGTTCTGCCTTGATGCTGTATCCGGCAAAGAATGAGCAGGGTTTTGCTGCCCGCACTCTGGGTATTCCATCACGGACTTTGGTGGATTTTGAGGGTTTGCTGTTGGTGAAATCTCGGTAAGGCTGTGGGCTTTAGCTGTTTTTGATGGCTAATTTCTGCTGCTTTGCTGTGTCTTAATGTCGGCAAGCTGTTTGCCGAGTTGGGTGATTTTACTGTTTTCTGGGATCTCTGAAGGCTAAAAGCCACGATCTTGGTTGTTTTGGTTTGACACATAGAAGGGGTTTTTTGATTTTGATCGAGCGAAATCAAGTACTCTAGAAGTGTATTCCCCACGCCTGTGGGGGTGAACCGCTGATAGATTCTGGTTTTATTTTATCAACCGTGAGTATTCCCCACGCCTGTGGGGGTGAACCGTCCGCGCCGGTAAGATCTGCGCCAAGCAAATAAGTATTCCCCACGCCTGTGGGGGTGAACCGCT
>JAYSRP010000342.1:0-4426 GCA_043721015.1 Synechococcales cyanobacterium | reverse complement strand
CAAGGTAGCTACCAGGGTTTTCCCTTCACCGGTTTTCATTTCGGCAATCTGGCCATTGTGCAATACCATGGCACCTAGCATTTGCACATCAAAATGCCGCATCCCCAAAACTCTTTTGCCCGCTTCGCGCACTACCGCAAAAGCCTCAGGTAAAATTTCGTCTAAGATTTCTTTTTCTTCTTCATTATTGTCTGCTTTCTCTAGACGCAGCTTAAACTCAGTGGTTTTGGCTTTCAGTTGCTCATCACTCAACGTTTGCAGCTCTTCTTCTAGGAGACTGATCTCGGTGACGATCGGCTGGAATTTCTTTAATTTACGAGCGTTGGGGTCGCCTAGGAGTTTTTTCAGCATGGTCGGCAGATAGGTGATCTATAAAATTTAATATCGCTGGCAATTCACCTATAAAGAGGTTAAACTCCCTACGGTTACGTCAGGCGGGTTAGTCGATTAAAAATACTTTCCGACCCAAACCAGACACCGCTTGATAATTATCACAGGATTTTAACATTTAACAGAAATTTGTGCTGAGGTAGGCCGATTTACGATCTATCCATACTCTGTAACATCTCAGCATGTTCCCAAATAAGCCTTTAAAACCGATATCCCCCACCAACGCTCAGGACTGTACCTAAAGGAGCACCGCTGGTGATCGGTACTTTTACATCAGCAGTGATCGCGATACTATCGGTTGCTACAATATCTACTCCGATCTGCACAAAAGGGGCGATTGAGGTTTCTGGTTTGCCGCCGTTATCAGAATTGTAAGAATTCACGCCGACTCCAGCAAAAGGTGTGAGGGGAGAATCTTTGACATCAAACTCATAAGTCGCCGATCCACCCGCTACCGTCACGCCCGAACCAGATAAATTGGCGAAACTGTAGGATGGCCGTACCGCGATGTTATTGGTGATATGCAGCTTGCCCCCAATCCCCACGGTAGTCTGACCATTTACCAAGGTAATAATTGGTCCCAAAAAATTGTCCTTTTTATCTGGCTCAGCCTGCGCTGGCCCTGCTGACCAAGCAATTAGAGCTAGCGAAATGCCCAACAAAAAAAGACTTTTCATAAGGATACAGTAAAAATTAGGGGGTTCTATTGGAAAGCAGACTGAGTTGATAGCTAAATTGTGCCCCTGATGTGCCCCTGATGTGCCAGTGTGATTGTAAGATAACCAATTCTAAGCCTGCTTTGGTTATTTGCCATAAGCCGAATCATGGGGATTTAGCTCAAAACCGATAATTAGCTCCCAAGGAGAAAGTCGTATCCAGCCTGTTATTAAAAGGTATTTGGATATTGGTGGTAAGCGCTAAGTTTTGGCTGGCATTGATTTCTACCCCAGCTTGGCCATAAAAAGCAACTTGATTGTATTGTTCTGTCGTGGGTGGTCTGCCAAGCAGACTGGGAGTAGTCGCAATACCATTTAGCGAGGCTAACCCAACACCTGCATATGGTGTGACTTGGGAGTAACGGGGAAAATCGAAGTCGTAAGTCACACCAGCACCCAGGTCAAGACCGTTAGCTGGAAAGCGGAGAAATGGCCGCAGCGATAAATTATTTTTAACCTGGAAAATATTTTCAGTGAGGTGTAACTTGCCCTCGACTCCAAAGGTGCTGCTGCCGCTGCCAAAAGTGATTGTTGGGCCAATGCTACTTTGTTTAGCCTGGGCAAAGACAGGTCTGTCAAAGTAGGTGACGGTTGCTAGTGCTAAGCAACTAGCGGCAAAAAATCTAAGTGGAGACAAATTGATCGCAAAAAGCTGGTGCATGAATATAGGTGAGATTATTTGCTTGGTCGAGAGTAATATACCCTACAAATACTGAGTACAATTTCAGCCAATATGCTGAGCATTAAAGTTGAAAACTAGAGCTGTTAGCTATGCCAGTGGCAATATTCGGCTCCAGATACCATTCTGACATAAGGAGTAATAATCAGAAATCTGTCCCCTAGATCTACAAAAAACAAATGATTAAAATTTCATATACTTAAATTTCTAACTGTTTGCCCGTTTCTTTCTAAATTACGCCCTAAATCACGACTAGATCTATGCCTCATCTTGTATTAGTTAACCCCCAAATTCCACCGAACACTGGCAATATTGCCCGGACTTGTGCCGCTACTAAAACCGACCTGCACCTGGTTAAGCCACTGGGTTTTGAGATCACCGATCGATATCTCAAGCGGGCAGGGTTAGACTATTGGCCTTACGTCAAATTACATATCCATGAGTCGATCGAAGATTTGCTAGAGATTCAACGTCAGCAAAATAGTCGCTGGATAGGTTTTACTGTCAGAGGCGCTGGCCCTTTTCAAGATTTTTCTTTTCAAGAAGATGATTGGCTGTTGTTTGGTAGCGAGACCGAAGGCTTGCCTGCTGTTGCTTTAGAACACTGTGCGGCCAAGTTGTATATTCCCATGCGCGAGCCAGGAGTGAGAAGCTTGAACCTATCAGTCAGCGTGGCGGCTGGTTTGTGCGAAGTCTATCGACAAATTGGTTGGGATTAAACTCTTGTTGTTTGCTGCTGGACAGCATTTGGTGGAAAAATACATCTGGTTTTGTAATGAATGATACCGTTTGCATATAAGTAATTCTTATCAAATTTCTGTGGCGATCGGGTGCAGATAATTGAATTTTTTTCATGCTGACTGTCAGCAGTAGCTGAAAATGGCTGAGAGTAGAAGCTTACAGCTTGTCATAATTTGTGTTTCTATCCGGATCGAGGGATTTCCTACGCAAATATACGGTTGTAAGATGTGGTGATACTGGCTTAAAGTCGTGCTATCAACATCCATCTGGTGTAAGTCACTGTTTGCATGATATTCACAAGAATGTCATTTGACATTGTCAGAGAAAGAAGCTTTAGGTTAAGTAGAGATTAAACCTTTCTAACCTTTACAGAGCTTCACAAACTGGCACGTTAGCAAAGCCCAAATGAGAATATTTTTTCAGAAAAGCTTGCAAAACGTTACACATTCCCATAAAGTTGTTTCTGAGTAGTAAGGCTTTCGACTTACTGAATCTGAGTTTCGCTCAGGTTCTCGCCCTGAGGCTAACCTAGTTGTTGGCCAAGGATGAAAGTTTGCTGATAAGTTGCAGCAAATTTTCCAGAAGACGTGGTGCTAAATTTTTTTATTTGGTGTGATTGGAGTTGCTCGGTTGGCTACCGAATTTAAGTGGGGATTATTTCTCACTGCTATTGTTCGATCGCCATCTCGTCCATTCAAAATAGGAGTTTATTTTTGAAGACCGAAATTTTTCAGAAGGCTTTATTTAAGCCTTTAACAGCCGCTTTTAGCGCTACATCTAAGAACCGCTCGTTCTTTTCATTGTTTCAAGTTATTCAGCCTACAGGCCGATTTCAAGGACAATCTGTTTCCAAGTTTATTGCCACAGCCTCATTGACACTTGGTGTTTGTGGTTTGGCAGTCTCTCCTCTCTGTGAGGGAGTCAATGCTACTAGAGTTCCTACTCAAGAAAGCGATCACGTTGTACTGAATTCAGTTGATTCAGATTACCAAGGTACTGATGCCGGACTTGTTGGTCCAAAGGCCGTCGCTCAGCGCATCAGCATTAACCAAACATCTGCTCCTCGCTACACTAGTGTTAGTACCAGCACCGTTAATCCGGCTGGTATTCAGTTAACTGTTCCTGCGCCTCGCACCAATGTAATTCCTGCTGCGGCTCAACCTAGAATTGCGACCGGTAGCAGCTATGGTTCTGAGCAGATTGCCGCCAACTTTGTTTGGCCAACTAGAGGCACTCTCAGTTCTAACTACGGCAGACGTTGGGGCAGAATGCACCAAGGTATCGATATTGCTGGCCCGATCGGCACTCCTGTAGTTTCGGCAGCCGATGGGGTAGTAGTTTCTTCTAGCTACCAAGGCGGCGGTTATGGCAACGTAATCGATGTTCAGCATCCAGATGGCAGCATGACTCGCTATGGTCATAACAATCGTTTGATTGCCAGCGCTGGTCAAACAGTGAAACAAGGTCAGCACATTGCTGATATGGGCAACACTGGTCGCAGTACTGGTCCTCACTTACACTTCGAGATTCACCCCGGCGGTGGCAGTGCAGTAAATCCTTTAGCTTATTTGCCTAGATAGATTCATTTAGGGTGGCTATCTATAGGAAAATAGTGGACGAGAAAGGGCGCTACGCGCCCTTTTCTGCGTGTTTTTTTAGAAGATATTTGCTATATTGGTATGTCCGCACTGTCCAGCATTACTGCCTAGTAATATATGAGTTTGCCAAATCGAGACAAGATTCGGATTATGGGTGCCCGCCAGCACAATCTGAAAAATATTAGTTTGGAATTACCCCGCGATCGATTAATTGTATTTACGGGTATTTCTGGTTCTGGCAAATCTTCTTTGGCTTTTGATACTATTTTTGCCGAGGGACAGCGCCGCTATGTAGAATCTCT
>JAYSRP010000341.1:0-4431 GCA_043721015.1 Synechococcales cyanobacterium | reverse complement strand
TCTTAAAATGCTTCATGTTTGGAAGCCAAGCTGGTAAGGTTATTTACGGACTGGATACCGTGATTCACTTACAACGAATCGCACTCAGTTTTGAATTGACGATAATCTTCAAGAGAGAAATAAAGCATGATACCATAGCTTTCTGACAGCATTAAGTAATACTTTTATTGACTTTTGTACAGAAATCCAAGAAAGCCTGAAAACTTTTTAAGTGTCTTGACTCATCATTTATTCTTTGTTGTAGCTGTTCTAAATACTCTTTTTCTATCACACCTCTCGGGAATTTCTTAGTGTAGCTAATACCTCTGGAATTAAGGACTTTTGTTAAATACTCAGCGTGAAAAGTAGAATGATTTATCATGCCAAAATCCCCCATTAATTCAGGATCATTTTGAGAGGCATCATAATAATCCATGTAATCCCGTAAAGGCGAATTCCATACTTGACTAGAATCAAAAATCTTTCTGTTTCCTAGAAACCAAGTTTCGATGCAGCGGCTTTGTACAATTATTTGAACTTTCGTATTCCCCAAATTTACATTTTTTTCTTGTAGATTATTTTTAACAAGCTCCTCCATTTGAGAAACAGTGCTTTCATCAGCATCAAAACATACAACTAAATAATTATATTTCCCCACCTCTGAAATTTTATCGATTGCATTATCCAGACCTTCTCGTATGACTCCAGGGAAACCAAATCCGCTTACAATATAATAATTATTCTCTTTGACTTGATCATGGTAATCAACTTTTGTTAAACCAGGAATAAGATGTTCAATCCATTTTGGGTAAAGCTTTTTTTCTGTTCTCCTACCCTCTACCAAAAAATAAATATTCATTGCTCATCTTCCCATCCATCATCATTTTCTTCAAGGATATTTATTAAATCAATAAAAGCCTTTTGCCTGGATTCGGAAATATGAAAATCCTTAGCATCTTTAACTGTAACTAAACTTTCTTGACGAGTCACTATTCTCCAACAAGCCGGACTAAAATTATTGATTATGTAAGGATGATGACTAGTAATAATAAATTGCAAACTTTTATTGCTTGAGATTAGATCAGTGACACTATCTAAGCAGTTTATGCCTAAACTATTCTCGAACTCATCACTCAAAATAGTACAATTATCAGGAGTCAAATACAATTCACAGATATAGGTTAGAGTCTTTAACATTCCTGATGACATATTTTCAATCCCATAATATATGCCTTTTTCCTTGATAAGGATAGTCGTGACTTCTTTCAGAAGATCAGAAAGCTCTGAAGGAATTCTGTCATTTTTTATTACTTCTACTTGTACGTCTAAAACTTTAGGGAAAATACTAGTGAAAATTTTTTTAATTTGATTAAATTCATTTGGGAAAACTCTGTAAAGAATAGATAATTTAACAAATAATGGTAAATCGCTTTCTTTTAAAGAAAGCAGGGTGGATTGCTCATATTTTCTAATAAAAAATACTGGTACATGCCAAGCAAAGTGCTCATTTAACGACTCCTCCACAAACTTAATTTTATTAAGCTCTTTTTTTATAGGAGCAATAATATCTTCTTGCTTAAGTAACTCAATAGCACTTTCAAAAGGAGATAACTTAGGGGTCTTTATACCCTCAAAAAATATTGCTTCTTGTGTTCTATCAATAATTAAATTGTGATCACAATTTAATTTCTCATAAATAATTTTAACTTCTTCATTGTCTTCTGATTCTTCACTAATTGCAATTGATGCTTCTCTTGTTTCAAATTTTCCAGCCCAAGAATATTCATGATCTTTACCATCGTCATCTGCTGCGCTGAAGCAAATATTCCATTCCACACCATTGAAAGATGCACCATTTGCTATATCCTTCAGACTATCAATAGCTTTTAATATCTTTGTTTTACCAGCACCGGATACGCCAACTAAAAGGTTAAGATTTGCTAGGAAATCCACTGGTGCCAATTTCCATTTATATTCATCATCATAATACTCTAACTTTTTAATATTCATATTAACTACCCATAATCTTTGGCTTTAAAACCTTGTGTTGTTTACTACAATAATTGAATCGTATGTTAGCATCTGACGCTTCTTAACTGCAACTTACCTCAACTATGGGGAGTAATAATTTCCCCATCAACAAAAAAATCCCACCGTTTGACGGGTGGGAGAATTCCTTGGAGTGGAAAAATTACTTGGTTTCGGAGAACTCGGCATCAATTACATCGTCGCCGCCGCCACCGGTAGGGCCAGCGCCGCCATCGTCACCGCCGCCGCCTTCGGGGGGTACACCGCCGCCAGCTTGCTGGTAGATATTACTGCCGATCGATAACAGTAACTGCTGCGCCTCTGGTCTAATCCGCTGAATTTCAGCATCATCTTCCTTGGCCACCGCTTCCCGCAGTTCCTTGACCAAAGCTTCCAGCTTGGCTTTGTCGTCAGCGGGCACTTTGTCGCCCAGCTCTTCCATTTGCTTTTCGGCTTGGTAACAGAAAGAATCGGCTTCGTTCTTGCGATCGACTTTTTCCCGAGTTTCTTTATCAGCATTTGCGTTGCTTTCAGCTTCCTGTACCATCCGCTCTACTTCGTTTTTGTCCAGAGTAGAAGCACCAGTGATGCTGATGGACTGTTCTTTGCCGGTGCCTTTATCACGAGCAGTAACGCTCAAGATGCCGTTAACATCAATGTCGAAGATTACTTCTACTTGAGGTACGCCACGAGGAGCCGCTGGAATACCGTCGAGACGGAAGGTTCCCAAAGACTTGTTGTCGCGGGACATTTCCCGTTCACCTTGCAAGACATGGATTTCCACGTTGCTTTGGCCATCTACCGCAGTCGAGAAAGTCTCGGACTTTTTGGTAGGAATGGTGGTGTTGCGCGGAATGATTTTGGTCATGACGTTGCCCAAAGTTTCTACGCCCAAAGAGAGCGGAGTTACGTCTAGCAACAGAATGTCTTTGACTTCACCAGACAACACGCCCGCTTGCACCGCAGCACCGATCGCTACTACTTCATCAGGGTTAACGGTTTGGTTGGGTTCTTTGCCCAAAATCTTTTTGACTAGCTCTTGCACAGCGGGAATCCGAGTGGAACCACCGACTAGCACTACTTCGTCAATTTTGGATTTGTCTAGCTTGGAGTCGGCGATCGCTTTTTCTACTGGTACACCGCAACGCTTGATCAAGTCTGAGCAAATTTCTTCAAACTTGGCGCGGGTTAGCTGCAACTCTAAGTGCTTAGGCCCATCTTGGGTCGCAGTGATAAAGGGCAGGTTAATTTCGGCTTGAGTAGAAGCAGATAATTCGATCTTGGCTTTTTCGGCAGCTTCAGTTAAGCGCTGAAGAGCCTGACGGTCTTTGCGCAGGTCGATGCCTTCTTTTTTAGCGAAGTCGTCGGCCATGTGGTCTACGATTTTCTTATCAAAATCGTCGCCGCCTAAGTGGGTATCGCCAGAGGTGGAGAGTACTTCAAATACGCCTTCACCTACTTCTAGAATCGATACGTCAAAAGTACCGCCGCCTAAGTCGAATACCAGAATGGTTTCGCTGCTCTTTTTGTCGAGTCCATAGGCCAAAGATGCCGCTGTAGGCTCGTTGATGATCCGACGGATTTCGATGCCCGCAATTTTACCGGCATCAATCGTGGCCTGACGCTGGGAGTCGTTAAAATAAGCTGGAACGGTAACAACAGCCTGAGTAACGGTTTCGCCCAAATACTTGCTGGCATCATCTACTAGCTTGCGGAGTACTTGCGCAGAAATTTCTTCGGGAGCAAACTTTTTGCCAGCTCCAGGGCTATCAATCCGCACGTTGTTGCCGTCATTGACTACTTTGTAGGCAACTTCGGTGGCTTCATGAGTAATTTCATCGAAGCGGCGACCAATGAAGCGCTTGACAGAATAAAAAGTATTTTCGGGGTTCATTACTGCTTGCCGCTTAGCAATTTGCCCTACTAGTCGATCGCCGTTTTTGGCGAATGCCACTACAGAAGGAGTTGTCCGAAAACCCTCAGCGTTAGCAATTACAGTTGGTTTTCCACCTTCCATCACCGCTACACAAGAGTTAGTGGTGCCTAAATCGATGCCTACAACTTTTCCCATAAGACTTAGAGATACTCCTAGAAATTTAAAAATCGGGTCTGCCGTGTGGCGGCAAGCTTTTTGTGTGAAATCACAAGAACCAACCTTATCCTGGTTTGATCTAGGATTTTTTTGAAGGGTGGTTTACCGTACCTATCTTCTATCAGAGCCGTTGGCGGCTTTGATGGAACTTGGTTTGGATACCCTTTTAATCTACAGGCTCAATCTAAATGACGCGGGGGGCAAGCCGAATAGTAGGGGTGAGGCTTCCCGAAGTTTTAGCTGCGGCTGACGTTGGGGTTCGGCTCCGCTCACCCAACTGAATTCTCCGCTCACCCACCCAACTAGTCTCCGAGCGGTGAGCGGAGCCGAAC
>JAYSRP010000340.1:0-2190 GCA_043721015.1 Synechococcales cyanobacterium | reverse complement strand
TTTGGGCTTGTTCTAAATAGAACTTAATTAATTAACTGAGCCAGCTAAAAATAGCTGGCTTTTTTGTCTAGATTTTCCCCGAATTTTCTCTCGGCCTTGACCAGCGAACATGATATCCTCCATGATGGTGCTGCGATTGCTGGTGCCGAGCCACTTCAAAAACTCTGTCATGACCTACATTACGCCTCTACCCGCCACTGCTCTGTTCGGTACCGATGGCATTCGCAGTAAAGTTGGCGAACTGCTCACTGCTGATTTAGCTTTACAGATTGGCTATTGGGCAGCCATTATTCTCACCGCCCAGCAGCCTATTTCTGCCCCAATTATTATTGGTCAAGATTCCCGCAATTCCAGTGATATGTTAGCCAGCGCCTTGGCGGCAGGGATTACTGCCGCTGGAGTCGAAGTGTGGAATTTGGGACTTTGTCCAACTCCCGGAGTGGCACATATTACCGCTACTAGCGATGCGATCGGTGGCATTATGATTTCGGCTAGCCACAATCCGCCAGCAGATAACGGCATCAAGTTCTTCGGCGGTGACGGCAAGAAGCTTTCCAAAGATCTGCAAGCAGAAATCGAAGCAGGTCTGCGTGGTCAGAAGCCTCGCCCAGGTCAGCCCAAGAATTGGGGGAAAAACTATTTCTTGCCCGAGCTGGTACAGCAATATATCGAAGCTGTGGTGGAGTCAGTGGGTGAAGGGGCTAGCTTAAAGGGCATGAAGGTGGTCTTAGATTTGGCCTATGGAGCCGCGACTCAAACGGGTGAAGAGATTTTTAAGGCGTTGGATGCCGAAGTGATTGCTATTCATCGGGAACCAGACGGCGATCGAATTAACGTCGGCTGTGGTTCCACTCACATGGAAGTGCTACAAGCCCAGGTGGTTAAGCATCAGGCTCAAATGGGCTTTGCTTTCGATGGAGATGCCGATCGCATGTTAGCGGTAGACAATCAGGGACGACGGATTGATGGGGACTATATTATGTTTCTGTGGGGCAGAAACCTGATGGAGCTGCAACAGTTACCCGAGAATCATATTGTAACTACGGTGATGTCTAACCTGGGCTTTGAGCGGGCTTGGGAGCAGGTGGGCGGCAAGTTTACTCGCACGGCAGTAGGCGATCAGTATGTACAGACTGAGATGGATGAGACAGGCGCAAAGATGGGCGGTGAGCAGTCGGGGCATATTTTGTCACCACAGCACAGTATCAGTGGCGATGGGGTGTTGACGGCTTTGCATTTGGCGACGATCGTCCAGAAATCAGGTAAGTCTTTGGCGGAGTTGGTTGATGACAGCTTCGATACTTATCCGCAGATTTTGCAGAATGTACGGGTGGATGATCGAGATAAACGGGTGCATTGGCAGAACTGTGTGCCTTTATGTACGGCGATCGAGGAGGCTGAAGCAGCGATGGGTGATCGGGGCAGAATTTTGGTGCGGGCCTCCGGAACCGAGCCGCTAATTCGAGTAATGGTGGAAGCTAGCGATCAGGAGTTGGTGACTCATTGGACAAATTATTTAGTGGATGTGGTGAAGGCCAATTTCCCCAATTAGAAGTTCAGAAATTCTCAAGCTAATAACTTGTTTTGTAATAAATAAAAGACAGGTGATACAAATATTTTGATCACCTGTATACAAATATCTATGATTTAGCTGTTGATAGTTAATCGATATTATTAGTTTTAATAGTGGTAATCATGAAGCTTTATATGTTATTATTTCTCCATAAATTAACATTGTGAGTTTGAGTTGCCGACAGAAATTTAGGTCTAAAAGAAGACTAAAGATTGTAGTTAAATCATCAGGAGTGGCCAAGTACCAAGTCCTGAAAGTCTTCTGCCAGCTCTCGGCAACCTGTTATGTGGATTCAATACGCTTTATTTAGTTCCTTTTTGTGGGCAATACTTCATATATTAGATGAGCACTGTGTAGACAAAATTTTCAGTAAACCGTGGTTAGGTATAATCACAGGTTCTGGTGTTTCTGTCGGGATTTTCTTACTGTTGCCTATTTTTCATCCAACGGTAATTGTTCCAAATTGGGATATTTTGCTGATTTGCTTAGTCACCGGTGCAATCATCCAATTAAGTCATTTATTCTACTTTCAAGCCTTGGATAGCAGTGATTCTGGAACTGTTGCAGCCTACTGGAATCTCACGCCAATTTTTCTACCAATTGTTAGTTACTGGCTA
>JAYSRP010000339.1:0-25177 GCA_043721015.1 Synechococcales cyanobacterium | reverse complement strand
CCGATTTAAAAATAAAACGCCTTGGGACACAGGGAGTCTGTACGGTGGATACCTGAAATTGGCCTGCGACAGTTTTGCCCGAATGCATTCGGGCACTTGTCTGGCAGGAGTAAGGTAAGCCAAAGAGTAAGTGGGTAGAGATATACCAAAACCTCTGGAGGCTATGTAAGGCCAATATTCTGGCAACAGAGTGGAGGCAGTGGCTGATGAAACGTAAAGTCTGGAGTTTTGAAGCCCGCTCTCTACCGCTTCGGTGAGAGTCGGGTAGTATGAAGTCTGAGATATGTCACTACAGTTGTCTTAAAAATCAAGCTAGGTCTGGAAACTCTTGGAGTAGCGCTGGATGCACGAGCTGACCATAGCTAGCATTCAAACCCTTAGCCAGTGCCGGATTTTTATCCAATGCCAACATTCCATCATTAGCCAACTGCAATACATAGGGGGCAGTGGCATTATTCAAAGCCTGAGTAGCCGTGCGCGGCACTGCACCGGGCATATTGGGCACCCCATAATGAACTACCCCATACTCGGTATATACTGGCTCACTATGGGAAGTCGGACGCAGGGTTTCCATGCAGCCCCCCTGATCTACCGCCACATCGATTAGCACCGAGCCAGGACGCATTTTTTGGACGATCGATTTTGTCACCAGAGTAGGTGGACGTTTACCCGGAATCAACACCGCCCCAATCACCAAATCAGCGTCAGTCACCGCCACTTCCACATTATGACTATTGCTATAGAGATAATTAATCCGCGCTCCAAAGATATTTTCTAAATAAGAAAGCCGATCGACATTCACATCTAAAATTTGCACGTTAGCACCGAGGCCGATCGCCATCCGCGCCGCCTCCATGCCCACAATCCCACCGCCCAAAATAGTCACCTTACCCGGAGCCACTCCCGGCACCCCACTAAGCAACACCCCACTACCACCCTGCTGAATCTCTAGAAATCTCGCCCCAAACTGAATCGCTAACCTCCCAGCAATCACACTCATGGGAGCTAACAAGGGAAAATGTCGATCGACAGTCTCCACGCTCTCATAGGCGATCGCTTGCACCTCGCTATCAATTAACTGCTTTGCTAACTTGCGATTAGCCGCCAAATGCAAATAGGTAAACAGCAAATGACCGCGTTTGAGATAGCCATACTCCGAAACTAATGGCTCTTTAACTTTCACCACCATTTGCTGTGCCCAAGCCGTATCAGCATCGACCGTCTGAGCACCAACCTGCTGATAGTCGGCATCAGTAAAACCTGAACCCAAGCCAGCATTGCTTTCCACCGCTACAGTATGTCCGCGCTCCACCAACGTTCGGACAACGCTGGGCATCAGGCCCACCCGAAATTCGCGGTCTTTGGTTTCTTTTGGTACACCGATTTCCATGTCAGCCTCTGAAAATATGTCTGGATTGGATATGTCTGGTAGATTTTATGAATCTTAGTCATTTCAACGAATATTCTACCGCTCAGCCAACATTTTGTTAACCTTCCTCAACATTGCTCCGGTCTGAGGGAAAAATAAGTATAATTCCTACAGGCTCTCTAGAACTTTACGCATCGTGGATTCCTCTTTATACCTTTCTAATCCGCCCGTTGTCCTGAATGAGAAATTTACCACTCACACGGTCGGTACCGTCACGGTGCGTGCTCTAGAACAGGCCGACATTATTCAGGCAGCCAATGTGATTGGCGATAGTTTTCAGATTGGTGCGGCTTTTGGCCGCTGGCTAATGCCGCTGTTTAAGCTGGGCATCCGCGAAGACTTATACAGTCGCTGGCGAGAGCAAGACCCCCAGCGCGCTTTAGCCCTAGTCGCCTCCATTAATCGCGGCACTTCCAAGGTGGTAGGCACGATCGAAGTTACCAACCGGGGCACGCTCTATCATGCCAGTTTAGCTAAACGCTACGCCTACATTGCAAACCTAGCGGTGGATGACGGCTATCGATCTCTGGGCATTGGGCGGCAGCTAATTAGCCAATGTGAGTCGATCGCCAGCCAATGGGGCTTCGCTTACATCTATCTACATGTCATGGCCGAAAATCCAGCAGCCAACCATCTGTATACCAAATTGGGCTTTGAAGTACTGTGTAGCGATCGCACTTGGCACTTATTACCTTGGAAACGTTCTTCCCGACTATTTTTACGCAAAGCGCTGCCCTAATTAAACGTAACAATATCGCTTTCTGCTAGGGCAGTTTGTTACAATTAGCACCTAAGTAGATACAGATTATAGATGTTGGTCTAATTCAGATCACTGTAAACAAAATGCCAGATCATTGCTCTTGCTCGGCCTGTGCCGGTGTCGATCGACGTAAATTTTTAAAATATCTTGTAGGTGCAGCTTCCTTCGGTTTAGCTGCTGCCGTTGGTGCGCCTCCGGCTCTGGCCGAGAAAAAAGTCTTCAAATCACCCAAAGCACTGGTGCTGAGCTGCATCGACTATCGTATTCTGGAAGCCGAACGCTATTTTCTTTCTTTGCAAAACCTGGGAAATCTCTACGACATGACCGCTCTAGCCGGTTCTTCTTTAGCTTTAAGCGGTGTACCGCACCAATCTGATGCGATGGCTTTTTGGGATCAGCTAGATATTTCATACCGACTACACCACATCAAAAAAGTAATTATTCTCGATCACCAAGACTGCGCCGCATTTGCCTATAAAATCGATCCGCAGCTTTCCGAAGACCCAGTGTTAGAACTAAAGACTCATCAAGAATCTCTAAGCAGGGCACATTGGGCGATTCGAGATAAGTATCCTGATCTGAATATTGAGCTGTATTTTGTCAATCTCAATGCCGAAGTGAAGCCGATCGAAGCCTTAGCGAAAGTGACAACTTCGGTAAACCCTCCGGCAAAAGTAGCCTGAAGGTCGATCCAGAAGTTAAACTGAGATAACTGGGCATCTTACTGGGCATGATGTAATCAATAATTACTTCCTTGCCGTCGGGCACAAGCATCCATCATCTACAGCGAAAGTTTATGAATCATAGTTCTTCCGTTCGACCATCTAATCCATCTTCAGCCCGCCGCCATGCTGCTGCCTGGCGCATTCTTACTGCTCTAATTTTGACTCAAGGAGTTTGGAGCACACCAGTCTGGGCTAAACCAGAAGCGGCCAAACCAGCTAAGGTCGTCAAAGAAAAAGAGTACGGCTATAGCCAAATGCTAGAAGATGTTGACAGTGGCAAAGTCAGCAAAATTGTAGATGTTACTGGAGAAACGCGGCGGACTCTCAAAGTTTCGTTCAAAGGTAAGGCCATTACCAAAGATGTCTTGATGTTCGACAGCCTAGAAAGCAATCGGCAGCTTTATGAAAAGACCAGTTTTTTCAAGCGGCTGGCTACTGCCAATGTCGGGTTAGACTCCCAGCCTCGGGCCGCTGATAACTCTGGGTTGCAAGGTCTATTGTTTCAGCTAGGTTTGTTGGTATTAGCACTGTTTGCTTTGTCGGCAATTATTAAGCGCTCGGCTAATGCCTCTGGCCAAGCGATGAATTTTGGTAAGTCTCGTGCTCGTTTTCAAATGCAGGCCAAAACCGGCGTAATGTTTGATGATGTGGCTGGTGTAAATGAAGCCAAAGAAGAACTGGCGGAAGTTGTCACTTTTCTGCAACAGCCCGAGAAGTTTACGGCCTTGGGTGCCAAAATCCCGCGCGGAGTATTGTTGGTCGGCTCACCTGGTACTGGTAAGACTTTAATGGCCAAGGCGATCGCTGGTGAAGCTGGCGTACCATTCTTTAGTATCTCGGGTTCAGAATTTGTCGAAATGTTTGTGGGTGTGGGTGCTTCCCGCGTTCGTGATCTGTTTAAGAAGGCCAAAGAGAACGCGCCTTGTTTAATCTTTATTGATGAAATCGATGCTGTAGGCCGCCAGCGGGGCGTGGGCATTGGCGGTGGCAACGACGAACGGGAGCAAACTCTCAATCAGCTACTGACCGAGATGGATGGCTTTGAAGGCAACCTGGGTGTAATTGTGATTGCTGCCACCAACCGACCAGATGTGCTGGATGCGGCCTTGTTGCGTCCTGGTCGCTTCGATCGGCAGGTTACGGTAGATTTACCAGATTACCAAGGTCGGCTATCTATTTTAGAAGTCCATGCCCGCACCAAGAAAATGGCCGAAGGTCTGTCGTTAGAGAGCGTTGCCCGGCGCACCATTGGTTTCAGCGGTGCCGACTTAGCTAACATGCTCAACGAAGCCGCGATCTTTACGGCCAGACGACGCAAAGATGCAATCACCATCCACGAAATTGATGACGCGATCGATCGGGTACAAGCCGGGATGGAAGGTAAGGCGATTATTGATGGCAAGTTTAAGCGGCAGACGGCTTATCACGAGATTGGCCATGCTTTACTGATCACTCTGTTACCTGAGCATGACCCGTTGCATAAGGTCACAGTGATTCCTCGGGGACGGGCGATCGGCTTAACTTGGTCTACTCCTTCAGAAGAGTTTGGGTTGGAAAACCGCACTAAGCTGCTCTCCAGAATCATGGTGAGCCTGGGCGGTCGGGTGGCCGAAGAGATTGTCTTTGGTGAAACCGAAGTAGATAGCGGTGCCGATAGCGATATTCAGCAGCTCACTCGCATTGCCCGGTTTATGGTGTCTCAAGTAGGGATGTCTACCTTGGGGCTGGTAGCGCTAAATACCGATGAAAAAGACTATTCTGAAGACATTGCGGCGCGGATTGATCGAGAAGTGCGATCGATCGTCAAGAAATGTCATCTGCAAGCCACCGAAATCTTGGCCGATTACCGTCCATTGATGGATTCGTTAGTAGATGTGCTAATCGATAAAGAAACCATTGACGGTGAAGAATTCCGGGAGTTAGTAGATAAATACATTAGCGAAAACGGTAAAAACCCCAGACCAAAGACCGCTGAGCCAGTGGCTGTCTAAAGCATGTTCGAGATCTTTCCCTTTGAGTTTGCTCTTGATGCCACCCAAGTAGCGGGCACCGGCCTTTGGTCGCTAGCCTGCTACTGGTTTTTTTCGCCGGTAAATGATTGGCTGATGCTGCGGTTACAGCAGTGGTTTAATTTCGCAGAGCGCTCGCTGTACTTTACCCAAGAGGAGTTCGATCGCACCAAAGCAGGCCGAGAATCGCAAAATGCCTTTGCCGCATCGATGTTCAGCATCGTGCCATTTTTTGTTTTGGGTGGTTTATTAAATTATGCAGTAGAACAAACCCTCGGCTCCAGTTGGCCGGTTAGCTTGGGCGTAATTGGCTGCATGGTCGGTGGCATATACGAGCTAGGTCGATACCAACAAGAAGATGATGATGATAACAGCTAGTCCAAATAGGTTTTTCAAAATAAAAACAGGGCTAGTTCGATTTATATCCTCAAATAAGTCACCACATGTCTAACATGATATCTGCGCGAATTTTGAGGGTCAAATGGATAAATATTTTCAGAAGATTTTTCTTTTGATCGTGCCATATTTTGCACCGGTAGCTACCAACTCTCTGACCGGCAACAAGTTGGGCTATTTTGAATTTTGGTATAGCGGGTTACATGGATTTTGGGAGTTAGTTAAGTAAGATCTTGCGTGGATTAACTCTCAAAACAAAAATACACGTTAGGTGTGAGGACAATGCAGCATATGCTGAACTTTAAGGCTGGAATGTTTTCTTGGTCTCTCTTGACCATCACCATTTTTTGCGCTACTACCCCGGCTTTCGCTCAGTCTGCAATTCCTTCTCAAGATGCAGTTGTGCCAAGTATCGCCCCTGCTGCCCCCGTTGTAGATGGTACTGATGTAAAAAATAATGACTCTGCGGCCTCAAAAACTGGCTCATTAGAGTTATCTGATAGTAATGTTCAGTTTCTCAAATCTTTCAACGATCGACATAAGTGTGGCATTGCCAACATCGATGCCGCAATCTCACGCGCTGACTTTGCCAATAACATTGTGGTTTGTTTAACATCCACTGAAGTCAAGTTAGCTCAAGACCCCAACGCCATTTCGGCCAGTGAACTTGCTCAGCTCAAAGAAGTCGTCGAGCAGTTTTCTAATGAAGTTAGTTACTTGGGCAACCGAGTAGAAACTGTCGAAAAGAAATTGGCCACAGTTCAAAAGGCCAGCAGTTTTTCTATTACCACTAAGCTAGCTGGTGAAGTCATTGTTGCCCTTACTGGCAACAGTAGCCAAACCGGCACACCTGCTGCCGATACCAACAGTGGAGGATTAACTTTTGCCAACCGGGTTCGGTTAAATTTCGATACCAGTTTTACTGGTAAAGACCGCCTGCGTACTCGTTTACAATCTCGTAATTTAATTTCTCTTAACGCTGGCTCTGGCAATGGTGGGACTGGCACCAACACCACTCGTTTAGGCTTCGATGGCAGTGAAGGCAACGTTACTAATCTTTCTTTACTGCAATATACTTTGCCCATTTTTAATGGTTCTAAGTTAATCGTAGAAACAGTCGGTAGTGAATTCAACGAAAACTTATATACTTTCAACCCCTTGCTAACGAGTTCTGGTTCTGGTTCTCTAACTCGTTTTGGTCGTTACAACCCGGTGTATCGTCAAAGTAATGATGGTGCCGCTGCTACTGCTGATTTCAGACTTAGCCCAGAATTCAGTTTTGGCGTTGGTTATGCAGTGCCAAATGGTACTAATCCTGGAACTCCTCCTGTTGCAACTGCTGCGAATGATCCGGGTGTGAGCAGCGGAGTATTTGGTGGTAATTATGCTGGAATTGCTCAGTTGCGCTATCAGCCTTCTCCTGACCTAGATCTTGGTCTTGTTTACTCCCGTTCATACCATAACAATGGTGCCGGAGTAACGGGCAGCACCGGTAGCAGCGTTGCCAATAACCCTTTTAATGGTGCACCTACAGTAGCGAATCACTACAGCTTCTTGGCTAGCTCCAAATTGTCTCCAGGATTTACACTTTCTGGGTGGGTGGGGTTGACCAATGCCAATATTGAATCGGGTGGTTCTAGTAGTGGTAGTGCCGATATTATCAATGGAGCGATCACTGCTGCTTTTAGTGATGTCGGTGCTAAAGGCAACGTTCTGGGGTTTATTATTGGTGTGCCGCCCAAAGTTAGTAGCATTACATCGAGTATTGCTGGCAACCGTAATCGCTTTAACCCCGATACAGCTCTGCATCTAGAAACTTTATACAAAATTAAAGTCAGTGACAACCTAGATATTACCCCTGGTGTACTGTTGATTACTAACCCAGAAAGCGCACCTGGTGCAGCTAACAGAGGTAGTGAATTTGTTGGTACAGTCCGAACCACCTTTAAGTTTTAGATTTGTTGGTGTCTAATGCAAACTTTTTTTACCCTCAGAGTCTGAGGGTTTTTTGCTTGCAGCTAAGAAGTCTACGGGGAGCTAATTATTTTGGGTTTTGGTATTCTAATTAACCAAACCCTAACCTAAACATTACGTTTTCTTCATATTTGGTCTCTATGCTAAGAGACAATGTTTCCAAGTCTGTAGGTGTTTATGCTACAAATCTTAGATCGTCCTAGCTCTAACGTAATGCCACGAGTGACTATTTCTTTAGAAGAAATATACAAGCAAAAAACAGTGCTAATTTATCACAAAGGTAAAAGCATTCCAATGCTCGATCGGGATATATACTTTGTGCAGCAAGGCATCATCCAGTTATCTAGCTTCGACTCCGAAGGAAATGATATTTTATTAGGCATCATTTCGCCCTCCATGCCTTTTGGCCTACCCCTCACCTCAGTAGATCCTTATCATGCCGTAGCTCTGTCTAATGTGAGCTTAATTCGGTTCACTGTTACCGAGGTAGAACAATATTTTGACCTAAGCCGCTTAGTAATGCGCGGTCTAGATCTGCGCCTTCAGCAGTCTGAGGCAATTCATTCTATATTGTGCAGTCGGCATATTAGCGAGAAGTTACATCGATTTTTGGTCTTGCTATCCAGAGAAGTCGGTGAGCCTGTTGCCAATGGCACCAGATTAAAAGTCAGGTTCACCCACCAGCATTTAGCCAGCACTATTGGAACCACCAGAGTTACAATTACTCGGATGTTACAAAAGTTGCAGCAAAATGGCACTATTGTACTTGATGAGAAGCGCCATATTATCATGAATTCATCTAAAGAGTTTAGCCTTAACCATTAATTAACTATCAACTAACTCAAGCTTAATTATTACTTCATGATGACTTAATCTTGGTGAATGAGAATCAGGCGTGAGCATGAATTCACATTAAGATTAACAACTACTAAAGCAATGTTCTCAGTCAAAAAAAGATTCCACATCATCTCCACTTTGTTGACCAGCAGTGCTGTCATTGCCTCGGGGTTATTGATGTCTCCTGTAGCCACAAATTCTCAGGGTTCTACAACCATTAAAATTGATGGCTCTAGCACGGTATTCCCCATCTCAGAAGTTGCTGCCGAAGAATTCCAGAAAAGTAAAGCTGGATCTGTCAAAGTAACCGTTGGTGTTTCGGGAACCGGTGGCGGATTCAAAAAGTTCTGTAGTGGCCAGACCGATATATCTGATGCTTCTCGCCCAATCTCAAGCAAAGAGATTGAGGCTTGTCGGGCTAAGGGTATTAGATACATTGAACTGCCGATCGCCTATGATGCAATTACTGTGGCTGTAAGCAATGAAAATACTTGGGCTAACAGTTTATCTGTTGAACAATTGAAGAAAATTTGGGAGCCTGGTGCCCAGGGTAAAATTACCAACTGGAACCAAATCAATTCCCGTTTTCCTAACCAACCTTTAAAATTATTTGGCCCTGGTCGTTCTTCTGGTACTTTTGACTACTTCACAGAAGCAGTTAATGGCAAGTCGAAAGAAAGCCGTACCGATTTCACTGCTAGTGAAGATGACAATGTGTTAGTAAATGGTGTCAGCAAAGATAAGGGTGGGATGGGCTACTTTGGACTGGCTTACTATGAAGCCAACAAAAGTAAGCTGAAGGCCATCAAGGTTGGTGGGGTAGAACCTTCGGTTGCAACGGTTAAAAGTGGTAAGTACACGCCTTTGGCCCGTCCGCTGTTTATCTATGTCAACGCTACAGTTGCTAGTAAGCCAGAAGTAAAGGAATTTGTGAGCTTCTATCTAAAAAATGCAGCTCAGTTTGCAACTCAAACTAGATATGTATCTCTTCCCGATGCTGCTTATGCTACTGCTATCAAGCACTTTGATAACAAACGAACTGGCTCTGTTTTCGGTGGAAAAGAAGCAATTGGCCTGACGATCGAAGAACTAATTTCACGAGATGCTCAAGATTAATCGAGGGCAGTGTCAATAATTGTTCGCCCGAGCTTGACTCGGGCGATTTCTGCGGTTACAAAATCTATCTAAATAAATATTCTGTAAGGGCTATATTCTAATGAATCGTCGGAAAAATGTGATCTGGGCAAATCTTTTAGTGGGTGGATTGTTACTCACAACTATCAGTGCTTGTAATAACGATGAACCATCAGCTAGTAATACCCCTGCATCTAGTGGTGCCGCTGTTCCAGAGGCTGCACCGATCGCTGGTGCTACTCCAGAGGCTAGCCCTAGTCCAGGTGCTTCTTCTCCAGCAAAAGATATTGCTAAGGAAAAAGATAAACCAAAGGACACTACAGTAGCCGTTGCACCAAAACCTTTGGCTGCTAGTAAACCTCTGGTTGCGGGAGAAATCAAGCCCGACAAACCGCTGCCGCCTAAAGATATTGAGGCTAAGCCAGTACCCGAAACTCCCAAGCCAGCATTGGTTCAAGGTGGTCTGTCTGAAGGTCAAATGAAAACCATGAAAACTATGCTGGATGATGCCAAAAAAGCTGCTGATACTGGCACCATTGACGATGCAGTCAGCAAGTTCAATGAGTTTTTCGGCCCATGGGATGAAGCGGCTAAAGAACTAAAAACCAAAGCTGCTGACAAACATAGTGCAATCGAAGCAGCCATTAAAGTCGCTGATGAAGCAGGCAAAGCCAAAGATAAAGCAAAGTTATCTAAAGCCATAACTGATTTGCTAGCAGCAGTTGAAAAAGCTAAAAAGTAGTGATTTGCAAAAAAGAGAGGGGATATTAAATATCTCCTCTCTTTTTATTTGGAATTTCAGATTATTTCTATGTGATCAGGATATTTCGCTTTGATTCCTTGGGGGCGTGATGAGGGACGTTTTGCTCAAGATAGTCTCCAGTAGCTGGGTCTAGCTTCAAGAAAGAAGTTTGTGCCCCATCATTGTCATCATTATAGAACTCAATTTCTGGCTCTTCTTCCATTGCCTCTTCTTCTTGCACCTGTTCAGGTTCCAGCATCTCTTGAGTTACAACCTTTGGTATCGTTGCTTCTAACTTATACCAACCATACCAATTCATCACCACCAACCACATTACCGATAGCAGAGCGGCCAAACTCAAAATCGATCCCTGATAAGTGGTTAGCAGGGCTAATACAGGTAAAATCATACCGGCGATCGTGCAAATTACTGCTGCCAAAGAAGTGCGGAAATTTTTACCCAGACCCCAAGCACTAACTAATAGCAAAATGGCAATTACCGGCCAAACTAATTCAGGAGTGGCATAAACCGCTGTGATTTCGGTTTTAAATAATCGCATCACATAGGCAAGAGCCAAAACACTAGTCCCAGCAACACCAGCACTAATTAAAATATCTTTGATGCGCATAGGCACCGAAAGATAGAGCATTACTAACCACCACAACCAAATGGCTGGGGCAAACAAAATAACCTTGGGAATGACTCCCACTTGAGCCGGTAAAGCATTGGGCGCAGAAGCACCGATCGCGTAAGGAATAGCAGCATTATCTGGCAAAGTCCAGGTGAAAGTTTTGCCTGGATTGCGTTTTTCAATACTGCTGGGCATTAAGCCACTAGCAGAATTGATATTGTTGAAATTGCTTTCGATCGCCAACTGGAACTTAGACAGCAGCTCACCTTTGGTGGCATACAACCAGCGCGGTGCACCTTGAGCTTGATAAGAAGTTTTGAGCTGGGTTGTACCATTCGGAGCAATCTGAATTCTATATTCATACTCCCCAGCACTATTTGCCGAAATTCTGCGACCATCTTGTTCTACAGAATAGCTTTGGACAATGTAAGCACCTTTGGGCGGTGCCATGGTTAACAAAAAATCTACCGATCCAGGGGTAATATTGCGAACCTCGTATTCACCCAGAAAATTTGTGGTGTATACCCACTTTTCAGCACTCCGCACTTTGCTCTTGTTGATATTCACCTTAATATTTGAGCTATTTACCGGCAGTAGTCGGGTTAAATCTTTCTCATCACGGACTTTGGTAACTTTACCATTGACATTTTGGCTGTAGTTGTATGGTTCTTTGATGGTGTAGCGCACTTGGGGCGAGATTTGGACAATTTGGGTGGCGGTGGCTGCGGCGCGAGGGAAAGTATTTTGCTCCCAAAGGTGATAGCGATTGGCTATCGTAGAACAGAGTAATATGCCAATAGTCAAAACAGCAAATACCACTGCGACATGCCGCAGAGATCGAATTAAATCACTGTAGCGTACAATCCAATCACCCATTGCCACCATCGAAGATTCTTGCTGGGGCTTAATCGAAAAATTGATCAGCGCTAACGCAACGCCTAATCCAATGAGGATGACGCAAAATAACAGAATTCCCAGCGGTACTCCATTCATGATCAAACTCAGCCGATCGCCAAAGATAGAAGCGGGAGCATTAGATTGAGTAACATCTGGCACTCCTGGAATACCGTTAACGATATTTACAGCCATAAGTGGCAACGGGCTTAATCTACTCAGACAATCTAGAATTGACATTAGCTATATATCTCGGGTCAGTCAGTTGCGATCATTAATCGAATAATGATCGCATGGCTAGGTTAAGCGAAGATAAAGATTTGGTTAATTATTTTATCGAATTTTTATTCATAAATATGTTAACTAAAGATTAAAAAACAATAAGCAATGGTTAAGGCAACTCACGGAACAACCATCATCACAGATAGTCAAGAGACCTCTCCTCAGCTTCTCAGTTTAATGAAATAATAGTCGGATGTAATAAAACCCTTGTCGATAAATTAATATGAATAAAATCCCTGACTGGTGTGTCCTGCCTAGCGCTGCATACACAATTAGCAGAAAGCAGATTAAATATTACGTTTTTCAAGATAAGCAACCAAAAATGGGAGATGTCGTATATGGAAAGGTCACTAGAATTGGTCAACATGCAGAGTTAGAAAACAAATCTGGCAGAATTCATCGCATCAATGAAGGCTCCACGGGTATTTTTGTATTTGGCAATCGATATGCACCAGATTATTATGAAGGTTTCGTCCCATCTAGCATGACAACCAAGGTCGATCTACTAGCGCGATCGGGGATAGTCGGCAATGTGCAAGTCAAGAACTCTTCGATTAAAGAACCGACCAGAATTAAGATATTGGGATATGTTTGTGATTCAGAGGGAGAAATTTTAAATACCCGCGATTATTCTTTAATAAAACCAAAAAAGACAGACAAGAAGCCCGATCGGTCTAAAATGCTGCTGTTTATCGGCACTAGCATGAATTCCGGCAAAAGTACAAGTGCGACAGCTTGCTGTTGGGCAATGACGACCAAAGGCTATGATGTCCGAGCTTCTAAAGTGACTGGTACAGCTAGTCTAAAGGATATTTTGCACATGCAGGATGCTGGTGCTTCCATTATCAATGATTTTACTCATTTCGGGTTTCCTTCTACTTATTTATTAGAAGAGCCAGATTTGCTTAGAATCTTCAATGACCTGGATTTGAAATATGCAAATAATCCGAAGAATTATTGGGCGGTAGAGCTAGCTGATGGAATTTTGCAGAAGGAAACAGCAATTTTATTAAAGTCGCCAGATGTTCGATCGCGCATTCATAAATTAATATTTGCCGCTCAAGATACTTTTGGCGCGATCGGGGGATTAAATATTCTGAAGCAAGAATTCGGCTTAGTACCAGATGCGATTTCTGGAATCTGTTCTAGTTCACCATTGGTTCTGAGAGAATTGTCCGAATTCACCAATATTTCAGTTTTTAATAATATTAATTGGGATGTAGATCAGCTCTTCGATTTGCTGTGCTGATGCTCTCTTGTATTTACAATAGTATAAAAATCTAACAAAAAAAATTGATATGTCAATCATATTTTTTAGTCGCACATCCGCGTTGGAATAATTGGACTTAGGCGGCGATATTCGGATAAATATTGCTCTAGCAGCACAAACTGAGTCAGGTTCAACCGATAATAAATCCAGCGACCCTCTTGACGAGTAAGGACTAGCTGTGCAGATTTCAGGACTTTGAGATGAAAGGAAAGCTTTGATTGGCTCAAATCCAACAATTCGCAGAGTTCGCACACACACAGCTCCTGCCGCTGAAGATACTCGATCGTCCGAATTCTGATCGGCTCAGACAAAGCATGAAATCCGGCAATGATTTGTGGTGAAGTGGTAGTGAGGGTTTGGGTCATTAACTATGCTATGAATTGGGCTAGACATGGGTTGGTATATTATACGCTACCTCTAGATTTTGAGTAGACAGTCTGACTATCGATTACCTTGTAAAATGCCCGTTATCCCAAATCAAAAAAATTCACTTGATATAAGTACCCAGAAGAAATACAATCAACTTAATTTGAAATGTAGTTTTTATTTGGAACAAAAATATGGCTGTGCGAGTAGGCATTAACGGCTTTGGTAGAATTGGTCGCCTAGACTTACGAGCAGCTTGGGGCTGGCCAGAAGTTGAGTTTGTACATATTAATGAAATCGCAGGCGGTGCTGTGACCGCAGCACACTTACTCAAATTTGACTCAGTGCATGGGCGCTGGACACCGGAGGTAGAGGCCAAAGACAACCAAATTTTGATCACCTCCGGTGTCAGCGCAGCTATCGATAGTAAATCTTTAAGCTTTAGCGAATACGCCAATCCGGGCGAAGTCCCTTGGGAAAAATATGGTGTGGATATTGTGCTGGAATGCTCTGGTAAATTTAGAACCCCAGAAACTCTCGATCCATATTTTCAGCGCGGTGTGAAAAAGGTGATTGTGGCAGCTCCAGTGAAAGAAAAAGCCCTGAATATTGTGATGGGCATTAATGATCATCTCTATCAGCCTGATGAACACCATTTGTTAACGGCGGCTTCCTGCACGACCAACTGCTTGGCTCCGGTGGTGAAAGTGATTAATGAAGGTTTGGGCATTAAGCATGGTGTGATTACTACTATTCATGACAACACCAATACTCAAACAATTGTTGATACACCCCATAAAGATCTGCGGCGGGCAAGGGCTACTAGCCTATCTTTAATTCCGACTACTACTGGTTCGGCCACCGCGATCGGCCTAATTTATCCAGAATTAAATGGCAAACTGAACGGTTTAGCCGTCAGAGTGCCACTGCTCAATGCCTCATTGACCGACTGTGTGTTTGAAGTAGCCCGATCGACCACGGTATCAGAAGTAAATCAATTATTGAAATCAGCTTCTGAAGGGGTATTGCAAGGCATTTTGGGTTACGAAGAGCGCCCACTGGTCTCGATCGATTACAAAGACGACCCTCGATCGGCCATTATTGATGCTTTATCTACGATGGTCATTAACGAAACTCAAGTAAAAATCTTGGCTTGGTACGATAATGAATGGGGCTATGCCAATCGCATGGTGGAGCTGGCTAGAAAAGTTGCATTGAGTTTGTCATAGTCTCGGAATTCTTCACTACAAAAATATCTTATGGCAACCTCCACATCCTCTAATGCCAATTTTAAAAATTATATTTTAGTTACGCTCACCTACTGGGGTTTTACGATTACCGATGGGGCTTTGCGGCTGTTGGTGTTGCTGTATTTTAATAATATTGGCTATACCCCGATTCAGATTGCCTCGCTGTTTCTGTTTTATGAAGTCTTTGGAGTCGTCACAAACTTTTTAGGGGGCTGGATTGGTTCTCAGTTGGGTTTAAAAGTTACGCTGTATACCGGAATCGGACTACAAATATTTTCGCTGATTTTGCTGTCTTTTCTGAATCCTGCTTGGGCACAGTGGTTTGCGGTTTTGTATGTAATGGTTGCCCAAGCATTTTCGGGGATTGCCAAAGACTTGACCAAAATGAGTACCAAGAGCGCTATTAGATTAGTAGTGCCTCAAGATGCTCATTCGGCTTTGTTCAAATGGGTAGCGGTGCTCACTGGTTCTAAGAATGCTTTGAAGGGCGTAGGATTTTTTGTAGGTAGTGCCCTTTTAGGATCTTTTGGCTTTATTAATTCTTTGTGGATTATGGCATGTAGTTTGTGTTTGTTACTGTTGACTGGTTTGTTTCTACCGAAGGGTATGGGCAAAATTAAGGCCAAGGTTAAATTCAAACAATTATTTTCTAAGAGTCCAGAGATTAATATCCTGTCAGCAGCCCGCTTCTTTTTATTCGGCTCCAGAGATGTGTGGTTTGTGGTTGGTTTGCCAGTTTTCTTGCGCAGTGTTATGGGCTGGTCGTTTGCCCAAGTTGGCGGATTTTTGGCTTGTTGGGTGATTGGCTATGGCCTTATTCAATCTTTGGCACCAGTGCTGATTCAGCGGTTTGGATCGGGTGGGGTGCCGAGATCAAAGACTGTGCAGTTTTGGACTTCTTTGCTTACTGTCGTGCCAGGGTTGATTGCGATCGGTCTGCAACTTGGTCTCCCGGCAACGATAACTATTGTGGGGGGCTTAATGCTTTTTGGGATCGTTTTTGCCTTTAACTCTGCTGTACATTCCTACTTGGTTTTAGCCTTTACTGATGATGACAAGGTCGCATTGAATGTTGGTTTCTACTATATGGCAAATTCTGGCGGACGATTAGCAGGAACAGTATTGTCTGGTTTTGTCTATCAGTTCTATGGACTAGTTGGCTGTTTATGGGTTTCAACGGTACTGGTTTTGGCTGCGGCTGTCATTACCCGCAAGCTTCCCGATCCTCCGCTGAATAAAGAAATTGCTTGGAAAACGGCAGGAGGAGAATAAGTAGGAAAGATAGTGGCTTGAATATCTTCTACTATGGGAGCTGCACTGAGTAGAGATTTGGCATCAAATTAATAATCTTTGTGCAAACTGCTCAAAATCATCTCCCGAAAATTATGACAACCTCAGATAACTGGTTCTTGTGGGCATTACTATCTGCCGTGTTTGCGGCATTCACCGCGATCTTTGCAAAAATTGGTATTCAAGGTGTTGATTCAAATCTGGCAACACTGGTGCGGACTGTAATTATCACCTGTGTTTTAGCTGGCTTTATTTGGGTCACAGGAAAATGGAGTAACCCGTTAGAACTATCTGCTAAAACTTGGCTGTTCTTGGGTTTGTCGGGTATTAGTACTGGCATATCTTGGGTTTGCTACTTCCGAGCGCTGCAAATGGGTGATGCCTCAAAAGTAGCTCCAGTTGATAAACTGAGTCTGGTGTTGGTATCAATATTTGCTTTTGCCTTTTTAGGTGAGCGGCCATCAGTTGTAGAATGCTTTGGTGTCATCTTGGTATCGATCGGAGTACTAGTACTGGCAATTAAGTAAGCAAACTCTAGATATTCAAAATACGACATATTCTTTGTTCAGAGCTAATGCTTTACGTTGCGTATCTACAAAAACTACGATAGGCTGTAAAGACAAAATGTATATACAGTAGAGCAAATGAAAAGAATAGCCGTTAACTTCAGACTAGAAGCAGAACTCCTTGAACTGTTAAAGGTCACAGCCAAACAAAAGGCCATCTCCAAGACCGCGATGCTAGAAGAATGTTTAAAAGCTACTTTTTCTGGCTCTGTCATTCAAAATGGCAGTCAAGAACACCAGGAAAAAGATGTCAAGGTAACAGCTAAGAAAATCCAGGCTTTGGTAGATGAAGCTGTAGAGCAGAAATTCAATGCACATTTTCATGAAACCGAAAAAACGATCTCTCAACTCCAAAAAGATCTAGCTAGCCTACAACGAGCGCAGCATTAATCTCACGAGCACGTCCTGGTCAAAGTTATTTTACTCAAGATCAGCCAAATAGTTATAGACTCCCAATCTTGCCGCAGTTTTTGCGAAATGCAGGATTGGGAGTAATAATTTTTAGCATTTCTTAAGATAGGCCAAATAATCCTAGTGAGTAGTCATCTATACCACAATTCATTGTTTTATTGAAATTTAACCAATTACTAATTCAGACTTAATCATTGCCACATAGGTTGTTAAGTAAGTTTTTCAAAACAGAGTCCGACTTTTAGAAGTCGGATTCTGTTTTGAGGGCAATCAATAATCTTAGTATATACAGACACATCCATGATCATTTTCACTTAACCAATTCATATCTGTTTCTTAACTTACTACTGATAAATTGAGACGGTTTTCAAATACACCGAAAGTATTATTTAACTTCGTTTTCAGCTAGTGAAAGCGCTCTAATGGAAGTCAATTGCTTAGTTGCCATCCTTGAGATATTGTCATGCCAAAAATTTAGCCTCTCACTATAAATACAGGAATCTACAATGGCAATTAATGATATTGATCTATCTAAGTACACTCGAATCGGTCGATATGATCTACCTGAACCAAAGCGAACTACAGCTCCAACCGGTAGCTTATTGGCTCAAGAAGTTTCTGCCGTAACTTACAACAAAGATACAGACACATTATTTGTGCTGGGTGACGGTGGTACATCGATCGTCCAAGTATCTAAGACTGGGGTGCTGATCGACTCCATGACTTTAGCAGCGGGCACCAGCCCCCAAGGCACTACATTTTACGACCCAGAAGGACTTGCTTATATTGGGGGCGGCAAATTTGCATTGGTGGAAGAGCGCGATCGGCAGGTAAGTTTGTTTACCTATGTTAAAGACACCACCCTCACCAGAGCTAACGTCCAAACCGTCAAGCTGGGCACCACCGTCGGGAATATTGGCATTGAAGGGATCACCTACGACCCCCAGACCAACGGATTTATCGCAGTCAAAGAAATTTCGCCCCAAGGGATTTTTCAAACGAACATCGATTTTGCAGCGGGGACTGCCACCAATGGTTCGGCCACTACCGTTAACTCTGTAAACCTGTTTAGTCCGGCAAAACTCACCGAGCTGACTGACTTTGCCGATGTTTACGCATTGTCTAACGTCACAGATTTGAATGGCAAAGAAGATTCTAGTCACCTACTGGTACTCAGCCAAGAAACCGGCAAAATTGTAGAGGTCGATCGAGCTGGTAATATCTTCAGTACCCTCACAATCGTCTCTGATGCTGGCAATCCACTGTCTATTCCCGATCAACAGCATGAAGGTTTGACCGTAGACAAAGATGGGTTTTTGTATGTAGTCAGCGAAAATGGCGGCGGCAGTATTGATAATCCTCAGCTTTGGGTCTATGCACCTTCGGCAGCTCCTATTGTCAATAAAGCCCCTACGGCCTTGGCTCTGAATAATAGATTGACATCGATCGTCGAAAATACTAGTACCGCAACTCCAATTAAAGTTGCAGATATTGCCGTTACCGATGATGCTCTTGGGACTAATACACTGAGCTTGACTGGGGCAGAGGCTAGTTTCTTTGAAATTACTGGCAATGTTTTATCTATTAAAGCTGGTACTAAGCTAGACTTTGAAACTAAAACCAGCTACAGCATAAATGTCAATGTAGACGACACGACAATAGGTAGTACGCCAGATGTCACTACAGCATATACCTTAGCCGTAACTGATGTAGTAAACGAAACTCCTGTGACGACCACTGGCGGCATTTTTGTGACCGAAGTAGCTCCCTGGAGCAGTGGTAACTCGCCAGTAGCAGCAGATTGGTTCGAGCTGACTAATACTAGTTCTAGTGCGATAAACATCACCGGCTGGAAATTTGATGATAACTCCAATAGTTTTGGCGCTGCTCTGGCCTTAAACGGGATTACTAGCATTAGTGCAGGGGAATCGGTAATTTTTGTCGAAACCACTACGGCCACTACTGCTGCTACTACTTTTTTGACCAACTGGTTTGGCACGAAGCCACCAGCAGGCTTACAAATTGGGACTTACTCTGGATCGGGTGCCGGATTGAGCACCGCCGGTGATGCCGTCAATATTTACAATGCTGCTGGTGTTTTGCAAACCAACCTGGTATTTGGAGCATCGCCAGCGGCCACTCCTTTTGCCACCTTCAACAATGCGGCCTTATTAAACAACGCTACAACTTCAACTTTGAGTGCAGTGGGCACCAATGGTGCCATCTCTATTACTAACAACCTCGCCACCGAAATCGGTTCGCCGGGAAGGATCAAGCAAGCTCCAGCCTATACCCTACAATTACTGCATTATTATGGTGAAAGTGGTTTGCTCGGGGTAGAAACTGCACCGATCTTGGGTGCGCTGATCGACAGGTTTGACGACCAGTATAGCAACACCTTGGTGTTGGCTGAAGGTGATAGCTACATCCCTGGACCATGGCTAGTCGGCGGTTCAGATCCTTCCTTAAATGGCATCCCAGGTATTGGCACCACAGCTCTTGGTCGCCCCGATATTGCGATCATGAATGCTTTTGGCACCAATGCTTCAGCCTTAGGAAACCACGAGTTTGACCTCGGCTCACCGGTGCTAGCTGGGGCGATCGCTGCCTCTGGTAGTGGTGCAACGGCTTATCCCGGCGCACAGTTTCCCTTTATTACGACTAACCTAACTTTTACCGCTGATAGCTCTTTACGCGGCCTTGCCGATGCCACCCTAGGTGGCACTGCCACCAACGATTTTGCCGGTAAGGAAGCGGCGGTGATTAAGGGCAAAATTGCTCCTTATACTGTAGTGACTAAAGGTGGCGAAAAGATCGGGATTGTTGGTGCCACTACTTACGATCTGCTGAGCAAGACTTCACCTAATGGGACTGTTCCAAAAGATGATGGTATCCCCACCACCGATGACTTGCAGGAAGTTGCAGCCTATATTCAGACCGCAGTAGATGCCTTAAAAGTCTTGGGTGTCAATAAAATCGTTTTGGTAGATCAGCTTGACACGATCGAACGAAATAAGGCTTTGGCTCCATTAGTTTCGGGTATTGACGTGATGGTTGCCGGTGGCGGCCATGAACGCCTAGGTGACGCAACCGATAAGGCGGTGGGCTTTAATGGTCACAGCGCCAATTTTGTAGATACCTATCCGATCCTTACTGCTGGTGCTGATGGTAAAGCCACCTTGATTGTCACTACCGACACTGAATATTCTTATCTTGGTCGCCTAATAGTAGATTTCAATGCCAACGGTGAGATCATTGTTGCAAACTTAGACCCAGTGATTAACGGTGCCTATGCTTCGACCGAAGCCAATTTACAAGCGGCCTACGGAACCACCCAAACAGCCAAGCAGATTGTTGCTAGCAGCACCATTGGCACAAATGTCTCTGCCATCACCAACGCGATCGACAACGTAATCCGAACAAAAGACGCTAATATCTTTGGTTATACCAAAGTTTATTTAGAAGGCGATCGGGCCTTTGGACGGGCACAGGAAGTCAACCTCGGAGATCTTTCTGCCGATGCTAACCTCTTCAAAGCCAAAGCAGCAATTGCTCCTGGGATAACAATAGCTTCGTTGAAAAACGGTGGTGGCATTCGTGCCTCAGTGGGTTCGATCGGTGAAAATGGCGAGAAACTGCCACCAAGCGCTTCCAATGTAAAGCCTGCCGGGGGAATCTCTCAGCTTGATGCAGAGAACGCGCTGCGTTTCGACAATAAGTTAATCGTTTTTGACACTACTCCACAAGGGCTATTGAATATATTGAACTACGCTGCTGGACTCGCCCCCGGCAACGGCGGTTACGCCCAAATTGGTGGTGTGCGGTTCTCTTATGACCCAACTAAAACGGCAGGACAGAGAGTGCAAGATATTGCCATTTTTGACCTGGATGATAAACTCGTCGCCAGAGTGGCAGATGACGGTGTGTTACTGGCAGATGCACCCACAACAATTAGTGTTGTCACCCTAAACTTTACCGCCAATGGCGGCGATGGCTATCCGATCAAGGATAATGCCAGCAACTTCCGCTATTTGCTCAACAATGGTACCCTCTCAGCCCCGATCGACAAAACCCTAGATCTCACTGCTGCTGCGAATGTACCTGCTAACACCCTGGGTGAGCTGAAGGCATTTGAAGATTTCCTGCGAGCTAACTATGGCACTCCCCAAAAGGCATATAATGTCGCCGATACCCCAGCCACTCAAGATCAGCGCATTCAGAACCTACAAGTGAAGACCATAGACACGGTTACTCCACCGAATGCAGCCCCTACTGGTATCACCCTCAATAACACAGTAACTACTATTGTTGAAAACGCCAGCACCCTATCACGGATTAAAGTAGCTGATATTGCTATTACTGATGATATCCAAGGAGTAAATAACCTCACCGTGACTGGAGCCGATGCTAGTTCCTTTGAAATAGCCAACAAAGCTTTGTATATTAAAGCTGGTACTACTCTGGATTTTGAGGCTAAAAAAAGCTACACCATCTCTGTTAATGTAGATGACCCAAGCGTCGGTGTTACCCCAGATGCAACCAAGGATTTCACTTTGGTGCTAACTGATGTTACGCTCGGTGCGTTTTCAGCAGTGGCTGCTGGTGATGCTACTAGCAACAATGCCATTCTCTGGACTCGTACTTTTGACCCCAACACCAATAAGGGAGTCAATTCCAACCTTACTGCACAGGTTTCTACAGATCCTAAATTTGGTTCGATCGCCTTTAGTTATAAAGTCCCAGCCAGAACTGATAATCTCGACCACGATGGCACTGTTAAGGTCGATGCTACCGGATTGGCTAGTGGCACCAAATATTACTACCGCTTTCTGGACTCCGCTGGTGAATTTAGTCAGGTGGGCACCTTTAAAACTGCTCCAGCCGCCAATACCAAAGCTGCTATCCGCTTTGGATATAGCGGTGACTATGATGGTCAACTACGCCCTTATAGCTCTACTGCCGACTTTGGTAAGCTGAATTTAGATTTCTTTGGCAACGTCGGTGATACCATCTACGAAACTGCTAGCACCGGCTCTCCTGCTGCTGCTGATGCGGCCAAAGACCCCGCTCAGGCGTTAATCGACTATCACCGTAAATACCTAGAAAACCTTCAGCCTGTTAATCCTGGTGGTTTTGCTAGTTTGCAAACTTTCTTTGCCTCCCAAGGTAACTACACTCAGCTAGACAACCATGAATTGGGCAATAAACAACTAATCAATGGTGGTGCGCCCAGTTTATTAGCTACTAACTCTGGCAATGGCACCAATAACACTACCTATGATGTTAATAAAACTGGTACTTTTATCAACCAAAATGCTGGGTTTAAATCTTTAATACAGGCTTACACCGACTATCAGCCTATTAAAGAAAAAACGGTAGTTGCTCCTGACGATGCTCGATCGAATGGCACTCAGCAGCTCTATAATTCCCAACAAGGGGGTCAGAACGTGCTGTACGTCAACACCGATACTCGCTCTTATCGGGATGTGCGACTGAAAACTACCGATGCGGCTGGTAACGGTACTAATACTGATGATACAGGTGCTAGAGCTGATAACCCCGATCGCACCCTGCTTGGTAAAACTCAATTAGCTTGGCTGAAGCAAAACTTGCTGGATGCTCAGAAAAATGGTGTAGCCTGGAAGTTTGTAGCTGTCTCCGACCCGATCGATCAACTAGGAGCTATTGGCTCTGGTGCAGATGGTGGCAAATCTTGGATCGGTGGCTATCGGGCTGAACGAAATGAAATACTCAAGTTCATTGCCGATAATGGCATCAAAAACGTCATTTTCCTTTCTGCTGATGATCACCAAAACCGAGTTAACGAACTAACATACCTCGATAACATCAACGATCCAACCAGTATTAGAGTGCTACCCAGTGCTATATCAGTTGTTGATGGCCCCATTGGTGCTACCGGCCCTGATACCATCACCGACCATAGCTTTGCTAATATCAAAGCTTTGGCTGATAAACTGGTCGCCAAGCAAGTTACCGATAAAATCAATCCGATCGGCTTAGATCCTAATTTTGCTGGCCTGAAAAATGTTTACCGAGAAGGGAATCCCAATGCTGATACTACGCGACAGGCGATCGACTTTTATTCACCAGATACTTTTAACTACACTACCTTTGATGTTTCTGCTGATGGCAAAACCTTGAATGTAGCAGTACAGGGGATTAACTCGTCTGCGGTCAATACCTTTCTAGAACCATCTGCAACTAACCTAGTTCGCACGATCTTGAGTTTTAGTCTGGATGCCGATGTGCCTCCCACCCAAGTTTCGGGCAGTACTGGTGCCGATAACTTAATTGCTGGAGTCACTCCTGGTTTTAGTCCTAGCAACAACACTGTCTTTACTGGTGCTGGCAAAGATACAGTAGATATTGCGATTGCTGGTAACTCGGCTAGCAATAACCGGGTAGATTTAGGCAGCGGTGATGACGTAATTTACATTGCTAATGCCGATCGAGTTTTTGGTAGTACTGGTGATGACACCCTAGATGCTACCGACACCAAAGATTACCGGGCTTCTGGTGGTGCTGGTAACGACACTTTTTACCTAGGAACCAACGGTCGAGCTTTAGGCGGCGAAGGCAACGATAAATTCTTTGCTGGCGTTGGTGGCGGCAATCTAATTTCAGGAGGCGCTGGCGTTGACCAATTTTGGATTACTAATGGCGATACTCCTGCAACAGCTAATACGATTCTGGATTTCCAAATTGGGACAGACGTAATTGGGATCCAAGGTATTGGTGCTAAAGTCGCTGATATTGTCTTAGCCCAAGTTGGCGCAGATACTTCGATTTCTTTTGGTGGTCAGACCCTAGCTATTCTCAAGGGGATTCAATCGAATTCTCTGACTCCTAGCAACCCTGGCCAGTTCATTTTCGCCTAAAAGCTCAATCCAGAAGTTCGACTTCTGGATTGAGCTTTAAACAGAACTTAACTTTTAAATAGTCTTTGCTTAACTCTAAAATATGGAGCCAGTGTTAAAATTCTCGTGGCAATGGCGCTACACAAAGTTTGTTTAGAGAAAGAAGTAGTTTCAAATAATCCAAACAAAGGAACGTTAACTAATATGGCTAAGAATACAATTATCATGATTGGCGATGGTATGGGCTGGGAAATGACCCGCGCAGCCGCCGTTTACAAGCAAATTCAAGAAGGCAAAACTGGTGCTAGTCTTAGCGATTTCTACACTGCTGGCAAGGGTACTGGCCTCAACATGCAGACGCTGACGGGCTACACTTTAGCAACTACTTACGGTACGACTATTCCAGATGCCAATGGCGTATACAACACCGGCCAAGCAGCCGTGACAGGGCCGAGTACTGCTGCTACTGGAGTTAACCCATCTACTGTTGGCTTTACATTTAATCCTACTTTCAACCCCGGCACCACTGCAAGTGGTGGAGCAAAAGTCAGTGATAGTGTTGTTGGTAACTTAGTTGGTTATGACCCGGTCAAAGGTGGTGTTAATCCTTGGACACCAGGGACTGACAAAGAATATATTAAGAATAGCTATCCCGATTCTGCCAATACTGCTACTACCCTCTACACTGGTGTCAAAACCTACAACAACGCGATCGGTGTTGATATCTTTGAAGACAACGTCGAAGGGGTGTTAGCCAAAGCCGCCCAAGCAGGCAAATCGACTGGTCTAGTTACATCCGTACCGATCGATCATGCCACCCCAGCCGCTGCTGCTGCCAATGTCAATCGCCGCAGTAAATATGATGCAGACTATCCAGCATTAGATAACATTCTGCAACAAGAATTGCGAATTTATCAACCCACAGTTTTGCTAGGCGGTGGGCACCCTTTATCTACTCCTGGAAACCCCTTACCTGCGGGTGTTGAGCCGTTAACCGATAACACTTACATTAAGGCATCTACATACAAGGAGCTTAGCACCAAGCCCACCAGCAATATTTATGACTATACCTTTCTAGAACGTGGTGCTAATGCAGCACAGGTTTTAGCTGATACAGCAGCCAAAATCGATCCAGAAAAAGGTGGTCGTCTGCTTGGTTTATATGGTGCACGTGGCCAAAATGGTAACTTGCCGGTAAGTTCTGCCAATGGTGACTATAGCACCACTGGATTAGACATGTTTAGCGTGAATGCAAACAAGGGTGATGACGCTAAAGTTGACAAACTCAGACCACTAAAAGCTGGTGAGACCGATGCTCAATTTATTGCCACAG
>JAYSRP010000338.1:0-4452 GCA_043721015.1 Synechococcales cyanobacterium | reverse complement strand
AAGCGTGGTGTACGAAGAGTCTGGCTGGTACGACGGTCAAACCTGGACAAAAACCGCCGAAATTTTAGCCCGCGATCGACTCTTGGCTATCCATGAAGTAACGCCCGTCATGCGGCGCATCAAGCTCACTTTTTTGGCTTTGCTGGGTACGGTGTCGATCGGCAGTCTCATCTGGCAAATAGGTAATTTAGTATGACCAGTAGCAAAGTTTCACCAGATATGTGGCAATCCAAACCCTGGTGGTGTCAGCCCTGGACAATTATATTAACCGGGGTACTGATCGTTGCAGGCAGTTGGTTGATTTTACATACCTGGTGGATTACTATTCCCCTGGGCATTTTAATTGGAATTTGGTGGCTGTACTTTTTGGTCATAGTGCCGCGCATGTTAAGACAGATGGCCGAAGAGCAGGCTGCTGGTTCCAAGACAACTTAATCTGCCAACCTTGGTGCTGCGGTAAACTGCACAGGTGCATTCTTTAATTCAGACAATAAATTCATGGGTGAAAATAGCCAATTAGTACTTGCCGGGGTACTACTCAGCCTGATTGTGATCCACTTAGCTAGCAAAGTGGGCGGCGAAATTTGTGTGCGCCTCAACTTGCCACCAGTCCTAGGTGAATTGTTGGGCGGCGTGATTGTAGGAGTTTCGGCTCTGCGGCTGATCGTCTTTCCGGGTGGTGAATTAGATGCTAGCGCTTCCTTAGTCATTAACCTCCTACGAAATACCGCTGGACTAGCACCCGAGGCAGCCGCTAGCGTATTCGATCGACAGTCTGAGGCCATCTCGGTAATGTCAGAAATCGGCGTAATCATTCTGCTGTTTGAAATTGGCCTAGAATCGAGCCTCACTGAGCTACTCAAAGTAGGCACCCAAGCCGCCATGGTCGCCGTAGTCGGCGTAGCGGCACCTTTTATTGGTGGGGTTTTGGGGATGATTTATATCTTTCATGCTCCTCCGATTGTCGCAATTTTTGCTGCCGCCGCTTTGACCGCTACTAGCATTGGCATCACCGCCAAAGTGCTCTCCCAAATTGGTCGGATCAACACTCCAGAAGGCCAAATTATTATTGGGGCAGCGATCTTAGATGATATTTTGGGGCTGATTGTCTTGGCGGTGGTGTCTGGCCTGGGTCAAACCGGCAAAGTCGATGTGGGCGGTATTTTTTATCTGATCATCACAGCCAGCGCCTTTTTGGTTGGTTCAATCTTCATTGGGCGGGCATTAACTCCTATTTTGGCTAAAATAGTAGATGCCCTGCAAACCAGGGGACAGTTGATTGTGGTGTCACTGATTTTTGCTTTTAGCTTGGCCTATGTGGCCACAGCTATTCATTTGGAAGGTATTTTAGGTTCTTTTGCCGCTGGTTTAGTACTGGCAGAAACCGAAAAGCGGGAGGGGATTGTGACCGATCTCACCCCCTTAGCCGATGCCATTGTGCCAATATTTTTTGTGGTGGTGGGGGCACGGACTGATTTATCGGTCTTGAACCCGATCGATTCTGTCAACCGCGAAGGGTTGCTGATTGCGCTTTTTCTGATCGTGGTGGCCGTATTAGGTAAAGTAATCACGGGCTTGGTGGTATTTGGCAAACCGGGTATCAATCGGCTGGCGATCGGCGTAGGAATGATTCCGCGCGGTGAAGTCGGGCTGATTTTTGTTAGCGTTGGTGCCACCAGCGGTATCTTGCCGCCTGCGACTCAAGCTGGGGTGGTGGTCATGGTGATATTCACCACTTTTCTTGCCCCGCCACTGCTGCGCTTAGTGTTTAAAGATTCGTCTTTAACCGCACCAAAATTATCAGAAGACGACTAGCCTAATTTAGTTAATTCCGCCAGAAAAATTGGGTATTCTATAAGTAGGACTTTTGGACAGAAAGTCTCTGCCAGAAAGCATCTAGGGATTTTTTATTTGGAATATTGACTCCTCAGCCAAATATCCAGATCTGGTTACAAAATGACATACATGGACATCATCCATGTTATGTTTACCCACACGGATTGGACAGAACCCATTTGCTTTACTTAATCTCGAAACAACCGTAGCCAAATAAACATCATTAGTTTTAGTAACAAATACGGTACTCACCTAACGGTGAGATCGTGAGTAGTAATTTTGAGGGTTTTATCTCGTGAGATTGTCATCCATAGCTTTAGCATTTTGTGCGCTGCTAGCGATCGTCCCCCCGGCGGATGCTGGTCAGTTGACCACTTGGCAAATGTCTGGTGATGGTAGAAAACTGACTTTTAAAACTGATGGGGGCGTGCAGCCCCGAGCGACTTTATTGTTTTCTCCCACCCGCTTAGTCATAGATCTACCCGGCACTGTTTTTCCAAAGCCTACTGTTACTCAAACCCTGTCGGGATACTATAATACCCTGCGGGTTGGCCAGTTCGATGCTAGCACCACCAGATTAGTGCTAGAGGTACGAGCAGGTTACACTTTAAACCCGAAGCAAATTAGCTTCACCGGTTACAATCCGATCGATTGGCTAGTAGATCTGCCCAACCCCATAGTTGGCAACATTCCATCGAGTTAGTTTTGTATCTGTAGACGATCGTTTAGGAGGAGTAAAAAACCGTGAAATTAACATGGCTATTGGTTAGTTCATTTGGAGCAATGTTGGCTGCACTGCCTGCTAGTGCATCAGAAATCGTCTCTTGGCAGTTTAATAGAGACAATAGCCAGCTAGACTTCAGCACCGATAGTCCTGTGCAGCCAGAAGCACAAATGCTGGCAAATCCTGGCAAACTGGTGATTTTACTCCCAGATACCAATTTCAATCAACCAACTTTTCGGCAGCCCAGCAGCCGGGGAGTAAAAGAGTTTCGGGTGGGGTATGATCCCGAAACTCGTACTACTAGCTTGGTCTTTGAACTAGAACCCAGCTATGCGATCGACCCAGAAAAAGTGCTGGTCAAAGCTAGCAGCACCAATCGCTGGGTGGTGAAGTTACCCGAACCCCAAATAGTGCGTGGTGGCGTAGCAGCAATTGGTGCCATCCCGGTATTGAGTGAAGATGGCAAAGTCATTACCGCCGAACCCAAAGTGACCAGCACTGTAGTAGCCGGGGTTAGTACTAGTACCAGTGCCACGATCAGTAACCCCACGATCACCAATCCTCCAGTTACTGCCAGTAGCCCCAACATCGTCCCGGTGAATCCCGGCAATGTCTCAACTATTTTAGCTGCCGGTAATCCGGTGATTGTCAGCGCAGTGGAGCTAGACAGACAGTACAACCGGGTGATTGTGCGCGGCAGCCGCCAAATGCAATACAGAGGAGGCTGGGATTCCAGCACTGCTAGCTATCGCATCAACATTGAAAATGCCCGGTTAGCTGGCGACCTGCGACTGCCCAGTGGCGCACCAGTAGACTTACGAGTTTCTCAAGGTGCTACTTTTGTTCAGATTGAGTTACGACGCTTCGATCGATATCAAATTGGCCCGGTAGCTCAGTATTATGGCGGCCAAATTTTAACCCTGCCCTACGGCAGTGCTCCTCGGACAGTCGCTACCCGCACAACCTCAGCGACTACTCGTCCAACAACAACTCAAGCTCAGACGACTCGTCTCAATAGCAAAGTCTTAGTAATGATCGATCCTGGCCATGGAGGTAAAGATCCTGGTGCGATCGGTTTGGGTGGATTGCAAGAAATCGATGTGATTTTGCCGATCGCCAAACGAGTTGCCAGCATTTTAGAAAGTAGAGGCATCGCCACCAAGCTCACCCGCGACAGCGACTACTTTGTGGGGTTAGATGAGCGAGTATCCTTGTCTAACCGCTACGATGCCACCATTTTTGTCAGCATTCATGCCAACTCGATCGATGGCCGCCCAGATGTCAATGGTCTCGAAACCTACTATTACGGCTCAGAAGGCAGTAAGTTAGCTGAGGTTGTCCATCGGAATGTGCTAAGCACAGTCACGGCTAAAGGATTTTACCTAGGTGATCGCAATACCCGATCGGCCAGATTCTTAGTCTTGCGTAAATCACGAGTGCCCGCCATCTTAGTTGAAACTGGCTACCTGACCAACGAAGCCGAAGTGGCTCGGCTGCGCCGCGACGATTACCGAGCAATAGAAGCCGAAGGAATTGCCAAGGGAATCATCGAATATCTATCAAGATATTAAATTGTAATTCTTTGTAATTATAAGTAAAACTACTCGTATATGCCGAAAAAGATTGAATATCCTAGATTTGCTTCAGACAAATGAGTGAACTTATTCTTTTCCAGATATGATACAAATGCGTGGAGTGTATGAATATTTTCGAGGTACCCTTTGTTGAGCCTGTCTGCCCCTGAAATAGCACCTATCAATACTAATAATGCCCAAATTGGCGTTTTTGACAGTGGAGTTGGTGGCCTGACTGTTTTGCAAGAAATTCATCGGCAATTGCCGCACGAGTCTGTTTTATATTTTGGGGATACGGCCAGAGTTCCTTACGGCAAC
>JAYSRP010000337.1:0-2200 GCA_043721015.1 Synechococcales cyanobacterium | reverse complement strand
CCAAAGCAGTATGGACTCAAATCTACTACTGAAGAGGCTGTGGTCGTTGAAGGGAGAAGCCCACGCTCTACCGTAAGGTGAGCGCTGGGTAGTTCACTTAAGACCGTCGGCAAGTATCGAGATTTTTTGGCTCGGAGGGCATCGACAGATTCTAGTTCTTGCTCTAAAACAATTTTGTACAAAAAAAGCAGAGCGCTCAAAGCCTGATTTTGGGTTGAAGCTGCAACATTGCCAACTACCGCCAGATAACCAAGAAATGCTTCTACTTCAGCGATACCCATATCTTTTGGGTGTTTCTTGTTGTGAAATAGTATAAAACGCCTGATCCAATCTACATAAGTTTGTTCGGTGCGATAGGAATAATGCTTGACCCGAATGGCTTGACGCACTTGATCTAATAGCTTGGGAGATGTCGGTTGCTCCATACTGCTGGATTATGGTGAAAGTAAACTATGTAACATAATGTTAAGAGTTATACTGGTTGATCGCAACAGCGTTTATGCTGAATCAATTCGGTCTAAACACCCAATTTGGAATGTTAGGCAGAAAACTTTCGGGCTAATCCCCCTTTTGAGAGAGATAGGCGGAAATTTTTCCATCTAAACACCTCTGGGGAAGATTAGGCAGAAATTTTTCAGTCTAATCAGTTGTTAAACTGACTGGGCTTATTGGAAAATGACTGTACAAACCTAAGAAATGATGGCGGCAATCTTCTGACGCTTGCACTCCTAAGTTTCGTGATCATCTATGATTCAGGTGGGCTTTTACTAACTATTTACAATGTCTTACTTTTCTTGGTCTTTAGTGTCCATTTTAATAGGTACTAATACTGTTTTATTGCAACCATTGGCTATTGCTAAGTCTACAGTAGAAGTAGGGCGTATCGCCAAGGCCATCACAGTAGAGATAAAGCAGGTTGGCAGTAGCAACGTTGGTTCGGGAATTTTGTTACAAAAACAGGGTGCGGTGTATACGGTGCTAACCGCTGGGCACGTACTATTAGACAGTGGAGCAGTTTTCAATCTGAAAACCTCTGACGGACAAGTGCATCAAGCGATCACTGGATCAGTACGCTCTTCTGGTAACAATATTGACTTGGCAGTTTTAAAATTTCGCAGTAATAAAAACTACGTTGTGGCAAAAATTGGTACTAGTAATTCCTTAGAAATTGGTATGCAAATATATGTTGCTGGTTTTCCAAAACCCACTAAAACTATAGAAAGTGGTACTTTCAATTTCACAAAGGGAGAGGTCATTGGTATTGCCAACAAAGGAAATGATTCAGGCTATTCATTAATCTACAGTAACGTCACTTTTAGAGGTATGAGTGGTGGCCCAGTACTAAATGATGCTGGGGAATTGGTGGCAATTCACGGACAAGGCGATCGAGATGATGAGAATGTCAGTGCATCTGGAATAGGCGAGAAGACTGGTAGAAATTTGGGCATTGTGGTGGAGCGTTTCGGAACAGTAGCTTTAAATATGGGTGTTCAACTAGATCAGCCCATTGCTGCATTACCTCAGAATCAAACTCTAAATGCTGCTGACTATCTTTTGGGCGGAAAATACAAAGAAAAATTGAATGATTATCGTGGTGCGTTGGCTGATTACAATCGTGCTATCGCTCTTAACCCAAAATATTTCGAAGCCTATTCTATACGTGCAAGACTAAAGGATTGGCGATTGAATGATGGACAGGGTGCATTGATTGATTATAATCAGGCTATCGCTCTTAACCCAAAATATTCCGAAGCCTATTTCGGGCGTGCAAGACTAAAGGATTGGCATTTGAATGATGGACAGGGTGCATTGATTGATTATAATCAGGCTATCGAACTTGATCCAAAAAACGCTTTTTACTACTTTGGGCGTAGTTCTCTGAAAAGAAAGCTAGGTGATTTGCGTGGATTAATAGCTGACTGTGATCAGTCCATTGCTATTGAATACAACTATGAAGTAGCTCTCAATTGTGGTGTTGAGAAAGCAAGTATTGGTGATTTCAAAGGAGCATTGGCTGATTACAACAAATTAATTACTATGCATCCTGAGCTTTCCGGAACCTATGGTAGTCGAGCCGATTTAAAACGTACACTGGGTGATTTGTAACTTCTCAATAACCGCTGGTAGGGAGGGGGGTTGCCAAAAGACGAAAAATCTGGTTTAACAAGGGAATGAGTTTAAACAATGACGGATCTCTATC
>JAYSRP010000336.1:0-2208 GCA_043721015.1 Synechococcales cyanobacterium | reverse complement strand
TGGGGGTATTGACGGCCTTGCTGCAAAAGCAGAGGTATATCCAAGAAGAAGTAGTCTCGATCGCCATCATCACTTTTTTTATGACCGGCATTGCCGAAGCGGTCACAGCGATCCAATATATTTTGCAGACCCGCACCAGCTTTGCTGACATTGCTAGCAGCCCAATCTGGCTGCGTTACCAACAAGTAGCTTTAGCTAGTGCCATCCTTAGCAGTCTGTGGATGCCCGTGCTGTACTACCCTTTGAACAGTTGGTGGGAAAAAGCTGAAAGCGTGGAAGACTAGTAGCAGTTCTGACTAGCCAGCGAAAGCCTAAATAAATCTGTACATCCAGTGTTTTGTATCATTTGATACGGAACACCATTATCTGCTATCTATAGGATCTCACAGAGTTAGCTAGCGGAATTTTAAAGTCATGAGTGGAAATATGTCGCGCGTTCAGGCAATTCAACTAATTGCCAGCAGAGAACCCAAACCGGCCAAGGCTCCCAAAAAATTAGAAGAAATGTGGGCAGTGGACGTTTTTAACCTAGAGAAGATGCAAAAGTCTTTGCCAGGAAACGTTTTTGAATCTTTGAAAAAGACTATCCAAGCCGGTGAGCCTTTGGATGGTTCCCTAGCTGACGTGGTGGCCACGGCCATGAAAGACTGGGCGATTTCTAAAGGGGCGCTGTACTATTCTCACGTTTTTTACCCTTTGACTAATGCCACTGCTGAAAAGCATGATGGTTTTGTCTCGGTCAAGAGTGATGGCTCAGCAATTACTGAATTTGAAGGTAAGTTGTTGGTGCAGGGCGAGCCAGATGGTTCTTCTTTCCCAAACGGCGGTATTCGATCGACCTTTGAAGCCAGAGGTTATACTGCTTGGGATGTAACTAGCCCTGCTTACATCATGGAAACAGATAATGGCATGACCTTCTGTATTCCTACCGTGTTTGTCTCTTGGACTGGGGAAGCTTTAGACAAAAAGACTCCGCTGCTGCGATCGAATGCGGCTATGAACAAGGCTGCAACCAGAGTATTGAAGGCTTTGGGTAATGCCGAAGTTGCCCCGGTAAATTCTAGCTGTGGCGCTGAGCAAGAATATTTCTTGGTAGACGTAAACTTCGTCAACAGTCGCCCCGACCTGATGTTGTCTGGTCGTACTCTGTTTGGCAAGCCCCCAGCGAAGGGTCAACAGTTTGATGATCACTATTTTGGCGCGATCCCTGAACGGGTTCAAGTATTTATGCAAGAGGTAGAAGAGAAGCTCTATCGTCTAGGCATTCCGGCCAAAACTCGCCACAACGAAGTGGCTCCTGGTCAATTTGAAATCGCTCCAATTTATGAAGCGGCCAACGTTGCTGCCGACCACCAGCAGCTATTGATGACTGTACTGCGGAACACCGCCAAGAAGCACGGTTTTGTCTGTTTACTGCATGAGAAGCCTTTTGCTGGTATCAACGGTTCTGGTAAGCACGTTAACTGGTCGGTGGGTAACAAAACTCAGGGTAACTTGCTCGATCCTGGTGATGATCCTCACACCAACTTGCAATTCCTCGTCTTCTGTGGGGCAGTAATTCGGGGTATTCACACATATGGGCCATTGCTCAGAGCCGTTATTGCCTCAGCTAGCAACGATCACCGCTTAGGAGCTAACGAAGCGCCTCCAGCGATTATTTCGATCTATTTGGGTTCTCAAATTGCCGATGTATTTGAGCAAATTCAAAAAGGTGAACTAACTGGTTCACAACGCAAAGGTACGATGACTATGGGGGTCAGTACTCTGCCTACCCTATTGCAAGATGCTGGCGATCGGAACCGCACTTCTCCGTTTGCTTTTACTGGCAACCGCTTTGAGTTCCGGGCTGTGGGTTCTGGTCAGGCAGTATCTGGACCATTGGTGGCGATGAACACCATCTTGGCTGATTCGTTGACTTGGATGGCCGATAAGCTGGAAGCAGCAATTGCAGGCGGCGCTAGCATTAATGATGCGGCATTAGCGGTGCTAAAAGAAGTAATGGAAAATCACAGTGCGGTGATTTTTAATGGCAATGGTTATTCAGAAGAATGGCACAAAATGGCAGTAGAGCAGCGAGGCTTGGCCAATCTGCGTACTACTGCTGATGCGTTGCCGGTGCTGAAAGATAGCAAAATCGAGGAGCTGTTCTCTAAGATGGAAGTGCTGTCTCCCCCAGAATTGGCTAGTCGTTTTGAGACCTATGCTGAG
>JAYSRP010000335.1:0-9742 GCA_043721015.1 Synechococcales cyanobacterium | reverse complement strand
TCATCCAGCGCCTATCGCCTACTGGCTGCGCCTTTGTATTTTGTAGGCGCTAGAATCCTCAACTCGCACGCATTCCTCCCGACGCTCACCGAAGCGGTTGAGCGCGGGACTCCTGCTGTTCAAGTTGAATGCATTTTTTGCTAGTTATGATGATGTAAGAAGCTTTTTGGTTTAACAAATTATGTCTTATCCTCCAGCCCCTTGGCATCTGTATGGCCAAGCACTGCAATCTATCCACTTAGTTGACTTGGCTTTAGCCAAGGAACTGATACCCGCAGATTTAGAGATTGTCTCGGTGTTACCGGGTAAAACCTTGGGCAGTCTGTATCTTTCGGTCTATGATGCTAATTCCACCCTAGAGTACCACGAGTTAATTGTGGTTGCGGCGCTAGTGCGTTACCGGGGCAAAATTGGGTCTTGGGTTTCGCATATTTATGTGGACAATCTAGAATCGGTAGCGGGCGGCAGAGAGGTTTGGGGTTTGCCAAAGGAGATGGCCAATTTTACTTGGAACGATCGATCTATACAAGTGGCTCAGGGTGATCGATCGCTCTGTCAGGTTCAATATAGTCAAGGTGGTTTGCCGTTATCGCCTTGGGGTAAATCAAGAATCATTGGTAAGGGCTTTTCGGGTTTGACTGAAAACGTTTTGGCATTTGCAGGAAATTTTGAGGCTAAGCTAAAATGGGTGTCAAATGACATAACTATTCCCACAGAAAGTCCTTTTGCCAATCTGAATTTGGGTCATCCTTGGTTGACTTTACAATTCAATGAACTCCATCTGACCGCTAATGCTCCGATCATTATTGGCAAATGGACATCTGAACGTCGTAAATTATCAGTATTCCCCCATGAAGTTTTATAGGCTACTGTTTACTTGTGGGGCGGGCGGGTTTTTAGGTCGAGCTTTTGTTCACTGCTGAGTCGTTCTAGGCGATATTCGGCCAGATCGACAAAGTTCATGTTGGCAGCCAGAGTGGGATGAACTTCTAAGATTTGTTTGTACATAGCTTGAGCGATCGATCGATACCCCGGATGCCCCTGTGCCGCACTGCGCAGCTCAATGAAATGGTAGGCTTCCCGCAAGTTTAGCTTAATCCGCCAGCGTGTCCGAAAAGCAAAAGGCACTACATACTGAGCCGCTGCTGGCAGATCTTGCTCGATCAATTTCATTGTTATTGCCGCCTGCTCTAGAGCACCTTGATAAGCCGCACCCATCCCCGATGCTATTACTTCTTCGGGCACTTCAAAACCATGATCTACTGTGTAAGCTTGGCGCTCTTGAGTTAACACCCGATGCCGATGTAAATCGCGGTAAGCTCCTAGATCTGCCAAAATATCAAAAGTGTAGTAGGTTTCCTCGAAAGCGCGACCAGGACGATGAAAACGAGACTGCCGATCGCCTGCATAAGTACTAATAATTTCTTGGCGTTCTGTAGCGGTCAATCGATCGACTACCAATCTGATCTCTGCTTGACTAAGGTTACTATGAGGATACAAAATTGCTGTAACTACTTGAGCTTCGGCATCAGGATCAAACTCTACTAAAGTCACTAACTCGGCGGGGGCAGTTAATTGATTTGCTAAGACTTTGTGGGTTAGCTGTTGACTGTTGCGAACATTATTAGCTAAATATTGAGCATATTGCTGACCCCGATCAGACTTAGCTCTTTTCACAAATGAAGGAATTACCATATCTAATTCTTGCTGTATTCCCTGGCCAATCTCATTAACTTCGGCATGAACCGAAGCAGCCAATTTCACCAGTAAATATTCAAAAGCGCGACCATTACCAAAAAATCCCACATTGGTCAAAGTTGCCATTGGCAGCAGACCCCGCAGCAAATCAAAAGTCTTTGCCCTTGTAGCACTCAAATAAGCCCGCTCGGAAGTTTGGTCATCGCGGGGAGTTTCACTTTGCACCCAGGCTAACAACGGGTCAAATAAATTGGTGTAGGTATCAAATAAATGATCCAAAGTCGCTTCATACTCAGCACCATGCTTAGAAGCCATAATCGCTGGCTCCCGATAATAGCGATAGCAACCATTTACTTTTTTGTTAAATGGCACATAGCGGGTAGATTTTTCTAAGGGTGATAGACCCAAACGGCTATCTTCTAAAATCTTGGCAGCGATGTTACTAATTTCTTCGCAGGCCAAATGCGCGCCACCCAACTCAGCTACCGAATCATCACCGTAGCCAATAAGGACTCGATCGTAGAAAGCCTCGGCTTTAGATTGAGCAGTTAAACCCGGATTTAGCGCTACTACCGCCTGAAAAAAGTCTACTTCAGGAGCAGTAATAAATTCTTCTAACAATACCCGCCGCAAACTCTTTTCGGTACGGCTATAGCGCGAAAATAAAGCCCCTTTCAGGACTTCTGGCAAATTGCGCAGGGCAAAAATTGGTCGATCGAGGTTAGTAAAAAAAGGCTCTAAAAGCTGGCTTTCGGATTTGGTAAACTCAGTCATAACTTGGCGATGGCACTGCTGGGAGTCAGGTTTTAGGCAACTCTGATATTATCAGCGATCATGCCCCTCACTGACATTCCATCAGTTAAAACTCCTTACTGGCAAAGATTGTAGTCGATTAACAATCGCTGTATTAGCCGCTGGAATTTCATAACCACTCAGTTCCGCCACCGTCACCCATCGCACCTCATCACAAGCCAGTAGCTGTGGAATACCGCCTAGGTATTGGCAATGATGAACTATGAGCTGAATATCAAATTTAGGGTAAGAGTGATTAATGGTCATCAACTCTTCCCCCACCGCAACCTTTAATTCCAATTCTTCTAAGATCTCTCGGGCAATACAGTCTTGGGCAGATTCCCCTGGCTCTAATTTGCCGCCAGGGAATTCCCATACGCCCGGTAGATTGCCGGTGGGCAACCTTCGATCAATCAACAGCTTATGCTGATCCCAAATAATTCCTACCCCTACTTGCTTCAGCACGCTACAGCTCTTCGATAGATTTTTCTAGAGCCAGCCGCTGTTCGGCATTGCGCAGAAAGTAACCATTGACCATGGCAGCCGCAATGAGCCGACCAAGGTTTTCGCGGCTGGTGCTGACCATCATCTCGAATTGGCTGCTGGGTAAGCTACCTAGCATTCCGACAATATTGCGTTCCATGACCTGAGAAATCTCCGCAGAAACGGGCTGCGACAACTGGCGCATCACATCAGGGGTCATAGACTGAATATACTGCCACAGGCGCTCATCGGTAGTGCCTTCACCATCAAAGAACTCAGAAACATGATTAGTAATGTTGTCCACAGTGTACCTCTTGGTTGCTATTGTGCCGCTGAGAATAAACGATAGCAGCTTATTAATACCCAAAATCTAACATGTAGTAACCAAGGGGATCAGTGAGTAGAGCCGAACCCGCTGGGGGACGGTATCCCCCCAGATTATCAAGTTTTATGCTACGTACTCCCGAATGTCTTCTTTGCGCTTGCGCAGTTTAGCGATCGCTTCCCGCTCAATTTGGCGCACCCGTTCTCGGCTAATATTTAGCATTTCGCCAATTTTAGCCAAAGTCAGAGGCTGGCTATCTTTGAGACCAAAGCGCATGGTGAGTACCTGCTGCTGTTGGTTGGTTAGTTCACCAATCATCCGCTCTAGATCCATCTTGAGAGAAGCTTGCACCACAAAGTCTTCAGGGGAAGCGCCAGTATCTTCTAACAAGTCACCAAGCTCAGTATCTTGGTTGTCGCCTACTCGTAAATCTAAGGAGAGAGGCTGACGTGCTCTTTCGAGGTACTCGCGCACCTGTTTGGGAGTGAGTTCCAACTCTCCAGATAGCTCAGCTACAGTGGCCGCACGGCCAAGCTGCTGAGATAAATTGCGCTGGGCTTTTTTGATTTTGTTGAGTTTTTCGGTGATGTGAATTGGCAACCGAATTGCTCGAGCCTTTTCGGCAATGGCGCGAGTGATTGCTTGGCGAATCCACCAGTAGGCGTAAGTAGAGAAGCGATAACCCTTGCTGGGGTCAAACTTTTCGACACCCCGCTGCATCCCGATCGTCCCTTCTTGGATTAGATCCAACAAATCAATGTTGCGCTTAATATATTTCTTGGCCACCGACACTACTAGCCGCAGATTGGCTTCCACCATCCGGCGCTTGGCAAGTTCGCCTGCTGCCAAGGTGCGCTGCATGGTCTCTACATTTGTTTCTGCTGCTGCTGCCCATTCTTCTAAGCTGGGTTCACAGCCATTTGTCTCAATCAGTTGGGTTTTGATGGCGATTAATGCAACCATTTGCTGCACTTGTTTGCCAAACAAAATTTCTTGCTCATGGGTGAGCAACGGTACGCGGCCGATTTCGCGCAGGTAGGTACGGACTGTGTCGGTGGAAGCTAGGGCAGTTCTCATGGCTTTAGAAGGGAGTAGGTTTAATTAAGATGTGAAGGTCTGTCTTAAACGGTTAATCGCCACAGATAGGTGGTATTTCACTGCTTTCTGAGGAAAGGGCTAGGGTGGAAATGTGACCTTCCAAACGGCTCCTTATATGGTTTGTAACTGTAGTGCTCAGAAAGATGAGAGTGATTACGTTAACTATCGTAACATTTCTCAATGTTTGGGTCTATAGGTTGGCCGAAATTTTATCTTGCAGGAGAATTTAAGTATCATTACCCTACCTGACAGTGGCCACTTTCGTCTGTCTAACACAGAACATATTCTGAATAATTCCGACTTTATGCCTACTCTTTTGTTGATTAGACACGCTCACCGCTTAGATTTCATTCAGCCTGAATGGTTTGAGACGGCAGCTTATCCTTATGATCCTCCTTTGTCAGCTTTGGGTTGGCAGCAGGCTTTAGAGCTAGCTCCCAAATTGTTACATTTGCCGATCGATCGCATATTCACCTCTCCTTATTTACGAACGCTACAAACTGCTTACCCGATCGCCTCTGGCATCAACAGAGTTCGACAGGGGGTGGGGCTAAAACTATGTATCGAAAATGGCTTGCGCGAGTGGCTGCACCCAGATTGGTCGCCCACTTTGCCGGAAACCTTGCCCCTAGCAGAAAAAATACTTCAAGTGCCGCTGATAGATTTAGAATACACCGGAATTTTTGAACCGCAGTACCCAGAAAATCTGGCGGCGGTGAATATCAGAAGTCAACAGGTTGCAGAGAAAATAGTCGGACTTTCTAATAGATGTTCAGCAATTGTAGCACACAAACATACGCTATCAGGTATGTTAACAGCACTGCTGCCAGCAAATTCTACAATTCCAGAATTTTTGCCAGCAATGGGGCTGGTTTTGACTTCTGGCGATCGAACCATGGGCAGTTGGCAGATTACAGACATCCTGTAGAAATTGTCTTTATCTTCACTGCTCAAGATTTTGGTACTCTAGACCTTGGTGCAGGTCACTTTAAATAAATTCTCACTCAGCTTGATATGGTAGCAATCGCAATTTTGGCAGCAGGTAAAGGAACCAGAATGAAATCAGCTCTTCCAAAAGTGCTGCATTCGTTGGGTGGTCGCACATTAATCGAGCAGGTCTTGCGCGGCTGCGTGGATCTTCAGCCCGAAAGACAGTTGGCGATTATTGGTTATCAAGGCGATCGAGTGTGCACGGCTCTAGAGCATTGGCCAGATATTGAGTTTGTGGAGCAGGCACAGCAGCTTGGTACGGGTCATGCTGTGCAGCAGCTATTGCCCCATTTGGCCGATTTTACCGGAGATTTGTTGGTGCTCAATGGTGATGTGCCGTTGCTGCGACCCAGCACTTTGCAGAAATTGCTGCAAACTCACCAGCAGCACAAAAATGCGGCTACTATTCTCACGGCCAAGATTTCAGACCCTCAGGGTTACGGTCGGGTGTTTTGCGATGACAACATGCTGTTGAAAGAAATTATTGAACATCGGGACTGTACTGATGCCCAACGCCAGAATAATCGGGTAAACGCCGGGATTTATTGCTTTAACTGGCCACAGCTTCAAGAGGTTTTGCCCAAGCTTCAGAGCAATAATGATCAGCAAGAGTATTACATCACTGATGCGGTAAACTTTTTATCGCCGGTGATGGTGGTGGATGCCGAAGATTATCAAGAGATTTTGGGTATCAATGATCGGCTGCAATTAGCTGAAGCCTATGATATTTTGCAAACTCGCATTAAAAACCAATGGATGACTGCGGGGGTTACTTTGATCGATCCGGCTAGTATTACGATCGATGACTCGGTAGAAATTGGCAGCAATGCAATTATTGAACCCCAGACTCATTTGCGCGGCAATACTAAAATTGGCTCAGGGGCAAGAATTGGCCCTGGTAGCTTAATAGAGAATAGCTCGATCGGCGAGAATTCTACGGTACTGTACTCAGTAGTTTCTGATACCCAAGTAGGTGTTGGAGTAAAGGTGGGGCCTTATGCTCATCTGCGTCAGCAGGCGGTGGTGGGGGATAACTGTCGGGTGGGTAACTTCGTAGAACTGAAGAAAACCACTTTGGGCAAAGATACCAATGTGGCTCATCTATCTTACTTAGGTGATGCAACCACTGGTGAACAGGTAAACATTGGTGCTGGAACGATTACAGCCAATTATGATGGGGTGCGTAAGCACCAAACGGTGATTGGAAACAAGACCAAGACTGGCTCGAATACTGTGCTGGTTGCACCTTTGACCTTGGGCGACAATGTGACGGTGGCGGCTGGTTCGACTCTGACAGAAGACGTGGAAAGTAATGCGCTGGCAATCGCCCGTGCCCGTCAGGTGGTGAAGCCTGGTTGGAAACTAGATGGTGCTAGCTAGGGATCAACTTCCAAGCTAAGATGTTGATGAATATTGGAGGTGATGTAAATATTGCCTCCTTTGATTTTGTTTGGGCTGCTGTGATTCAGGCCAAATTTCTAACTTTTTCAGAACTTCCTTTTATCAAGATTTCTATATGGCTCGCTATACCTGTCGATTTTCTATTCCTGCCGATCACGGTAAAATCAGAAAGCCGCTCTGTGACTTGATGAAGGCGTGCAAAATGGAAATTATTTACGAGATTGAAGATTACATCATGGGGCGCGAGATTCCTGGTGGAGTGCCTTTTGGCAAGTTGGTGACTACCGAGATTTTGATTGATATTACGATCGCCACAGCAAATTCGGTAGGGATTAAGCTGGTGGTAAAGAATGAAGAGCTGCCGCTGAAGGTAAATAATCATTGTCAGCAGGTATTTCAGGAAGTGCAGGATGAGGTGGTAAAGCGTCATCCTGATTGGGTCTTGATGCCTGATGAAGAAGAAAATACTGGTGCTTGATAATGTGTTGAGTTCGGCTCCACTCAACAAACACCTGAGTTTGTTACTTACGGAAAGTCCAACGCAGGCCGATCGAGTTCAATACCACACTCATAGAACTCATCGCCATACAGGCTCCAGCGGCAGCCGGATCAAGAGTAATGTGCCAAGGGTAAAGCAATCCCGCTGCGATCGGAATCCCTAGACAGTTATAAACCACTGCCCAAAATAGATTCTGACGGATTTTGCTGCCGGTGGCTTTGCCTAGGTCAATCGCCGTTTTGACTCCAGCTAGTTTATCGACCATCAAGACTACATCGGCGGTGTCGATCGCCACCCCTGTTCCATCCCCAATCGCCATTCCCACATCAGCTACAGCCAGAGCAGGAGCGTCGTTTAGTCCATCGCCAACCATGGCAACTGAGCCATTTTTTTGTAATTCAGCAATGATTTCGGCTTTTTGGGTGGGGCGAATATCAGCAAAAACTTTGGTAATATTTATTTCTGCGGCAATTGTGTGGGCGACGATCGATCGATCGCCAGTCAATAGCACCACCTCTAGACCTTGTTGTTGTAAAGAACTGACGGTATCCGCTGCATCTGCTCTCAATGGATCAATGAGTCCAATTACCCCGGCTAGTTGAGAGTCGATCGAAACATACACCAACGAGGAGGACATGGAAAGACCCTCACCCCGGCCCTCTCCCAAGACGGGAGAGGGAGCAAGAGCACAAAACGAAGTCTCTTGCCCCCCTTCTCCCGCCCTGGGAGAAGGGGTTGGGGGATGAGGGTCTTCTTCTTCGATTACCTCAATGCCCTGTTCCTGTAACCACAGAGCGCTACCCAAGAGCACTTTATGCCCCGAGGCGCTGCGGGCAACTGTGCCAAAGCCAGGAACTGTTTCGCTGTCGATCGCTTGCTCAGCCTGGTAGCCCAGGCCGGTCGCATGTGCCAAAATTGCTTTGGCTACTGGGTGATTAGTCCCGGCTGCGGCCATGGCAGCCAGAGGCCAGACTTCTGATTCAGCTAAAAACAATTGAACTTTAGTGACCTGTGGTTTCCCCACAGTGAGGGTGCCGGTTTTATCAAAAACCACGGTTTTGATGGTGCGGAGTTTTTCTAGCACATCCCCACCTTTAATCAATAAACCGCGCTGTGCGCCGATGCCGGTTCCTACCAAAATCGCGGTGGGAGTGGCCAGACCCAAGGCGCAGGGACAGGCGATCGCCAACACGGCAATTCCCATCTTTAAACTAATGAGCAGTGGCATATCGATAGCTAACCAATGACTGGCCACATACCAACCGCTGACGGTTAAAAAGGCTAGACCCATCACAACATATGCAAAGTAGCCTGCTACCGAATCAGCGAGCTGTTGCAAGGGCACTTTACGAGCTTGAGCATTAGTGACCACTTCTACCATACGGGATAGTAAGGTTTCGGCACCTACTCGATCGACAGTGATATCTAAAGCCGCCGTGTGATTATTTGTCCCGGCTGTCACTGCATCGCCGACCTGCCGTGAAACAGGCTGGGATTCGCCGGTGAGTAAAGATTCATCGATGCCGCTGTTGCCCTGGCGAATGTGACCATCAGCGGGGACAGTTTCGCCCGGTAAAACTTTGATCCAGTCGCCCACTTGTAACTGCGAGACTGGGACTTCGATCGATTGATCTCCTACCAATAAGTGAGCGGTGGGTGGTTGTAGGGCTAGAAGCCGATCAAAATCTTTGGCTGCCGATTTGCGGGCATAGGCTTCTAGCGATCGACCCAGCAGCATGGCTCCTACTAACATTACCGGCTCATCAAAAAAGCACTCCCACATTAGTTGAGGAAAAATCAAGGCCAGTAAGCTAGTTAAGTAAGCGGTACTAACTCCCATGCCTACCAACGAGTGCATGTTGGGATGGCCATTGCGTAAGCTCTGCCAACCATCGACCAAAATAAATCTACCGGGGCCGAGTAAAGCGATCGTCGCCAAACTCAAATGCCACCAGACTGAAGATAAAGTATTGTCATGCTGATGGTGGGGTAAAGTGGTCGATTGACCAATGTGGCCAGCGATCGACAAGGCCAGTAAGCCCAAAGCAATTAGTAATTGATTGATTGGTCGAAAATCTTTGGCCTGACTGGGGATCACGACTTCTTGAAGATCGCGGAGGCGACTGGGAAAGCCTTTGTTGGTGAGGCGCTGGGTGAGATCGATCGGAACCAGTTCGGGGTGATGCTCCACCACGGCCATGGCAGTTAATAAGTTGACGCTGGCTGAAACGACTCCGGGTGTAGCGAGGAGGTGTTTTTCTACAGCGGCAACACAGCCAGCGCAGCGCATTCCTTCGATATTTACCAATGCTTTTCGGAGAGTAGCAGGTGTGGGCAGATTGGCGGTAGTCATGTAATTAAAAAATCCTGGTATTCCAACCTATTGCCAAATTTCTGAGCTTTAGAACTCTGATCTTAAGAAGTTTTCCTGCCGAAGGCCGTAGGTAGGCGGGGAT
>JAYSRP010000334.1:0-9749 GCA_043721015.1 Synechococcales cyanobacterium | reverse complement strand
TCATCAGAATCCATCAATTTATTAACAATTACCTCTGGTAAATCAGCTTCTAATGCCAGACTAAAAAAATCACCTTGTTTCTGATGCACTAGCTCTTCAAATGATTGTGCTCTGGGGCTACCATAATGAGCTGGTATTTTAAAAAAAGCATTTGTGATGCTGCCACTCAACATATCCCCCAGCAGCACAGGAATATCTAACAGCGTTGTTTTGCCGCTGCCATTTACCCCCGCAAAAACCTGATAGGCACCAAGTTGAATATCTAAGTGCCGAAAACATCGGTAATTGATCGCCTCAATGCGCGTAATCATATTTCTGGCTCCGAGTATTGTTACCAAAACTTGTGATGTGGGGCCTGATTGGAACAAAGTTAGTTAGCATCACATTCAAAACTGTTTCATTGATGGGTTATTCAAAAAATATGGCGGCAACTAATCTAGAGTGAATCACCCCTAAAGCCGACCTTTTTGTTTAATTTGCAAGTACTGCTCCACCAATTGATCACTCATTAAGTTAGCGGGGGCATCGAGCACCATTACGCCGCGCTGTTGTAGCTTGGCAAAAGCTAATTTGCGTTGTTGTAGTAGATCGATCGCCACTGCTTGTTCGTAGGCATTGGGGATACTGGCAGCTAAGTTATGGGCTAAGTGATCGACTTGGGGATCGCGGAGGGTGACGCAAAATGGCAGGTAGCGGGGAGCTAGCCGACTCAAAGCTGTCAATAATTCCGCTGAAGCAATAGTATCCACAATATCGGTGATGATTACCACCAAGGCGCGGCGATTTTGGCGACTGATTACGGTGTTAATGGCTCCCACATAGTCTGGCTCTAACAAATCGGGCTGAATGCGGCTGAGCCGATCGATGATGTTAGACATGTGTTGTTGGCCACGCTGGGGCGGCAGCCAAGTATGCAGAGTGCGATCAAATACGCCCACCCCCACTTTATCGCCGCGCTGAATGGCTGCTAGAGCCAAAGATAACGTAGCATTTAGCCCCAAATCAAAGCGCTGCAAACCCTGAATATTGGCGGTCATCAGTCGCCCTCGATCAAGCAAAATAATGATAGTTTGCTCTTGCTCTGGTTCTAAGACCCGAATTAACGGACGATTCCGGCGAGCCGTAGCTTTCCAGTCAATCAAACGAGGGTCATCGCCCACCGCGTATTCTCGTAACTCGGTAAACTCGGTGCCTGCTCCCAGCCGCCTGGTCTGACGAATGGTGCCGCTCGATTGCAGAGTGAGCTTAATAGAGAGCGCCTTAAGTCCAATCAAGTCCGGGTAAACCACCACCGGCTGGGCAGCATCGACCCGCCACTGTTGCCAAGTTAAGCCCCACGAGCTGAGTTGCCGCACTTGGATGCCTTGCCAGTCGTATTCGCCTCGTTGGTAGGGATGAACGGTGTAGGTGTGTTCTTGCTGGCCATTGGTGGCGATTTGTCCGGTGATCGTGTTGGGATTGCCCGGCAGACTAGTGGGAGCAAAGTCTCGAATTTGATAGCTGAATTTTTGCTGGTTTTTTTGGCCAGAGGTCGCTTTGACCAAGATTTTGATCGGGTTATCCCGCCCGATCGAGAGCTTGCCCAATTTTTCGCGGCTGACTTGAATTTGCTGATTGCCCACGCGGGTAGCATCAATGATCGCCAACAAAATTAGCAATACGTACCAGCCTAGAGTGCCCAGCAACGCCAGCCCCATTTGGCTGGGCAACAACGCGGCAAATAAGGTGGCAATTAAACCACCGATCGCCAGCAAACCAACTAAACGACCACTGGGAATCCAAGTCCATAGCTGATTAACGGTCATCTTGTTAGTCATCTGGGCACGGCAACTTGGTTGACCAAGCTGGTAATTACCTGATCGATCTGCAAACCATCTAACTGGGCTTCGGGGCGTAAGATCAGCCGGTGGCGCAGCAGTGGGGGTGCTACTAGCTTCAGATCATCGGGGGTGACAAAATCTCGTCGATCGAGCCAGGCAGCCGCTTTACTGGCTTGCAGCCAAGCCACGGCGGCACGGGGCGAAGCGCCCAGGCTGAGGTCAGGATGTTTGCGAGTTTGCTGAATTAGCGCCAATAAATAGTCAATAATTGCGGTGCTGGCTTTGATGGCTTGGACTTCTTGACGGGCGGCAAGGCAATCGGCAACCGTGGCCACTTTGGCTACTACTGCCTGCTGACGACTCTGGCGGGGCTGCTGTGAAGCCGTCAGCATTTCTCGTTCGGCGCTGCTAGGTGGATAGTCGATGATGAGCTTAAATAGGAATCGATCGAGCTGGGCTTCGGGTAACGGATAAGTGCCTTCAAACTCCAAGGAGTTTTGGGTGGCAATTACCCAAAATAAGTCCGATAGCTGCAAGCTTTCGCCATCTAGGGTAACTTGGCCTTCAGCCATGGCTTCTAGCAGCGCGGCCTGAGTTTTGGGCGGGGTGCGGTTAATTTCGTCGGCTAATAAAAGCTGGGTAAATACTGGGCCTTTGCGCAGAATAAATTCTTGAGTTTGCAGGTCAAAAATATTGGTGCCCAAAATATCCATAGGCAAAATATCGGGAGTTAGCTGCACCCGGCGAAAATCGGCCTGAATTAACTGAGATAGCACCTTGGCCATCAGGGTTTTACCAGTACCGGGCACGCCTTCTAAAATTACGTGGCCACCGGTTAAAAGGGCAATCAACAACTGGTTAGTGATGTCTTGTTGACCAAATACTACGCTGTTTAAGCCTGCGCCAACGGCCTGAAAAATGTCGTGGGTCTGAGTCATGATAAAAGGGTCGAAAGTTTACAGTAATTGGTGCTTTAACTGGTCACGCATGGCTTGGAGCTTGTTCAGCCACTGCTGCAATTCAGCTTCGGTGAACGTGCCTGGGGCTAATTGTAATATGACTGGTAGATCAGCAGCAGGCAGTTTGGTTTGAACTAGCCAAGCGTCTACCAGGGTCTGCCGATCGACTAGTTGCTTATTACCTAGTCCCAGCAACTGTTGCAGCTTAAGCTGTTCGGCTTTGCCAACGTTTTGCAGCACAAATTCGCTGCTTTGGGCTTGGCGTAAAATGCTGCCCAAGGCTTGAATATAGGCAACGCTGTTATCTACTTGGGGTGGCTGGGGAATAATTACTGCCCCAAAGCGACGGTTTTGCTGCCACACCAAAACTCCTAACACCAAGAAAATATTTACAAATGCTATGAAGAAAGGAGTCTTGGCAAAGTAAGACATTAAACCATCGCCCTCACCGTCACGCTGTGGATCATCTGGATTCAGAGGATTTCCAGGCTTGCGGGGTTCACGATAGCCATGTAAGTATTCGTCTACTACAATGCGCTGTTGATTGCCCGTTAATGCTGTTAGTAGTTCGTAGTTAGCCGTCGAGTCTTGATAGGCGTTAGCGGCTAAATATGGAGTAGTAGCCAGAATCAATTTCCCTTTGCCGATCGAAGATTGCCACACTACAGCACCACGATCATCGCTAACAATACTGGTGGGGATATTAGGCAGATTGAAATATGAAGATGAGACATCCGTGACTAGAAAGCGACGAGTGGTTTCAATTTTTACTGAGCCTTGGGGGCTAGCTAAATTTTGGCTAAATTCAATGTCGTTAGATAAGGCATCTGCACCCAAGATCACCAGGGTATTGCCATTTTCGATCCATTTTTTTTCGGATGGAGCTAGAGAGAATTCTGCCAGTCCGCTATTAACTTGTAGCAGGGTGGTGCCACTAGGATATTTATCGAATACTCTAGCAGCAGGCTTGCGCCAGCGCTCGATCGCCACTCCCTTATCGACCATTTGTTGATACCAGGCTCCATAGCCTTGGGGTTCTAAGCTATAACTTGATCCCTTTAGCCGATCGCCGCCCCCCAGGGCGTTGACAACAGTGATCAAAACGATGATCGCTACTGCGGTTAAGATCATTTTCCAATATTGCCGCAGAAAACTTTGCCAATTTTTCATGGGTTCTGCCCTGCCTGTTGTTCTAACTGGTGGGCAAGCTGGGTGTAAGCTTGCTGACAGCTATCAAACCCTTCGGCGGTAATGGTGCGATCAGCAAATTTTAATTGTTCGTGGGTTTGCAGCAGTATCTTGCCCTGATTATTGACTGGTGCCATGCCCGGTAAATGATTCAAGATTTTGGCATACTCTCGATCGGTGCGGCTGGTTTGATGGGGCACCAGATTGGCATCGTTCAATCTTTGTAACATGGCTAAATATAAGTATCGACAAGCCTCACCATAGTTCTTTTGACTCTGAAACTGCTGAGCTTTACTAAGGAGTTCGGCCAGGGTATATTGTTTGCCTAGTTGCAGCTCTGGCTCACCTGGGCGGCGGCGACGAAAACCAAGCTGTTTCCCATAGCGATTCACAATCAAATAGGTGATCCAAGCCAATCCGGCAAATAGCAGAAACCACAGCAAGTAACTGATGGCCGAGATCAGCCACTCTGGCAGCACCTGTTTCGGGCCGCCAAACCGCAGTTTTGCCATAACCCATTCACCAAAGCGCTGCTGGATCTGCTCTAGTTGCCACTGCCAGCTCGTTTTCTGAAATTTTTCCATAGTAGAGCCAGAAGCTTCTGTAATGTGATGCAGCTTAATCTATGGTGGCCAGATTGGCAACTTGGGCGGCCAATAGCGATTATCCGATTAAGATATTTTGCCAAAAACCATTTCTGTAACTTTTCACAACGAACAGCGCCCCCAGTCGGTAAAATTGGCGATCGACTGGGATACAATCAATCTCAGCTAATAACCGTGCCTTCCGGGGCAAAAACATGAGCATAGCCGATTCTGTTTTAACAGAGTTATTGGCGCAACACCCAGCACTGCGCCCCCACCTGTATTTTAAATCTTCCTTAACCGCACTGTCTCGGGCTATGGAAGACTTGGTGCTAGCTGGTGACGAGCAGCCCTTAGTAATTGCCACCTTTCAAGAAGAGCGACTCTATCGGCAAGAATCACACCGCTACCAGCGTATTGCCAGCCAATCTGATCGCATTTACGTTTTGGCGGTGATGGATGACAAGCCACCGGTTACAGAATACAACCTGATTCCGCTCAAGCCTACCGATAAATTAGCACAGCAGTGGAACCTGGTAGTAATTGGCTCCCAGTCAGCAGCCTGTCTCATTTGCCAAGAGCGCGAAGGAGACTGGGTCAAAACTGGTCTAGAGTCTTCTCAGCGCTTTGATGGAATTTGGACATTCGATCGCCAGGTAGCTCTAGATGCTGCCGAAATTTTGTTAGCCAAAGTAGCCAAGCAGCGTCCTAAGCTGAAAAAAGAAACCCAGCAAATTTTAAAAGAGCTGCGAGAGCCACAGTTTGAAGCATTGCCCACCAGCACCGATGCCTTTGTACAGCGGCTGGTGACATATTTGCAGGCCGGTCAATATAAGTTGATTAAAGCCTATCGATCGATCGCTGCCCAAGAAAACCGGGAGCGGTTAGTGAACCTGATTGCCAGCGCTCTGCGGCGCTCTCTCAAGCCCGATGAGATCTTGAATATTGCGGTGCAAGAAATTGGAGCGGCGATGCAGGCTAGCCGCTGCTTGATCTACCGTTACCAAAGCGGTGAAACCTATACCAAAATTGCCTATGAATATGTAGGACAACCCGGTTGCAGCTCCCTGATTGGTAAACCCTGGAATTTAGATCGGCATCCGTTATTGAATGAGATTGTCGAAACTCACGCTCCTAGTACCATGGCAGCGATCGATAGCCTGTCACCCACCACTGCTGACTTGATTACCAAGTACCAAATCAGCAATATTTTGATGGTGCCGGTGCTTTCTCAAGACCGGCTACTGGGGATCGTAGAGCTGCATCACTGCGAATCTACCAATCATCAGTGGCTGCCCGAAGAAATCAATCTGGTAGAGGCGGTGGCGACCCATGTGGGCAGTGCCCTCATGCAGGCCGAAGCATATACTCATTTGGAATATTTGAATGAACAGATGGCGGTACTCGATCGAATTCGCGGCAACTTAGTGGCAATCACTGGTCACGAGCTGCGCACGCCACTTTCTACAATTCAGATTTGCTTAGAAAGCTTGTCTTCTGAGCCAGATATGTCTTTGGATATGCGGCAGGTAATGCTGAATACGGCACTAACTGACAGTGAACGAATGCGCAAGCTGATTCAGGATTTCTTGACGCTTTCGCAGCTAGAAAGCGGTCGTTTTCAGTGGCACCCCGAAGATTTATCCCTGCGGGAATGTGTGGACTTGGCGGTGAGCGGCATGAAGAACCAGCGCCGCGATGCACCGAAACGCGATAAGCCCCAGGTAATTATTGATATCGATCCAGAGTTACCAGAGATTAATTTGGATGGTGAGTGGTTGGTAGAGGTTTTGAGTAAGCTGCTAGACAATGCTTATAAGTTCACCTCTAATAAAGGGCAGATTACGATTCAGGCGGTCAGCCACAATATTATGTTAGAAGTCATTATTTCTGATAATGGTCGAGGGATTGAGCCGAACTTGTTGCAGGTGGTGTTTGAACGCTTTTACCAGGAAGAAGGGGCGCTGCGTCGGACTACTGGCGGTACTGGCTTGGGTTTGGCGATTTGTCAACAGGCAGTGTTGAGCTGGGGTGGCCAAATTTGGGCGGCTTCTGATGGCAAGGATCAGGGCAGCAAGTTTCACTTTACGATTCCGCTGCTGCCGGTGCCAGAGAAGGAATTACAGGGGATTAGTTAGCTATTTGATCGGGTCAACAATCTATCTTTGATAAATTCCTGCTCGGATGGTTTCGATCAAATCGCTCAATATTTCTTCAACCTTGCCACAGTTCGATCGTGCCATCTGCACCGCCAATTGCGATCGACTTACCATCGGCACTCACCGCCGCTGACATCACCGATCGACCGGGTTCACCGCGCAGAGTTTTGCGGGGCTTTTCGCGCAGCAAATTGAAACCCACATCTTGTGACCAAATCCGCGCCTTACCGTCTACGCTACCTGTAATCAGATATTGACCGCTAGGATGGAACACGCAGGCGTTGATTTGCCCGGAATGCGCCTTGAACTTTTGGAGCGGATCACTATTCTGGATTTTAGCCATATCCAGGCTCCAGAGGACGATCGAACCACTCACCGTTCCAGCTACTACCACCGTGGAATTAGGCGAAATCGCCAGGGAGCAAATGCAGTTGCTGTTGCCAGTAAGTTGAGCAATAGTTTCACCGGTCTGTAACGACCACAGCTTCACCAAACCATCATCCCCAGTGCTGGCCAAAATCTGACCGGTATGATTGAGAGCAATGGCGGCGATCGGCTCTTTGTGCATCATGGTTTTTACCAAGTCACCAGTAGAGAGCTGCCACACTCGCACCGTATTATCGAAACTACCGCTGACTAAAAGCTGATTATCGGGGCTAGTAGCCAAAGAGCGCACCGAAGCCGTATGACCAGAAAGATTAGAAATTAACTCGCCGCTGCTAATATTCCACAGCTTAATGGTTTCATCCCAACTGCCGCTGGCCAGAGTTTTGCCATCGGCGCTGACAGCTAACGCAAACACGCCCTTGTGATGATCTTGCAAATCGTGGAGCATTTTGCCATCGGCCATGTTCCAAAGTTTAATTGACTGATCAAAGCTGCCGCTAATTAAAGTTTGATTGTCGGGGGTAAAGCTCAGACAGCGCACCCAGTCGGTATGAGCTAACAGGGTCTTTTTCAGCTCCCAGATTGGGCGCATCCATAGGTCGCCACCCTCTAGCTCCGCTGCCGTCAAATCGCCTGAAGCCAAGTCCCCAGAAATTGGGTCGATGCCCAATAGATCGCCCGAAATCAAATCTTCTTCGATTTTTTCGATGCTAGGAGCAGCCGGATCTTTAAGAAAGCCCGAATCAAAACCCTGCATTCTGGTGGCGGTGTTGCCATCTAAATCAGCACTGAGATTTGCCGAGAGTTCGTCTAAGCCCAAGTCTGCCAAGCTAAACATTTCTGGTGGTGAATTGGGATAGTTCATTGCCATAGCTCCAGCAGCTCCACCAACTGCCATCATGGCACTGGCTCCCAAAATTTCGTTGGGGTCGAGACCAGATCTTTGCGAAAGCTTCACGATCGCCTGCTCTTAATACTCCACCCGATTCGGAATTGCCGCACCATCTAAAGCTTCTACCAAGTTGGCGATCGTGCCTTCTACTCCCGAAATATGGGTCTGTACCGAATTCATTAGCCGCTGCTGATCACCCACTTGTTTTTCTAAAGACTGAAAGTTGACCAATTCACCGCTAGCTGCTGGCAACTCGGGCTTTTGAGCTGCCATAGTCTGTTTCACCAGAGCTGTAGCAAAATTCCGAACTTGGACATTTTCTTGCTGAAAATACTCATTTTGAGCCACCAAATCTTGATTCAGCTTCTGCACCCGCCGACTCATTACTCGATCGGCACGATAGCGATTGAAGGCACTAGCCGCTACAGCAAATACCGTAGGTATCACCGCTATGAGAGGATTTCCAGTAGCCAACGTGACGACCAGACCGACCAACGAAGCGGCGATTAGCCCGTATTCGACATATTCAAGGGGTTGAGGAGATTGCGACATGGCGTTGTAATTTTCTTGTGATGCAGATTTTGGGCTGCAAATTTTTATGGTGCAAACCAATGAGCCATTATAAGCCCTAAACGAACATTCAAAATACCTACAACTGCACTGCCCACTGCGTAGGCGATCCCCCATTGCCAGCGCTCTGTGAGGAGTTTAACCGTATCTAAACCATAGGTAGAAAAAGTGGTATAGGCTCCCAAAAAGCCAGTGGTCAATAACAAATAGACCTCTGGCGAGATCAAGTTGCTGCGAGTTTCTACTAACCCTCCAACTAACCCCATCAGCCAACAGCCGCTCAGATTAATAGCCAAAATTCCCCAGGGAAAACTATTGCCCCAGTTGGCTACAATCCAGCCGTTCAAATGGTAGCGGCTCAAGGCTCCGGCGATCGCGCCTAAGCTAACCGCGATCGAACCCCGCAAATTTGCATCTGCCATATTAATCCAGCGCAATGCGGCCTTCTTTGCCTAACCGCACCACCAAGAAGTACCCCAAACACACCGCATAAAATGCTAGCGCGGCCATACCCAATCCGCCTAAAGTGCCGACATCAATACCGCCATGGAAAATATTTTTGTATGCCAGAGGCGGCTGGAACCAAGCTCGGCAATAGTCACTTTTTAGCAAACTGCCCGAAAAACCGCACTGCATGAAAGGCAGAAAACAAAGCGCGCCAATGATCGAGTAGCCGGTAATTGCCCAGCGCCAAGCGGTCAAAATCAGCTTGATTGGTCTAGGTGGCAAATCAGTAACTTCGTCATTCACATCAATCCAGAACCACAGGGAAAGCGGAATCAAAACACGGGCTGCGAATCCGGCAAAGAAAGACAGTTGGGCACCACCAATCATCAAATACACCGTGATCGCCAGTAAGCTAGCCACTCGCCAGTAAATGGTCATGAGAGTAATGGCCACCGGCACCTTTTTTACAAGCGCCCAAATTAACAGCACTAAAGGCATAGCCACAGTTAGAATCAATGCTAGGCGGAAGTCGAGCCAAACTAGGGGCTGAAACCAAGGGGGGTTAAACATTTTGCAGATGAGAAAATTTCGTTGAGTCTCAGTATAGCTAATGAAGACCAGAGATTTTATGCAAGATAGCGATCGGGGTAGGAACTCAAAGCGGGACAAAGACCTCAAAAATAGCATTGAAAGACCCTCATCCCCCAACCCCTTCTCCCAAGGCGGGAGAAGGGGAGCAGGAG
>JAYSRP010000333.1:0-9763 GCA_043721015.1 Synechococcales cyanobacterium | reverse complement strand
TACGCTAGGGGTGCCGATCGCCATGGCAATCCCTAAGATCAGCAAAATCGTCAAATTTTCTAGCAGCGTAAAGCCCAAGTTCTCATTACTATTCACAGGTGAAAGCCGCATCGGGGATCACCTCGGTATAAAAGTTTAAGATTGATTTTGAGTTATTCTGGGTCTGGACAGCATAGCTAACACCCAAGATGTTGAAAGGAGCCGAGGGTTCTACTAATAGCTGTCGATCGAGCGTGAATTTTTGGCCAGTTCGACTTTGGCGGAGCGCTGGAGATGCGGTGCTAGTTAATTTATCAAGTAAGGCTTGGGCAAATCCCTTGTGAGATTGCTGAGCATGGCAAAGCTGCGGATCGAAAGGTAGCTGAGAGGCAGAAGTCTGGAGATGGAGGGTTTCTAGGTCAGATTGAATCCAGTTGGCGGCTTCGGCACTTTGAATGGCGCGCGATTGCAAAATGGTGGCTACGCTCATTCCCTGCATGGCTAAAGAGACAAAGGTGCCGGTGAGAGCGATCGAAACCAATACCTCTAACAAGGTAAAACCAGCAATATGATTATCGCGGGGGAAAATATTTCGCATGATGGGAAAATTGGTGACTTAATTAGCAGCACCAGCCCATAGCTGAAAATCTGGAATTTCTGCCCCCAATTAGCAAAACTAGCGGGGGAAGAAACCCGTGGCTAAAACTTGTTAAGGTTTAAACCTGCTTCCTTAGCCATAGCCGCCAAACCTTTGAGTTCCAAAGTTTTGAGTGCCTTAGTAGAAAGGTGCAGTTTTACCCAACGTTTGCCTTCGACCCACCAGATTCGCTTCCACTGCAAGTTGGCTTGTTGCAGCTTCTTTGTGCGACGGTGAGAGTGGGAAACCGACATACCATTGTTGGCTTTTTTCCCGGTTAGTTGACAGACTCTTGACATGTGATCCTCGACTGTATCAATTGAGCGCAATTTCTAATTGTACCCAATCAATGGTCGATGTGCTGCTACCAAAATTTTAGTCAGAGCGATAGGGGTTGGTAATCGGCTATTTCAGTGAACTGGTTGAAAGTTGATAGCGAATAGGCAGCATGCTGTTAACTGTCCATTATTAGCTTTCAACTACCCAAGCTAAGATTGACAGGTAGAACAGTAATGCGTCCCCCGGCCTGCGGCCTTGATTTTGATAATCAATTCACCACAGACTCGGCAAGGTTGGCCTTGGCGACCATATACCCAAGCACTCTGGCCATAATTACCGTTGGTGCCCGCTACGCTTAGGTAGTTGCTAAAAGTTGTACCACCAGCATCGATCGAGTCTTGCAACACCTGAATAATCGTGCCGCGTAAAGTGGCGATCTGGTTCTTGGTGAGGGAAGTAGTGACAGCAGTGGGTAAAATTTTGCTCAGAAACAAAGATTCATCGGCATAAATGTTACCTACGCCCGCCACCAGGGTTTGGTCTAAAATCGCAGCTTTAATTTGGCGACGAGAGCGATGGAGCCGATCGACCAAATAATCTACGCTAAATTCTGGCGAGAAAGGTTCTGGTCCCAACTTGCCTAAGCCGCCCATCACCTGATTAGGGTCTTCACTGGCCGTCACCCACCACATTTTGCCAAAGGTGCGCTGATCGACAAAGCGTAGCTCTTGATTGCTGGGCATCAATAAGCGCACCCGCGTATGCTTGGTTTGCTCCGTGGGAGTCGTCAACCACAAAAGCTGCCCAGTCATGCGTAAATGGACTCCTAGCCACCCCTTAGTCTGACCTTTTTGATCGGCACAGACCCCTAATAAATATTTGCCACGCCGCAGCCATTCAGTTAGCATCAAACCCTGCAAGCTCTTGGCAAAATCCACGGCTGAGTCAGGATGATCGATCGTGCGAGGCAAAAGCACCTGAACTTCTTCGATCGGAATATTGCAGGTAAACTGCTGCAAACCACGGCGGACGGTTTCGACTTCGGGGAGTTCGGGCATAGGGTTATACAAACAACAAGACCAAAGTCATTTTAACGACTTTGGTCTGGCAAGCTGTAATTTCAAGAAGTTTTTAGCCTTCAGCTTTTGGCGTTTCAGCCTTTGGTGCTTCGGCTTTGGGGGCTTCCGCTTTAGGAGCTGCCTTAGCCGCAGGAGCTTTGGCTGCTGCTTTTGGTGGCGATCCGACTTCTTCAAGTTCGCTGACAGCGAAATTGTTGGTATTCAGACCAGTAGCACTGCCGCTGAAGCCATTGTAATTAACTTTGTCAAAACGCACGATGACGTTGTATTTAATGCCGCTTTGGTCGATCGAGGCTACGGTGCCAGTGTCTCTGAACCAGTAGGACTCTTTACGCAAAACGCGCACGGTTGAACCACGCTGTATCATAACTTTTGTTTTTGATAGGGTTGATACCGTTCACAGTACTACTCAAACCGGCTCTATCGCACAACCCAGTGTTTAAGTTTTATGAATCACAGGCAAAATCCTACAACTCGAAAGGCGAAATGTTATGAATCAAGGTCGATTTGAACCGGTTCTATTTGAGGAGATTTTTGTGTAGATGCTTTGCCACTAGCAATAGCCATGATACTTAGGCTCGTAAAAACCGGCAGAGCGAGTTTTTCACCATAGCTGTAACCCGAAACTAAGCAGGCGATCAGAGCAATGGTGGCAAACTGTTTTTTACCTTGGCTGCGAGCGATCGAAAAAGGCACTAACCCTAAAGCACCTCCAAAAACAGTGCCAAAGCCCACAAGTTGTTCGATCACCGGAGGTGTAAGCGAAGCTATCGAGTCCAGCATGACGAGGTTCCTAAAATATCTACTAAAATACGACGGTGCTCTAGCTAACATACCCTGAGTGCTACCAATCTTGTCTGGGGGTTTCCCGCATATTTGACAAACCGCATTTAAGTAGCTTGCTTGGGCAAAAAAGACTCTACCAAATGATCGACCATCCAGGTAAAGCTACGAGCCGTCGATTCTGTTGCTGCAAAAAATCCTAAGATTTCGTTCAGCAAAAATCCATGAACCGAAGAATGCAGGAGCCGCGCCGCATGAAGCGTATCCTCTTGTCCTAAACCAAAGGGAGTCAAAATGGTGACATACACGTCTAAAATGTGATGTAAAATTGGCGCAAACTCAATGTCCGACTGAGGAAAAGGATGTTGAATAGTAAAGAGATACAGGGCGGGGTTTTCGATCGCAAATTCTCGACACTTAGTCGTTGTGCGTTGAATCAAGTCTACCGGGTGATCGTTACTCTGAATATCTGGCAAGCACTGTTCGGCAATTCTTCTCCAACCCTCTAGACGAATCGATCGACGAATATTTTCATCTCCAGCAAAATGGTTGTACAGCGAAGGTGGCTTGATCGCTAAAGCTTTGGCTAATTGATTGATACTGAAGTCTTCCACACCTTGAGTCTCTAGCAAAATGATTGCCACGTCCAAAATGTCTTGCGGTGTGAGAGTTTTTCCTTTGGGTCTGGGCATAGCTAATGCTGGGTTGAGTCGTTAACTTGTACCGGACTCCACGAAACTTATTCAAGAAGATAGCACAAAATCATCTATTCAAACAAAATACTTTGTCAGCACCACAAATCTCTGGGTAGATAATCATTCCTTGAAATTAATAATTTTTGATCAACAACTGTTTCGCTTTATATCGATATAGATAGAGATTTTGCCGTGATTGTGATAGATTTTAATACTAATGCACACAATTTTTCACCCCTCATACTTATGCATCAGATCTCTAGCAAGGTCGGTAGACCTGGTCGTCGGACTCCAAAAATTGATCGATTAGAAGCAGAGTATCAGCAAAATCAAGAGCGCATCCGTCAGCTCCACCGCCGTAACCGCGATCTGGCCGAACAGATGCGCACTGTTCAGCCAGAGAACAACTCTTTGCCCATAAGATCGATCGCTCAGCGCAGCCCCATGAAAGGCCGTCGCCCCAAATCTTTGGCGCGGTTGGTAGTCGATAGCTTCGCTTCCGCCAAAGGCGATCGAGTTGAGCGCTTAAACAGAATTCGCATTGGTCGATATCCACTGGTCTTTTGGCTGAAAGTAGCAGCCATGATGATTTTAGTAGCAGTGGTTTGTGGCACTCTGGGCTTTATGGCTACTCGGTTAGTCGGCTTGTTAATTGGCGGTTAAGGGTCTTGAATGCGGCCAGTCAACTGCGATAGAGTGGTGGTCAGAATCTTATCGTCGTCACCATGCAGACCATCTCCAGACAATCCCACGCTCACAATCCTTTTTCTACTGATGGCACTATTCAACGTCGTCAGACTCGCCCAGTAGCGGTGGGTAGTGTCATAATTGGCGGCCACCATCCGGTGGTGGTGCAGTCGATGATTAACGAAGATACTCTAGATATTGCTGGCTCAGTGGCTGGAATTCGTCGCCTGCACGAAATTGGCTGCGAAATTGTGCGCGTCACGGTGCCCAGCATGGCACATGCCAAAGCCCTGGCCGAGATCAAAGTCCAGTTGGCCGCCACCTATCAAGTGGTGCCCTTGGTGGCCGATGTTCACCACAATGGTATGAAGATCGCCCTAGAAGTAGCCAAGCATGTAGACAAGGTGCGCATCAATCCAGGGCTATATGTATTCGAGAAGCCCCAAGATAACCGGACTGAATATACTCCGGCAGAATTCAAAGAAATTGAAGACAAAATGCGAGAAGCCCTAGAGCCGCTGATTATTAGCCTGCGTGACCAAAATAAGGCGATGCGGATTGGGGTAAACCATGGCTCTTTGGGTGAGCGAATGCTGTTTACCTACGGTGATACGCCCCTAGGAATGGTGGAATCAGCTTTGGAATGTATCCGGATCTGTCGATCGATGGATTTCCACAATATTGTAATTTCGATGAAGGCATCACGGGTGCCGGTAATGCTCAGCGCCTATCGCCTGTTGGTACAGCGAATGGATGCCGAAAACATGGACTATCCCATTCATCTCGGAGTCACCGAAGCTGGTGATGGGGAATATGGCCGGATTAAATCTACTGCCGGAATTGGCACCCTGTTGGGTGAAGGCATTGGCGACACCATTCGGGTTTCGTTGACCGAAGCACCGGAAAAAGAAATTCCGGTGTGCTATGGAATATTGCAGGCTCTGGGTCTGCGCAAAACCATGGTGGAGTATGTGGCCTGTCCTTCTTGTGGCCGCACGCTTTTCAACCTCGAAGACGTATTGCACGAAGTCCGGGAAGCCACCAAGCATTTAATTGGCCTAGATATTGCGGTGATGGGCTGCATCGTCAATGGCCCTGGTGAGATGGCTGATGCCGACTACGGCTATGTGGGCAAACAACCGGGCTACATCTCGCTATATCGCGGTAAAACCGAGATTAAAAAGGTGCCAGAGGCCGATGGCGTATCTGAGTTGATTGCCTTGATCAAAGAAGATGATCGCTGGGCAGAACCAGAATCATGAACAATGACTATATCCAAGTTTCAATCAAGCTCTTTGCCGTTTACCAAGAGGTCATCGGTGAATCCGAAATCACCCAAAAAGTGCCAGTAGGAACTTCTGCTGGCGATGTCTTGCAAGGGTTTATTGATAAATATCCCCAACTAGATCAATGGCGATCGGTCACTCGTCTAGGAGTAAACCTAGATTTTGTAGAGGCCGATCGCCCACTGCAAGATGGCGATGAATTAGTTTTAATTCCACCAGTCAGCGGTGGTTAATTAAACCTGACTGTAAATGGATGGGTCTACAGTATTAAATAAATGCTCAGTGGCATTGTAATTATCGCGTACTACTTGCTGGCAACGGAAACAGGCTTCTTTACCCTCTTGATGCCACCAGCGACATTTAGAGCGAATCGCACAGGCTGGTAGCTGCTCAGATACTGCGGGCAAGCCATCAATAATCCGTTCAGTCAGCCGACAGTTAGTACCATCAAAATGCATACAGCCATTTTCAATACAGGTGGCAGCAATCCGAAAAATTTCCGAGGGTTTTACCGGTGCCTCAAGAGTCAGCAACTCTTGAGGAATAGCCTTAACTCGATCGAGATGAACTACGTGGGGTTCTTCAGGAGTACCAGCCACAATGCCAAAAATTACACTGCCAGACATTTCTGCATCAGCGCTAGGGCACATCAGCGTTTTTTTTGATTTGGGAGACAGAGCATCAGACATGATCATTCCTCTTGATTTCTATATGTTTAAGACTTAATTCACCTGGTAGTTACCTTTGCTGAGGCTGTTGATTTGGGTTGTAAATAATGCCATTGATCAAAACTGGAGGCTTGGGACGAGGATTGGCAACTCGACCATTAATGATTGGATTAGAGTTAATAACTTGACCATTGATAATTGGCTCGGAGTTAGGGTTAACAATCTTGCCGTTGATGATTGGCCCATGGTGAGGATTAGCAACCCGACCATTGATGATTTGCTGTCCAATATGCACATCTTTATCGTTATCTTTAATGCTCTTAGCTAGCAAAGCCCGGCTAATTGCCGACTCTACCAAGCTCTGAGCATCAGCATCTAAATCAACCAAATTAGCAATAGTATGGCTAAGGCTAGAAGCACTTTGGCTGGTTGATGCCGCCGAGGCACTATTGGCACCCAAGAGTAAGCCGTTAAGAGCAAACAACATCAAGAAAAGTTTAGTTTTCATAAAATAAGGAGAATTTGAATTCAGTTATTGGTTAATACAGTTTTGTGAGCGATCATTGCGGAAGCAACCTATAAACTTTATATTTATAATTCAAAAGCTAAATGACTCAAGAATTTAAACTATTCAGTAAGACATTTAGCTATTTAGAAGTATTCTGAGATTCAACAATCAAGTCTATCTAACGTCTATTTTGACGACCGCCAGCATCACCAGCCGCTGGATTACAAGCTTCTACTACAATATTTTGGCCAGAGCCAACAGTACCTTGCTGATTAACAGTATTGTTAATTGATGAAGGCGAACAGCTACCGGTCAGAATAATGCTGCTATCGTTTCCTACATTGTTATTAACTGCCGCAGGTTCTTTTACTTCACCATTGGAAGTTCGATTGATATTAACCGGACGATTGCTACCCAAAGAGTTATTAACGTTGGTATGGTTAATGGTGTTACTGTTGTTAGGACGAGCAAAAGCTTCTGTCGAGAAAAATCCAACAATAGTAGTTGCAGCTAGTAAAGACATTGCAAAAAGTGATTTTTTCATAATAATCCTAAATTATTAGAGTGCATTTTATACTACCGATAGTAGCATTTTATGCCAGGAAAATTTGTTTCTCTGACATATAACAACAGGCTCAACACTCTATTTGAGCGCTGAGCCTGCTGAAAAGATTCTTAGCGACGGCTGCCACGTTGATCAGTACCAGCGGCTTGGTTGTTTTCGGTGGTAGTTCTATTTCCATTGCCAGCAACATCAGTCAGCGAATCATTCTTCTGGGAGATTGCTGAACCACCAGTGCGACCGCGCTGAGCAGTACCAGCAGCTTGGTTGCTAGTAGTCTTAGTTGTATTACGGCTACCACTAACGTTGGTAGTGCTAACACTATCTTGGATGATTGCTGTATCTTGAGCGAATGCAGGAGCAGCAGATAAAGCTACTACGGAAGCCAATGCGATCGAAATATTGCGTAAAGACATGTGTTTTCTTCAAAGAGGTGAGTTAATAGAGTTATGTCGAGCTATTCCGAATTATTTAGCAGCAGTGAGATTAAAATACTTTAAGACTTCACTTAAAGTATTCTCGGTGCGCATGATTTAAACTACAAGCTGCGCTGCGGTATTCCCGAAATTTCTTAAACAAATTGGAAATTAACGGATATTAAGCACAAACTTTTGATTCATCACCCCACTACCAGTGCTTTGTTGCTCAGATCGCAAAGAGCCGTTGGTGCTGAAGATAGCCATATTAACCGCTGAATTAGGCTGATAAGTAGCAGCCACGTCGATCTCACAACCCGAACTAGCGACACAGCTAGCCAACGAAACTGATCGGGTGCTACCAAGATTGGCCACTACTTTGCCATTGATTTTCACAGTACCATTGAGCTTGGCCGACTGCGGAGCATCGACTTCCAGCAATAAGGAAGCACCAGAGAGACTGCCACGATTGACTGATATACTCGATTGACTCACATCATCTTCACTAAATGCTCGATCAGCATAAGTTACGAGAGTACAACTTGTTAATAAAACAATAAGACCAGTAGTAAGTAAGCGCATCACTAAGCTCCAAGTTAATTATTACAAATAAGGCAAATGCTAAACAACCATAGAGTTTGAATCACTCCATCAGCTATTTAGCATCACAAAAATATTCGGGTTCAGCAAGAGTCGTCTAACGTCTGTTGTTACGACGACCACCTTGAGCACCAGCCGCTGGGTTACAAAGATCTAAGTTGATGCTAACCTGCGAACCGATCGAGCCTTGATGACTTACATCGTTATTCACTGTAGACTGACCACAACTGTCATGAACACCAATTTGAATATCGTTATGAACGTTAGTTCCACCAGGATTTCTGATTTCGCTGCGAGAAGTACGGTTGTTATTGACAGCAGTACCAGTACCAAGAGTGTTAACAACACTGGTGTTGTTAACAGTATTACCAACGCTTTGAGCACTGGTAAAAGAAGCCGTCGAGCAGACTCCACCGGCAACAGTGGCAGCTAGCAAGAATATTGTCGATAGTTGTTTTTTCATTATTAAAAACCTAATTAATCGTCGGAATCGTGATTAGAATTTGTGTGAGAATGACCATCGCCACGGATCACAGTGGATTGCGAGTTACTAGAACTGCCATTACTAGTGCGAGTGGATGTCCGAGTGCTGTAAACACTACCGTTACCATATGTTTCATTTCTTTGGATTACGGTCGGAACTCTGGTAGCAGTAGTAGGGATTGTAGGTATTTTAAAACCGGGAGATCTGACGATAGGGATTGACGGTATTTTTGCGTTCGGAACCTTAACTGTCGGGATTGCAGGTTTACCATAGCGACGATACCTAGACCGACGGCTAACCAAGAATGCTTCATCAGTAGATAACCGAATCTGACCGGTTTCTACTTGAGAACCACCATTGGCACCAGTAGATATTTTCACTTTACCAGCTTGCAATTGGGCACCACCATCAGCATCATGGATGATCGTGACATCGGCATTTGCTTGACCAGCAACCGTCATTGCAACTGCAATTGATGTGCTGATTATCAGCATTTTTTTCTGAAACATAATCACCCTCCTAAGATGTATGGGAGTTACAACAGTATTCAGTTGTAACTCCCAGAATTCTAATCTATTTTGACAAAAGTGTCTGAACAGATTCTTAGCGACGGCTGCCACGTTGTTGTGCAGTACCAGCAGCTTGGTTGTTTTCGGTAGTAGTTCTGTTTCCATTGCCAGCAACGTCAGTCAATGAATCGTTCTTCTGAGAAATGCCAGAATTACCAGTGCGGCCACGTTGAGCAGTGCCAGCAGCTTGGTTGTTGGTGGTTTTGGTTGTGTTACGGTCGCCAGTAATAGTTGTAGTACTAACGTTGTCTTGGTTGATTGCTGTATCTTGAGCAAATGCTGGAGCGGCAGCCAAAACTACTACGGAAGCTAATGCGATCGAAATATTACGTAAAGACATGTGTTTTCTCTAAAAAAGTAAAGTTAGTTAAGTTATTTGAATTTGAAGGGGCGCTTTAAAAACTAAGAAGCGGTGTTGAAAACGCCCTGATGTATTCTAGCGACGGCTGCCACGTTGTTGTGCAGTACCAGCAGCTTGATTGTTTTCGGTAACAGTGTTATTTCCTCTTCCAGAAACATCAGTCAACGAAT
>JAYSRP010000332.1:0-25287 GCA_043721015.1 Synechococcales cyanobacterium | reverse complement strand
CAAAGATGGATCTATCAGTTCGTGAGTTTGAATGTTCTCATTGTGGACAAAGACACGATAGAGACATCAACGCCGCGATCAACATTAAAAATGAAGGCTTGCGCGTATTGACGTTGGGAACCAGCGTTATTGCTCCTGAAGGCTATGTAAGACCAAAGCAGTATGGACTCAAATCTACTACTGAAGAGGCTGTGGTCGTTGAAAGGAGAAGCCCACGCTCTACCGTAAGGTGAGCGCTGGGTAGTTCACTAAACATCTCCGCATCTAAAACCCCAAACTCCCACAGCTTGCCATTAGAAACCACCCCAAATAACTCTTTCGTCAGATCATCATTGATTTTTTGCGCCGCCAACATCTCCGCCAAACACTGCCCCCAACCCTCCTCAAAATTATCCTTCTTCGCCTCCACCAAAATCATAAATGGCTTCTCTAGCACCACCTTACCCCGAGGAGAACGCTGAGCCACCACATAATCTGGCACACCCGATAAATTTTCATCATAACTGAGCGGTTGATGACTCCAAATCAAAAACTGCTGCATATAAGACCGCCATACCTCAGTCAAAATTGGAGAAATAATGTTTTCACAGATGGCATATTCTGAATTAAAAACAATCCCTTCTTGCAAAATAATATTTAATCGAGATATAAAGTAGTCATCACACTCAAAGCCCAGATCTTGGATAAAATCCTGTTCTTGATAATTCAAGGGAAAAGAACGTAAGACATCGGCGATACTTTTATAGTTAGTGAAAGCCATTTTTCTCCTTACAAATTGTCCTACTCATTGGCCATCAATTTAACGCAGGACATCAATATTTTAGCTCCGGCTCCCCTCTCCCGCCTTGGGAGAGGGGTTGGGGGTGAGGGTGTTCAATGCTGCTAATGATAACTTTGTCTTTTTATAACTTTACTCGTCGTTTAACGGTTCACTGCTACGCCGATCTTGAGGAATAAAAGTTCGATCGATTGGCAATGCTGCCACTGGCGCAGTCAAAGTAAACTTCCCGGCCGCGATCCAATCTTTCAGCAAATGAGCAATTTCCAGCGATCGACTCAAACTCACCAAAGGCGCAACCCTTACCGTGCGTCCCTCAATTTTAATTTTGCCACTCTTGAGCTGAGCATAGTCAACCAAACCAAAAGTAGGCCGCACCCGACGCGGAATCGAAAAATCGACGATCGGTGCCAATATTTGGTCATCAGTAATCGCACAGCGAGCCGCAATCTGCTCATTCAAAATTGGAATCGGCACCCCTACCCCCAGCATCAAAGAAGGGCCATAGTTTTTAAAGTGACAACCCCGCACCCAGTTAGGATCCATCTGCTTGGCATCACCCACTAAAGCCAACGTCGCCGCCGGACCAACTGGGGTTTTATTATCGAGTCTCTTCTGCATCGGAAAATGCTGAGTACCTTCCCAAGCAATGTAACCAATGCCACCACCCAAGAAAATGCGGCTACCAATGCCGATCGATTGCAGTTCGGGGTCATTTAACAAAGGCGAGATCGCCCCGGCGTTCGAGAAAACCGCGTTGCCTAAGCGGGGCTGCAATGGCCCAAGGTAAGTATAGAGAGTTCGATCGCCGCCGTTGACTCCCACAATAAAGTTTTGGTAGAGGTTACGGGGGTTATATAAATAGAATTGATTAATGGTGTCTTTGGTAATCGTGGTATTAAAGCTGGCGCGGGGGTAACAGTCGGTCTCTTGACCTACGGCGCGTAAATTAACCGTTCTACCGGCAATCAAGTCTTCAATAACATGGGCACCACCCCGCTCTTCGTTTTCTCCCTCATCAGCCAGTTGGGTGGCTCCCAAATACAAATCTACCGCTCCAAACCCAGCGTAAGCCGGTACGCCGTTTAGCCAGCAGCTCCGAATTTTAATTGGTGGGTCGGTGTGGCCGAGGTTAATAATGGCACCAGAAGATTCCATTGGTTCAAAGCTGCCGGTGGTCACTACGTCTACGGCCTTGGCGGCTGCTTTGACCCCGTCGGCTTGTACTTTGGCTTTAAACTCCTCGATCGAACACACTACTACAGTGCCTTTGGCAATTCGATCGTTAATTTCGTCAATGGTGCGCATTTTTCTTGTCCTGGAAGAGTCCGCCAAGAGATTAGTTTAGCCGAATTTGTGAGATTCCCCGATGCAACTCCCCGCTGCGAGTCTAGGGGCAATCTAAAGTCTCTCTGGTTTTGCGACCAGTGGTGGGGTTGGTGCCGCTGGCAGTGGCGCACAGAATTTTCTGGACATCTTTGCGGAACAATACGTCAGTAAAGTCTGCGCCTTCGATGGTTGCGCCGGTGAATTTGGCGCTGGTGGCAAAGGCTCCCACTAAAATGGCGTTGGTGAGGTTGGTGTTGCTAAATCTGGCGTTATCGATCGCTGCCCCAGTCAGATCGGCACCGCTCATATCAACGTTGGTGAGGTTGGTGCCAAAGAAGCTTACGCCTTGCAGGTTTGCGCCTTTAAAGGTGCTGTTGCGCATGTTGCTTTGGTTAAACTGCGAACCCCGCAGGTCTTTGCCCGCAAAGTCAGCAGCAATGAGGGTTTGTTTGTCATAGGCGTTCGCCCAGGCTGGGATTGGCATCGAGAGAAATAGGAAGATCCCTAAGCAGATTACACAGACCAGGTGCTGGAAGCGAGTAAACATAATAGTGAAGAATAAATTTTGCTAAGACAATTCTACCATTGGCCGGAAATTGAGCAATTTCAGCAATGATAAAATTCATGCTTGATACAAGCTAATGTACTATTATCAACAGGGTTATAAAGGACAATAATGAAGCCAGCTTTAACAATCGAGAGTCTGTGTGCCGCAGCAGCTCGGTTTGCAGCGATCGAATCTCTACACAATGAACCGTTACTTTATGGAGTGACCGATGGAAAAGCTGTCGGTACTTATCTGGAGCATAAATTCACCGCATATTTGGCTGAAAGTTATGCCTATGAGCCAGGGAATTCAGCCTTGGGAATTGATCTTCCCTCTCTCAATGTCGATATTAAAGTCACAAGCATCAAGCAGCCACAGTCTTCTTGTCCTTTCAGATCAGCAAGCCAAAAAATATTTGGATTGGGATATCATTTGCTGGTATTTGTATACGACAAATATGATAACCCCAAGAATAAAACTGGGCAATTAGCTATACAACATACTGTTTTTGTGGATAAAAGCAGAACAGCCGATTTCCAGACAACGAAAGGTATCAAAGATATTTTGGAGAGAGATGGCAATACCGATGACCTCATTGCTTTTATCATAGAGAGGAATTTACCAGTTGATGAAATTGGTGCTAATCAACTAGCGGTTACGATTTTAGAAACACCGCCAAATCAAGGCTATTTGACAATTTCTAATGCTTTGCAATGGCGATTGCAATACAGCCGAGTAATCCAGCAGGCTGGTAGCATACTCGGCATAGTAAGGGTATAGCAAGTAATGGTAAAGTTAAGAGATAAATGGCAATTTGGTGATTTTCAAACCCCAGATGACTTGGCGATCGAAGTATGTAAAACACTAATTCGAAATCATAAAATATTACCACAGGTCATTATAGAATCGAGCTGTGGTAAAGGTGCTTTTGTACGAGCAGCAATCAGTGAATTCAAGAATTCTCAAATCTTGGGATTCGATGTAAATTCTGAATATGTCGCAGCAGCAAGTTCTTCTATCACTAATGATCCAAACATCAAAAATGTTAATGTTCAACAAGCAGATTTTTTCGAGATGGATTGGAAAACTCTTATTGCTGAGCTTTCAGGCCATATTCTAATTCTAGGAAATCCGCCCTGGGTAACGAGTAGTGAGTTAAGCCTTCTCAACAGCAAAAATCTTCCAACAAAATCAAATTTTCAGCAAAGACGCGGAATCGAAGCTATTACTGGGTCTGGGAATTTTGATATTTCTGAATGGATGCTTTTACAGCATATTGAATGGTTATCAAAAAAAGAAGGGACGATCGCACTGCTATGTAAATATGCTGTGGCTCGTAAAGTTATTCGTCAAGTAAAACAAAAATCAGGTAACAGATTTGCTGGATATATATATTTAATAGATGCTAGGATTCACTTTGGAGCAGCAGTAGAAGCTTGTCTTTTTGTTTTATCAACTAATAATATTGATAGCATTGATTGTGAAGTTTATGAGAGTCTTCAGTCTACAAAATCTGTATACTCGATCGGGCAAAGAGATGGATTGATTTTGCATGATACTATCAAATATGAAAAATGGAAGCATTTAGCTGGTCAAAACTTTAGGTATTTATGGCGTTCTGGAGTGAAACATGATTGCTCTAAAGTAATGGAACTAGAGCGTGTACATAAAAACTTATTTCGAAATGGCTTGGGAGAACAATATGTTTTAGAAGAAGATTATTTGTATCCATTGCTAAAGAGTTCTGATATCGGCAATGGCAGAGTTAATGAATGTCGTAAGCTGATTTTAATAACTCAGCAAAGTGTCGGTGAAAATACCGAAAATATTCAATCAAAGGCACCTAGAACTTGGCAGTATTTACTAGATCATAACGAGCATCTTAATAGTAGAAAGAGTTCTATCTATAAAAACAAGCCCCCATATTCTATTTTTGGGATCGGGGCATATTCTTTTAAGCCATGGAAGATAGCTATTTCGGGGCTATATAAACGTTTGAGTTTTTGTTTAGTGAGTCCTTTAGCTGGGAAGTCCGTGATGTTTGATGATACGGTGAATTTTTTGTCTTTTGAGACAGAAGAGGAAGCTCAGTTGATGTTGAAATTGGTGACTGCGGCTTCGGCATTGGAGTTTTTGGATGCAATGATTTTTTGGGATGAAAAGAGACCAATTACGATCGAGCTATTGCGCAGATTGTCCCTGAAGGCTGTAGCTCAGGAAATTGGGATGTTAACTGATTATCTAGATTGGGCTGAGGCTATCCAAATAAATCAAAATGGTCAATTAGAACTAGGATTAGCGGAGAAAAATTTATCAAGTAAGGAATAACCATAAATAAAGTCAGCTTTAATACTTATATGAGCAGAATGCATTAGATAACGTCCCTTCCAAGAAATATCTTCAATTAGTCGAGGAACAATAGTATCTTTATGGCCATTTAAAATAATATGGCTCCATTGCGGCTAAACAGCAAAGAAGAGTTGTCTTACCAACACCATTATCTCCAAGAATCACTGTCCACCAGCGCCCCATACACCAGATTCTACCGTAAGAGTAAACGCGATCGCGTAGCGTCTCCGTAGAAGAATCGGCTCTCCTATGGCAAGATAGAACGTATCGATCGGCAACATCCAAACTTTGGTCTGCCGCACAGCCATAATACATGAACATTATCAAAACCTTTATTTTAGCCAAGCTAGGCGTAGGCATCCGTAGCATCCTAGCCCTGAGCATCTGCCTCAGCCTTTCTGCTAGTCTCCATGTAAGCAGCCTCAGCGCAGGCACCCTCTTACCCTCTGGTAACGCCATCACCGATGCACGAGCAATCCTGCGGTATGCACTGCCGATCGACTCCCCAGACCTGCGCAAAGTACAAGCCAACCTCGAAGACATTGGCAACCAGCTTCGCAGCAAGCGCTGGCAAAAAATTGCCGCCGATGTCAAGCAAGCCAGCTCTACCTTGCAAACTCGCACCGCCGACATCATCAAAACCATCCCAGTCGCTCAACAAACCGCTGGCACCGCGCTGCTAGAAGAAATCAAAGTAGACGTAGCCGACCTGACCACCGTTGCTGAAGCCAAAGACCGGGAAACAATTCAGGCCAAACGCAACGCCGTCTTAGACAAAATTGGAGCCTTAGAAGAATCCATGGTCACAGAATTTCCGTTTGAAGTACCTGCCGAATATAAAAATATCCCTCAACTCAAAGGTCGCGCCACGATCGCTTTTAAAACCACCAAAGGAGATGTAGAAGCAATCATTGATGGTTACAGCGCCCCGGTCAGCGCTGGTAACTTTGTAGACCTCGTACAGCGGGGCTTTTATGATAAATTGCAATTCACCCGCGCCGAAGATTCTTACGTTTTACAAATTGGTGATCCAGCCGGTGACGAAGTAGGCTTCATCGACCCCAAAACCAAAAAATATCGGGCTGTGCCTTTAGAAGTACTGGTCAAAGGCGACAAAAAACCCATGTACAGCGTCACCATGGAAGATGCTGGCCGCTTTAGCGAAGAGCCGGTGTTACCGTTTTCTTCTTTTGGCGCTTTGGCCATGGCTAGACCAGAATCGGAGCCAGATGGTGGTTCTTCGCAGTTCTTCTTTTTCTTATTCGAGCCAGAGCTAACTCCGGCTGGCCGCAACTTGCTAGATGGTCGTTATTCGGTCTTTGGCTATGTGGTCGAAGGCCAAGATGTTTTGGATAAAATGACTGCCGAAGATGGCATTATTTCAGCCAAGGTGACTAAAGGCATCGAAAACTTGGTCAAACCAGCTTAGTTTCATATTCTCTGACTCCCTATTGTTGGGGAGTCTTTTAGTATTTTTTATCTACTATGTTTCAACTAATTGTAGTTTTGGGTTTTGGTGGCGCAGGTGTATTCTTTCTAACCCGCTGGTATTCTGATAAACAGCGCCAAGATCGCCTGGAACAGTCTTTTTATCAGCTAATTCAGAGTAATAACGGCACCGTGGCGCTGATTCAGTTGGCGACTGTGGCTCAGGTCGATGCGGCGCTGGCTAAAGAGTATTTCGATCGACAGGTCGCAGTGCTCAATGCTGTACCAGAGGTAGACGACGATGGGGACATGACATATCGCTTCCCGAAACTTAATTTACCCAAGGCTTTACCTCGCCAGGAAGAATGGGATGACGAAGAAGATGATTGGAGCTAATTCTTTTGTCTGGTAAGCTGAAAGTAGCCTTTAGATCTAAATCCTGCGGCCATGAAAAAGCGCGTCAACCTCACATTTCCTCGTCGCACTATCCAAATGCCCGTGGCCTATCGACTGGCCAAAGACTTTAACGTGGCAGTCAACACCATTCGTGCCCAGGTAGCCCCCAACCAGATCGGCAAAATGATCGTGGAGCTATCAGGCGATATTGATGAACTAGAAGCCGCGATCGAATGGATGAGGTCTCAGGGTATTCAGGTGGGCTTGAGTAATCGAGAAATCTCGATCGACGAAAATGCCTGTGTAGACTGCGGGCTTTGCACCGGGGTCTGTCCAACCGAGGCGCTGTATTTGATGCCCGAGACCTTTAAGCTGGGTTTTGCTCGATCGAAGTGTATTGTCTGTGAGCAGTGCATTCCGACCTGTCCAGTGAATGCTATCTCTACTAATCTTTAGAGGTCTGTGCTTTTCACACTGCCTGAAATTTTTGCAGATATTGATTCATGGCGGTTTGGCCGTTAATGCCTTCGCCTCGATCGCCTTTGGCGCAAGCGGAGCTATCGAGTTCTGTACCAGAAATATCAAGGTTGTATTGACCAGAATATCGAATTTCAATCATTGTCAATTACTAAACTTGGCATCAAAAATGTTATCGATCGCTAAGATTCGTCGTCCAATCCATTCACTGATACCGGGGACAACGGCGTTGCCAATGAGTCGCCCTCTGCGACCGTCCAGCCGGGAGGAAACCCCATAAGCCTCTCCCACTCTGTCCACGTCAAGTTTCTCGCCACAGAGTATTGGTCGATCAGAATGGCCTCCTTGATGTCCGCCAGTTTGGGCGCGTAGCGTGGGGCAGATGCCCTTTGCCATGGTATACCCGAAGCCCCCGCGACGTTGTACCACAAGCGGAGCGTCTCCGACAGCGCCTTTACGAATATTGGATCTAACTTGCGACTTGCTCGATTCTCGCGTCTTAGTATCCCCAGACAATTCGCTGCCGTCAGCAAAGAAGTGATAGGCACGTTCCGATCTAAAACTTGCGACAAAGAACACTCGGTCTCGGTTGTGGGGTAAGCCCGCATCGATAGCATTACACGATACCCATCCCCCCAAATACCCATTCTCTTCGATCGTGTCGATAACTGCCTCAAGAGCGGTGCCTTCCTCAGCGGAGAGTACACCCGGCACATTTTCCATGACCAGCCACGCTGGTTGAACTTCTCTAACCAAGTCCATAAAGGCGAAGAACAAGCCACTTCGCTTTCCGGCCAACCCGGTTCTTTCTGTATTCGCGGTACTGAGGTCTTGACAAGGCCATCCGGCACACCACAGGTCAGAGGCAGGGATAATTGCTGAGTCGAGGGTGGTGATGTCGTCATGTAAAGGGATCTGTGGCCAATGGCGCTTCAAAATCTGTTGGCAAAAAGAGTCTATCTCACATTGAAATACCACGTTCATTCCTGCTCTCTCAAAACCCAAATCAAAACCACCAATACCAGCAAAGAAGGAAGCAACGCGCATATCAACACTAAATATAGAACCTAATGATGCAGCTCATCATAAATTATTCGTTCACCAAAAGCTATCGTAGACGAAAATCGTCTACAAATTATTTTTCTTTCCAGTAATATCTCATCGTGAGTTTGAGGCATTCATAGTGGACGAAAAACAGAATATTAGTGGACAGAGAATTCGGGAAGCTCGATTACAGCATGGTTTAGGCCAAGTTGAGTTAGCAGCAGCGCTCAATGTTGATCATGGAGTGAAGTTAGAACAATCTGATATTTCAGAAATTGAACGCCAAGTACGCTCTGTGAAAGATTACGAACTAGATGCGATCGCCCAAGTTCTAGATATTGACCCTATTTGGTTGCTACGGGGGAATAACTAATGGCGATCACCTTTGGTGCAAGCGAAGCTATCGAACGTAAAAGCCGTGGTAGACAAAAATTCTTATCCCTCGCCACCATTAGCGAGCAACAAATTCCCGGAAACATTATCCGAGAAACCTGGCTAGCAGAGGTCTGTCAGGGGTTTGTCGCTCCTAGTGCAGCTAATAAATCTTACTACCGCATACTTTTAGAAGAACTCTGGCCATTGGGACATGGTATTCCCGGCCCTCGGGTAAAAGAAGAAGAACTGAGAGAAGCGATCGAAAGATTTAGGAGAAACCAGCATACTGGCGGCAAACCATATAAACCCTACATCGATGTCTTTCGCCGTTTACGAGAATTACAGGGAGAAGAAGGGATCACTGGAATTGGTAGAGAAGGTAAGACATATCAACTGGTAAACTTGTCTCTGACTGAGAAACGAATTCCACGAATCAAACTTTCCGATACAGATTGGCAGCAAATTCTTCATAAATATCAACAAAGATGCCCAGTATGTAGCAGATTAGAGCCAGAAGTTCGATTTCAACAAGATCACAAAATCCCACGTACTAGAGGTGGAAATAATGAATTGAGCAATTGGCAACCACTGTGTGACGAGTGTAACAATTTCAAAAGTACATCATGTCGCGGTTGCCAACTAGAATGTGGGCAATGCAGTTGGGCTTTCCCCGAAAGTTACGCCCCTATACGTCTATCTTCAGACAATATTTCTAAACTGAGGGAATATGCAGCTAAAAGCAACTTAGATCCTCATGATTTTCTAAATCAAATTGTTGATGATTTTTTTAAGCTAAAGCTGACTAATAAATAAAAGTCTTCTATTGTGAGCAAGACCTGTAACCTGTAACAGATTGGCAAATTCTCCAAAATTTGCCATGGAAGAAAACGGTCGCCCTAAATTTCATCAGCTTCGCCGCCGACTACGACATCTTTGATCCGCAGGGTTGGACCACCACAGCCAACGGCCAAGCCATTTTGACCACTTTTGCCACAGCCACCCGATTCATCCCACAAGAAATCATCCCCGATACCTTCGATATCGCCAAGAGTCTCAAAGGCATTACCAGTTAGTGTTACATCTCTGACTGGCTCCGCTAACTTACCGTCTCGAATCATCCAAGCTTCCCCAGCCGTGAACACAAACATTTCACCATTGGTCATGCCGCTCAACCAATTTTTGGCATAGACACCTTCTTTGATGCCATCAAACAACTGGGGCACCGGCGTTTGGCCTCGACCAATCCAAGTATTAGTCATCCGCACGATCGGCGGATAGTGATAGCTTAAGCATCGAGCGTTGCCAGTCGGGGCTTCCTCTAGCTTGCCAGCAGTTTCGCGGGAATGGAGACGACCCACCAAAACACCATCTTTGATCAGTTGAGTGGTGGTCGCCGGGACACCTTCATCATCGTATTTATAACTGCCTCGGTGCCCGATCGAAGACGCTCCATCAAAAATCTGCAAATCTTTACTGCCAAACCGTCGCCCTAAAGTCATCGACTCCAGCAAATCAGGATTCTCGTAGGCCATATCGGCTTCTGAAAGATGACCAAAAGCCTCATGGACAAACAAGCCCGTTAAAACTGGGTCAATTACCACCGTATAAGTGCCACCTTGGATGGGGGGTAGAGTTAAAGCCGCTACCGATCGCTGTGCTGCCCCCTGCACCGCCATATCCAAGTTAGCCAAGTCTTCATAGGCGCTCCGCGAACCAACAGTTTCTCGGCCAGTCTGCACCGTCTCACCACGGCGGGCTGTGGCGGCGAAGCGCATTTCTAGATCAATCCAAGCCTGCTCAATCAGGGTGCCATCAGAAGTAGCCAGCCAACAGCGCTGAGCACTGTCTCCATAGCGCACCAAAGTCGCAATAACTTTGGGGTCTACCTGGCGCAGAATTTCGTTGTAGCGATGGCAAAGATTCTTTTTATCCAGCAAAGATATCTGACGTGGATCGCTGCCAGTTAGGGGCAGAATATAAGTATCTTGTACTGGGGTAATGTCAGCCAAAACAGTTTCTTCTTCACCCACCATTTTGGCAGCAGCAATCGAGTTCTCAATGTGAATGACCAAATCATCTAGCCGATCGAAGCTTGCAAAACCCCAGCCGCCATTGTGACAAACTCTCACCTGACCACCGATCGAAATACTTTCGCTGAGAGTCTCGACCTTATCGCCCCGCAATAAAATATCAATGCCTTCAGATTCTTCTAACCTAATGGCCAGATAGTCTACCTGGTGTTTATAGCGCCGTATCAAATCTGTCAACAGATTTTTGGCATCGCGGTGCAAGTCAATCATGTGTAGATACCACGGTTTTTCTGAGTATATTACAGAACTATGCCGTCACTTAGCTGGTTGTCCAGAAATCCTACCAATCGAGAATAGAGTTTACCCAGCTCTGTCTGGGTATAATTTGATCGAGTGCTATCACCACCCCACCACCATGAACCTTGATCCTGACGGCCAGCCTTTACAAATCGACTGGGAACGCCTGAGTCAAATTTCTGACGATGACGAAGAATTTCAGCTAGAGCTGCTGAATATGCTGGCGGCAGATATTACTGAGCAAATAGTCATTATCGGCAGTGCGATCGAGCAACAAAGCAGTAAAGATCTGCAAGAACTCGGTCATTACCTCAAGGGTGCCACTGCTAATGTAGGAGTAGAGTCGATCGCCTCGATCGCCCACCAAATTGAAGAAGCGGGCAGAGCTGAGCAGTTTGAACTCGCAGCAACTTGCTTAGCAGCATTATCTGGCCAACAACACCAATTGCTAGCTTATTTAGCTACCAAAGCAGCGGGCTAGAAACAGCCCGCATCAATTCTACCTCAGCTATTAGTTAGCTTTGGCTGGAGTCTTTTCTGCTTCTTTTGGTTTATCGATCACTTTAGGATCTGGAGACTTAGTATCGGGCTTAGCACCTTCTTTGGCCACTCCGATCGTCACGTTACTAATAGTCTTGTAAGTATTGTCAGGCTGAATTTGCCAAACGTCATAACTGCCCAAAACATCGCCGTATTGGTCGATATCCACCGCACCACTAGCTCCTTCGTAGTTAATTTTTTTACCAGCTTTGAGCAGCTCCAAGCCTTTACAGACATCAGTAACCGCTTCACCGTCACCAGTACCACCCGAGACCTCACGGATTTTGCTCTGGATACCTTCACCAGTATTAGATTTAGCCGACTGGGCCGCCAGCATCATCAACATCGCGGCATCCCAAGACTGGGCGAGGTAAGGTGTAAAAGGCTTGTTGGTGGTTTTCCAAGCAGCTTCAAATTCTCTGTAGGCATTGCCTTTAGCACCAGGCACAGTACCTAAAGCTCCAGCCAACATCGATTTGCCTTCTTTAGTTTTTGCCACCAGTTTAGGAAAAGCCTCAGAGTAACCAGCATCGGGCATCAAAATCTGTACGTTCTTGAGCAGGCCGCTCTCGTAGGCTGCCTTCAGTACCGATGGACCACTTTCATCAGGGTAGACGATCGCTGCCAAACCTTGAGGATTTCCGGCTAAAGCAGTTTTTACTTCGGTATCAAAGGTAGAACCTTTGGGGTCGTAATGTACTAGGTTGTTTTCGTTCGTGATTGTCCCACCCAGTTTCTTAAAAGCTGCAATGAATTCTTTCTCAAAAGCAGTACCATAATCGTTTTTAATCGAAAGCACTGCCACTTTTTTCAAGCCTTTATCAAAAGCAACTTTAGCTAAAGCAGGAGCTTGGTGAACATCGGAAGGAGCCGTGCGTGCCCAATAGCCTTGAAACTTACCTTCTTTGGCCGATTCAGTAAACTTAGGGCTAGTGCTTCCTGGAGAAATCAGCATTACTTTGTTTTTGGTGGCGATCGAACTAGCTGCGCTAGAAACACTGCTAGCAAAAGAACCCACTACTCCAGCAACCTTATCGGCAGTAACTAACTTAGTCATTGCGGCTGTTGCTGACTCCGGCTTACTCTGATCATCTTCTGAGACTACATCAGCCACCGGCTTACCATTAACACCACCGCATTTGTTAACTTTGGCCACGGCAAGTTTCACAGCTTCGGGCAAGGGTGCGGCGATCGAAGCCACATCTCCGGTAGCTGAAAGCAATGTGCCTAACTTTAACGGCGAGCTAACATCAGGTGCAGCCGCCGCTGGAGTACTGGCTCCCGCTGTTGCACTGGGGGTGGGGGCTTTGGGTGCTGGATCTGTACAGCTAGTTAAAAGACTGGTGCAGGTGGTGCTTAGAGCCAAACAAATGGCGATCGTAGACTTATTCATAAAACGGAAACTCCTCATCACTAGATTACTTTCGATGGAAACATCGAAATCTAGCCTGATTGTAGCGCGAAGCACCTGTACTGCCCAGGTATGAACTGCCTGAAATTACTTATTCGATCGACTCATCGCAGCTCGAAACCGAGGACTTTTGGGCAACAAATTGATGCTTTCCATCGGTTGTTCTTCTACGTATGGCAAAAAAGCATCTTTTTCTTGGCGAGTAAAGCGTTTAGATTTCAAAGTATCTTTATCGACAAACATACTACGTTGATAGCCCTCAGCAGCCAAAACTTGATCACGGGGATTTTTGGTATTACACCCAGTATTGTAAAAGTTAAAGCGCATCACGGCAGAAGCATAACCTAACGCCGAAAGCCACATTTCTATCCAGACTCGATCGCTCTGAAATAGAGGCGTTTTGTAAGCAATAGTGGTGCTGGCTAGCGCCGGAATAGAGCCTTGACTAAGCAAAGTGCTGATTGGTAATCCAACGGCATCAAGAAGTTTAATACGACCAATTTCCATCCAGTTGATGTAAACGGCATTGTGAACTTGACCAGTAAAGTCGATTTGATAGGAGTAGATATCTAAATCAAAGGTGATTTTTTTCATGGTAATAACCCGAAAAAGATGGAAGTCACTTACAAGTGACAATACATTTAATCTATCATAGTCACAGTAAAGTGACAAGAAGAAATAGAAGCTGTAACTTGGCATAATTCTGGATGCTACGACATTGTATTTTTGTGTATGTAAGCTAGAATGGTCACTCAGCGGTGACACAGTAGGAAAAGTGTGATGGCACGAGACAAAGAAGAAACGAAAATGCGCATCGTTGCCGCAGTAGGCAGACAGTTGGCCAGAGGAGGTTTTAGAGACTTGGGAGTGAATTCGATCGCCAAAGAAGCCGGGGTAGATAAAGTCTTAATTTATCGTTATTTTGGCGGCCTACCAGAACTTTTGATGGCCTATGCTGGTGAAGGTAATTATTGGCCAACTTCGGCAGAATTAATCGGTGATCCAACCACCATAAAAGCTGAATCGGTTGCTGATTGGCTGGTATATATTTTGACTAAAGTGCAGATGGCTATTCGCCAGCGTCCCATTACTCAAGAAATTTTGCGCTGGGAAATTATTGATCACAATGAGTTAACCAAAGAATTTGCCGCAATTCGGACTAGAGTTGCCATGGAATGCCTAGTCTTTATCAATCAACAGCAGCCATTTTCACCAGAACTCGATACTTTGGCTTTATCTACTATTATTTTGTCTAGTGTTATTTACATTACTTTGCGAACCGAGACTAACCCCTATTATTTAGGCATGGACTTTAGTGATCCTAAAAACTGGGATCGGATCAATAAAATGGTTGCATCGATAATTTACCAAGCTACTAACTGCAAAATGCCAGAGTCTGACCTAGAATAAGCTGATATGCAGAGAAATTTTGAGGCTTACAAACCAAATTTCATATTTTACAAGCGGTTAGCTGAGTCGGAGTTACACGGACTCCAGTAAAATAGATTACACCCTTGTAGAGCAGCGACACCGTGACCCGAGAGCGTGAACCGTTTCCTAGTTTGTTTATGTACTATGCCTTCAAATGGCTAGTCGTCAGCCCCATGCTGCACACCTACTGGCAGGGCAAGATTTATGGTGCCGAAAAAGTACCCAGAAAAGGGCCATTTTTGGTAGTCAGCAACCACGCCAGCAATTATGACCCGGTGTTACTCTCTTGCTGTGTGGGTAGACCGGTAGCCTACATGGCCAAAGAAGAACTGTTTGACATCCCTGTCCTTAAAACCGCCATGAAAATTTATGGTGCTTACCCAGTAAACCGAGAGAGAGCTGGTTCGGGCACGATCAAAGCCGCCATGGAATATTTAGAAAATGGCTGGGGCTTGGGAGTATTTATGGGCGGCACCCGCACCGCCGATGGCAAAATTGCTGACCCCAAAGCTGGAGCGGCATTAATCGCCGCCAAAGCTCAAGTTCCAGTCATTCCGATCAGCTTATGGGGCACCCATGAACTGGAAATCCCTGGCCGCAAAATTCCGGCAGCAGTGCCTTTGACTATCCGCATCGGCGATGTTTTGGAGCCACCGACTAGCAGCAAGCGAGCTTTGTTAGACGAAGCTACTGCAAAATGGACTGCGGAGATCGATCGGCTTCATGAACTAGGTCGTTAGCTACTGGTGCAGCTTAGCGATCGAGCAAGCAGAGCAATGTTAACAAAAGTCACATTAATTCAGGTGAAGTTTCAGTTCTAATTCAGTACTATGTACACTGAAATAGTATCAAAGTAATACAAAATTGAAATAAGTTTTTGTGCTAAAATCAACTGGAAATTAAACTTCAAAGAGGTACAAAATGGAATGGTACATTAAGGTTCTGAAAAACTATGCTGAGTTTACAGGACGTGCCAGTAGGAAAGAATACTGGATGTTTTTTCTGTTTAATTTTATTATTAGTATCGGCTTAACCATTTTGGGCGGTGTTTTGAGCAGAATCATGAAAACTGACCAAACTATACTGAGTAATATCTATAGCTTGGCGGTTTTAGTTCCGAGTATTGCTGTTGCCATTCGCAGAATGCACGACACTGGTAGAAGCGGTTGGTGGTGCATTGTTCCGATCGCTAATTTGATATTTGCCTGTGAGTCTAGTCAGCCCGGTTCAAACAAATATGGTTCTAATCCAAACGAAAAATCTCAGATATAGTAAAGCATTAACTAATTATTTTATGAATTTATTCACTGTCTAATAGATAACTAATTAGCTTTGTTGTGAGAAATTAACGATATCAGGGTTTCAAGGCAACAGTGACAAGTTGGGTGAATGGATTAAAGATCTTTGGGCTATCTAATAAATAGGTAGCCTTTATTTTAAGGTATAGAAGTAGTGAAGTTTCACGATTCAACCCTCCTATGACCAAGAATACTCTAGCCAATTACTACGAATTATTCAGTGATTTGTCGATGGACATAGCTTTGAGTTGGCGTTGGGCTGTTTGCTTGTTCTCAATCACCAGGATTCCTTTAGAATGGGGGTAGTGAAATTTTGCGCGCTTCAACCCTTCAAGGCTCCTATGACCAACACTCCAGTCGATCGCATCCGCAACTTCTCGATTATTGCCCACATCGACCACGGTAAATCTACCCTGGCCGATCGACTGCTGCAAGATACCGGCACAGTCGGCAACCGAGAAATGAAAGAACAGTTCCTCGACAACATGGACTTGGAGCGGGAACGCGGCATTACCATTAAGCTGCAAGCCGCCCGGATGAACTATACGGCTAAAGACGGCAAGCTTTACGTGCTGAACCTGATCGACACCCCCGGCCACGTCGATTTCTCCTATGAAGTATCTCGCAGTCTAGTAGCTTGTGAAGGAGCACTACTCATCGTCGATGCCTCCCAAGGCGTAGAAGCCCAGACCTTAGCCAACGTATATTTGGCTCTAGAGAGCAATCTCGAAATCATCCCTGTCCTGAACAAAATAGACTTGCCGGGAGCCGAACCCGAAAGAGTCCGCGCCGAAGTAGAAGAAACCATTGGCCTAGACTGCTCCAATGCCATCTTAGCCTCGGCTAAGACTGGCATCGGCATTGTCGAGATTTTAGAAGCGATCGTGGAACTAGTACCCCCACCCGCCGACACAGTTGATCAGCCCCTGCGCGCCCTGATCTTTGACAGTTACTACGACACATACAGAGGTGTGGTGGTCTACTTCCGGGTCGTGGATGGCAGCGTCAGCCGAGGCGATAAAGTCTTATTAATGGCCAGTGGCAAAGAATACGTTATTGACGAATTAGGAATTTTATCTCCCCAACAAGTTCAAGTAGATGAACTCCATGCTGGGGAAGTAGGCTATTTTGCTGCCTCGATTAAAGCTGTTGGTGATGCCCGAGTTGGTGACACCATCACCATGGTCAGCAGACCAGCAGCAGAAGCTTTGGGTGGCTATAGCGAAGCGAAACCAATGGTATTTTGTGGGTTGTTTCCGATCGATGCCGACCAATACCCCGACCTCAAAGAAGCTCTGGATAAGCTGCGCCTGAATGATGCCTCGCTGAACTACGAACCAGAAAGCTCTAGTGCCATGGGCTTTGGCTTCCGCTGTGGCTTTTTGGGGCTGCTGCACATGGAAATTATCCAAGAGCGTCTAGAACGCGAATACAACCTGGACCTAATTACCACTGCACCTTCGGTGGTTTACAAAGTGAATGTGCCAAACGGGGAGCCAATTTATATCGATAACCCCAGCACCTTGCCCGATAACAATCACCGCACTTCGATCGAAGAACCCTACGTCAAATTAGAGATGATCACCCCCGAAGATTATGTGGGGACTTTGATGGATCTCTGCCAAACTCGGCGGGGGGTGTTTGTAGATATGAAGTACCTCAGCAAAGGCCGCACCACCCTGATCTATGAGTTACCTTTGGCCGAAGTGGTCACAGATTTCTTCGACCAAATGAAGTCGCGCACTAAAGGCTATGCCAGCATGGAATATCACCTGATTGGCTACCGGGAAAACCATTTGGTCAAACTAGATATTGCCATCAACGGCGATCCGGTGGATGCCCTAGCGATGATTGTCCATCGGGACAAGGCTTATAACATTGGGCGGGCGATGACCGAAAAGCTCAAAGAGCTAATTCCGCGTCACCAGTTCAAGGTGCCAATCCAAGCAACGATCGGCGCTAAAGTTATTGCCAGCGAACAGATTCCAGCCATCCGCAAAGATGTGTTGGCGAAGTGCTACGGCGGCGATATTTCTCGGAAGAAAAAGCTGTTGCAGAAACAGGCCAAAGGTAAGAAACGGATGAAATCATTAGGAACTGTAGATGTACCACAGGCGGCTTTTATGGCTGTTTTAAAATTGGATAAAGAGTAGGTGAACGACAATATTCGTATTCAGATGATTGCTTTGAATCACGCTGAATACGATAAGGAGAAATGGAAAAATGACCCTCACTTTTAATCCTAAAATTTATGGCAGTTTACTAGTAGAGGTTTTATCCCAGCAGATCGCTCACGAATCGGAGTATCAAATAGTTCTGGCAATCGTTGAATCTCTAATGCCATTAGAACATCAGTACAGAAGAAGAACGGATGCTTAATCTTTTTTTGATATTAGTAGAAAAATTTGAAGCAGAGCATTATCCAATTCCTTGCACATAATATACTTCCTAGCTTAGGAATAAGACTATGGGTTTAACAATTTCTTACCGATTGAGATCGATCAAACAGAACATAGACAATATCCATAAACAGGTGCTGGCACTCCATTGCACTGCCAAGGATCTGGGCTTTGTAGATGTTGGCGAAATCGTCTTTTTAAAAGATCAAGAATGTGTGATCGATGCAAATGATGGTGGCAATGATCCCAACCTCGAACTTAAAGTTCATGGCTCGGAAATTACTAGCATCGACAAAGATGGCAAATTTTCCTTCCGTCATCCTCGCTATATCATTGGATTCACCTTGATACCCGGTAAAGGCTGCTCTATGGCAGATATTGGGTTCAGAATTTACCCAGATGGTGATCAGGATTGGACTTGGTTTGGTTACTGTAAAACTCAGTATGCCAGTAATCCTGAATATGGTGGCTTGGAAAATTTTATTACTTCTCATCTGAAAATTATTGACCTGTTAGATTCGGCTCAGGCTATGGGGATTGAATGTGATGTAACGGATAATGGTAACTATTGGGAAAGCCGCAATCGAGCCTTGTTGGCCAGCACTGTAGGCGATAACAACCTTTTCACCGCTGCGGTCATGGGTACACTGAAAGACGCAGCGACTAGCCAAAATGCAACTTTAGATGCTCCGATCTTAGATTTTCCTGATTTTGAATATCTGGAAGGCCATGGTCAACAGCGGCTGTCAAACAATGAAAATAGCAAGTAATTGCCATATTCGCTCTCTACTTTACCTTTGATACTGACAAACTTAATAATCCATGTAAGAAAAAATTCTTAGTGACACTAACTTGTCCCTGCCATCCCAATTTTTGTAGTGACTCTTGTAATTGTTGCTGCTTGTAGAATATTTTGACTATGTTGTATGTGCGGCCATCATTTAGTTTGCGCTCCGTATGTCCTTGCTGATGCAGTGGAACATGGTTTTGGGCAGTGGATGCTTGATTGAGCAAACCATCAATAAAAAAGACCCGACCATGATTCCAAATGTGTACAATGATACCAAAAAGACTAATTTAGTTGTTATTGGCAGGAATCTATGAAACAGTGCAAACAAACTATTGCTCTTGAGAAGGTGTCTAATGATTGTTTGATTTACCTAGCTAGCTTTTTGCATCGGTTTATCAATACAGTTTTCGAGGTGGACAAATCAACTCGTAGGGGCGGGTTTATCCAAAAACAAAGCGTAGCAACAAAAGTCTCAAATAAAAACCCGCCCACCCCGCGAGTAAATAATCGCCCACTCATACAATTAATGAGTTAGCATTTAACCGTGGAAGTGAAGTTACCCTAGCATTGCAGCAAATCTTTTTTGTAATTCTGCTGGTGTGAGATCCTCCTTGCTGGTGGCAAGTAGCCACACATGCCCAAAGGGATCCGTCAAGGTTCCTCGCCGATCGCCGTCAAACTGATCCTGTACCGGCTGGGTTTCTGTTGCACCAGCACTAATTGCCGATGCAAACAATTTGTCTACATCGTCAATGTACAAAAGAATAGAAGCCGGTGAGCCGCCGAGTGTTTTTGGACTGCGATAGTTCATCTCAGGAAACTCATCTGCCAACATAATCTTGGTATCTCCCAGTCTGATTTCCGCGTGCATTACTCTGCCGGTTGAGTTTGCTAAGCGCACAAATTCTGTAGCTCCAAAGGCTTTTTGGTAAAACTCAATGGCAGCGGCGGCATCATGGACAATGAGGTAGGGTATTGCACTCATTATTTTGGCCTAAATAATTTTTACCTCATCATTATATTAGATATTTGCTGGCAATGCGCTTCCAATAATCAGATCTACAATCATAGTCAAACAACTATACCTCGTGCTAGCTTTTCAATCAGCTCTGTGCGGGTCAAATTATTTTTTTGAGCCATTGTATCAAGATTTTTCCAGGCAGTATCAGTAACTCTGATCGATCGCAGATGTTTTGGTTCATCGTATTCCTGCTCAAAGGTGCCAGTGCTAGAGCGCGTGCGACGAGAGGATTTATCTTTAATTGCGGCATATTTATCTGTATCTGTTTTTCGCTGACCAATAATTAAACTAACCAAACAATTAACTAATCGCTGTCGCTCTATCGGCAAAATTTCTTTGGCCTGAAATATATATTCCACCATCATAAAATGTACCAATGTCCCCAAAAAAACCCTGGCAGTAGCGCCAGCATCAATTAAGCCCAATTCTGGATGAGCCTGTAAATACTGGGTAAAAGAGTCCACAAACTGCTTGTCTTTACTGAGAATAAAATGCTGTGCCAGATGGGGGAAGCGACCAGATTCAGCAATAGCCAAGCGCAGCAAATCTAGTAGCTCTGGGGTATCGCCAACGCTTTCGCTAAATCGATCGAGAAAAATATTGGCTATTTTGACCACAACCTGGGCTGGCTCTCCTTGAAAAAGATGCGGATTGAGCTGGTCGAGGATGTCACCATGTCGTTGAATCAGATGCTCCATCAAAGCAATGAACAAGGCTTCCTTATCTGAAAAATAGCTGTAGACAGTGGCTTTTGAGACACCAGCAGCAGCCGTGATATTGTCCATCGTAGTTGCAGCAAAACCATGGGTTAAAAACTCCTGCATGGCACCTTTGAGAATGGCCTCGATTTTTTTGTTCGGCGGCTTACTATCACCAGAGGCCATGTTAGGTAAATGAGGAATATCTCCTCTCTCGCTGATTTTTTTTCTGGGCTGCATCTTACATACCTCCTCATTTTGCCAAAATTTTCGCTGATTTTCGGTCATTACATCGATCGAATCCCAAATATACCCTTGACAAAAGCAAGTGAACGATTTAGTTTAGGGGTACGACTAAACGATTTAGTTTGATTTCTCTTAGATTAGCATAAGCAAGGTGAAAAATGTTAGCAAATACATCTGCGAAACCTTTGAAAACTACTAATAGCAAGTCTCGACAGCTTGTAATACTTGGTGGAGTAATCGGAGTTGCCCTAGCTGGTGTTGGATTATATCAAGCTTTAGGCAGCCAAGTATTACAAAGCGAATCCGCTGCCTCAGAACAGCCCATTGCCCCGCCTGAAATCAAGACAGTAACGGCACTTGGTAAAATAGAACCCAAAGGGAAAGTCATTAAACTTTCGGCTCCAGCATCTAGCCAAGGCAGTCGGGTGGAAAAACTATTGGTAGAAGAAGGCGAAACAGTGCAAGCCGGACAGGTGATCGCAGTATTAGATAACAGCGAAAAGCTAAAAGCTGCCCAGGTTAAAGCCCAAGAAGCAGTGAAGGTATCCCAGGCCAATTTGGCCAAAGTACAGGCTGGGGCAAAAACTGGTGAAATTAACGCTCAAAAATCGGAGCTTGCCCGCATTCAAGCCCAATCATTGGGAGAAGAAAAAACGCAGCGAGAATCTTTAGCCAGATTAGAAGCAGAGTGGTTAGGGAATAAAGCTGTGCAACAAGCAGCGGTGAGCAGATTAGAAGCTCAGTTGGAGGGAGATAAAAACGTGCAGGCAGCAGGAATTAAAAAAATAGCAGCGGAGTTAAGTAATGCTCGCAGTGAACTAAGCCGCTATGAGCAACTATATAAAGCAGGAGCGATCGCCCAGTCTCAATACGATACCAAACGCTTAACTGTAGAGACTTTAGCTCAACAGCTCAATGAAGCTAAAGCTATTTGGGTCAGAAGCGAAAGCACTGATAACAAGCAAATTAGTGAAGGCAAAGCAAATCTACAAAGAATTATCGCTACTGGCAGCAAGCAGGTTTCCGAAGCCCAAGCAGTGTTAGCGCGGATTCAGTCCACCAGTGGCAAACAAGCCAGCTCCGCGCAAGGAACCCTGAGTAAAATTGAGGAAGTGCGCCCGGTAGATGTTGCGGCTGCTCGGGCTGAATTAAAACAATCGATCGCTGCGGAGCAAGAAGCCAAGGTGAATTTTGATCAATCATTTGTGAAGGCTCCAGAAAATGGCGTGGTTTTTAAAATCAATACTCACCCTGGTGAAACCGTTGGCAACAATGGCATTTTGGAGCTTGGTGAAGTCACGCAAATGACTGTAGTTGCTGAGGTGTATCAAACTAGCATCAGTAAAATTAAAGCAGGACAAACGGTGAAAATTACTAGTAGTTCTTTGCCAAGTGATCTGAGTGGAAAAGTAGATACGATCGGCTGGCAGATTCAACGCCAAAATGTGATCAATGCTGACCCCACCGAAAATATTGATTCCAGAATCGTAGAAGTCCGCATTATTTTAGATCCAGAATCTAGCCAAAAAGCCTCCAAGTTCACCAATTTACAGGTTAAGGCCATCTTTAAATTGTAAGCACAATATCTGCTGGTCGATCAATATATATGCAAGTACAAAAAACATGCTAAGACTTATTCGGAATTTACAGAATCGCACTCCTTTGGGATGGCTACAACTTAAACGACACAAAGGAAGGTTCATTGTGGCTCTGGCCGGTATTGCGGTTTCCGATATTATTATGTTTATGCAGTTGGGCTTTCAGAGTGCCTTGTTTGATAGCAATACTCGGCTAAACCGCGAAATAATTGCTGACGTGGTGTTAATTAGCACCCAAGCCAAAAGTATGCAAAATATCTCCACCTTTTCCCGGCGCAGATTATTTGAAGCTAGCGATGTGCCTGGAGTCAAAGCAGCCGAGCCGATGTATGTGGGAATGGTTTCTTGGCGAAACACTACCACTCGTAAAAAAGTTCAGGTGCAGGCGATCGGCTTTAACCCCAATGTCCCGGCCATAAATATTCCTCAAGCTAATGCTCAATTAGACAAAATTCAACTGCCCGATAGCTTTTTACTCGATCGCAAAGCGCGAGGCGACTACAGCGAACTATATGCTCAGGTAGCTGCGGGTAAAGATGTCTCTACTGAAATTGGTAAACGCACAATAACAGTTAATGGGCTATTTAATTTCGGCGCTTCTTTTGGTGCCGATGCAATTATCCTTTCGAGTGAAGACAACTACTTAAGATTATTTCCTCAACAAAAAGCTAGTAATGTAAATGTGGGTTTGATTTATCTGGAGCCAAGGTATAGCCCTGCCCAGGTGGCTACTGCGCTAAAAGCGCATCTGCAAGATGATGTGAAGGTGTTGACCAGAGCAGAGTTTGCCAAATTTGAGGAGGATGTATTAAAGAAAGAAAGCCCGATCGCTTTTATCTTTGGCTTTGGGGTTTCGATGGGCTTTTTTATTGGGGTAATTATTGTCTATCAGATTCTTTCGACTGATGTGAATTCTCATATCAAAGAATATGCCACCTTCAAAGCGATGGGCTATAGCAACAACTATTTGCTAGGCGTGGTCTTTGAAGAAGCCATTATCATTGCCCTAATTGGCTTTATCCCCAGCGGTGCAATTTCTTTGGGGCTTTATCAGCTAGCCGCGAATGCTACAAATTTACCGATTTTTATGACTTTATCACGGGCAATTTTTGTTTTTGTGCTGACATTGGTGATGTGCATCATCTCTGGCTCGATCGCCACCAAAAAACTTCAATCGGCTGACCCTGCGGACATGTTCTAGATCACCCTCACCCATCAAGGGAGAGGGGGCCAGAACACAAATCCGATCACTACTAATTACTATGACAATTCAATTTATGCCTGAACCAGCGATCGCGGTGAGCAATCTCAATCACTACTTTGGCAAAGGGCAATTGCGCAAGCAGGTGCTGTTTGATATCAATTTAGAAATCAACACTGGCGAAATTATTATTATGACTGGCCCCTCTGGTTCAGGCAAAACGACGCTGTTAACTTTAGTTGGGGGTCTGCGATCGGCTCAAGAAGGCAGCTTACATGTGTTGGGTCAAGAGCTTTGCGGCGTGAGTGACCGACAGTTAACCGAGGTTCGGCGACACAATGGTTATATTTTTCAGGCTCATAATCTCCATGAAAGTCTCACGGCTATCCAAAATGTGCGGATGGGTTTGGAGGTGCATCATAGTCTTTCTGGGGAAGCCATGGCTATTAAAGCAAGGGAGATGCTAGATTTTGTGGGGTTGGGCGATCGAACTAGCTATTATCCTGATGATTTGTCGGGTGGACAAAAGCAGCGAGTGGCGATTGCCAGGGCTTTGGTGGCGGAACCAAAGATTGTGTTGGCAGACGAGCCAACAGCGGCGTTGGATAAGAAGGCTGGCCGGGATGTAGTAGAGTTGATGCAAAGGTTAGCAAAGGAAAAAGGCTGCACAATTTTGTTAGTAACACACGATAACCGGATTTTGGATATCGCAGACAGAATTATTTATATGGAGGATGGTTATTTGCGAGATGCTGATGCAGAGATAAGCCATGCGAATTAGCACAATGAGCGAAAGAGAATTGTCGTATCAGTGTATTCTGGAGTCCAGCCATTAGTGTCGATAAAGTAGCGCAGGGCAACGAATCGCCAATTCGGAGTAAGGTAAAACCAATGTTCGGTGCCAGCAGGTACATTGATTTGTTCGGCGGCTTGGACAGTGAGTTCTATCTGAGATTGATCAGGGCGCACAAAGCCAAAGATGCCTGCACCGGCAACCACATAGCGCACTTCGTCATCGGCGTGAGTATGACATCGATCGAACCGAACCAGCATTTCATCTATTCCCGGTAGGGCAGGGTGAATGTCGATGATATCCCGAGATTGGTAGCCGCTGGGTTTTAGCTGCTCAAAATAGTGATCGAGATGACTGAGGACAAAGCTTTGATCGTCTGGGCTGAGTTGCGGTTGGTTGAGAATGCTCAGGAGTTGAGGGCTGTTGCCGAGTGGCCACTGTTGGAGCTGAATGTTCAAGGGTGCTAGCTCTCGATCGATATCTGCTCGATCGTGGTAAACGGTGCCATCAGTGAGTCGTAAAATTGCCATGTGCAGTATCCCAAAACTATACCCATGCTAGCATTGACGGTAGCTGTTACAGATTTGGTCTGAGTGTTAGACCTAAAATCGATCGGGGGGTGAGAATCCAATTAGCAGGGCGAGGATCTTGACCATCACGTTCTTGCAGATTTTGGAGTTCTGCGGCGTGAAGAACTTCAGCCGGGGGGCGTTGGATCGTTGGGGTGGTTGCTTTTTTGGTAGAACGAGCCATTGAAGTTATAAAGTTGCTAGAAATCAAGGTTTTCGGTCACTGAGCGGAGTCGAAGTGA
>JAYSRP010000331.1:0-9801 GCA_043721015.1 Synechococcales cyanobacterium | reverse complement strand
TAGAAAATGCTAAAGCAAAACTCAATCTTTGCTTTATCCGCTTGATGCTCAAAAGGCTAGCCACAGACTAAAATAGATCTCAAATGGGTTCTATACTTTAATTATTCACCCTAGCTATGAAGAAATGGCGGTGGCGTTAGGGTTCCAGAAGACCAGCTCTAGCCCTCAGCAGCCGGGAGTTTCTTGGATGTATTTGCCGCTCGATCGCTTTCTAAAGCTGAAGATGTCGGAGTTGAATTTTTGATATCAATAATGAACCGCCTGGTTAGGAATCAAAACTATGAATACCTTAATTACCATTGCCGAACCTATCACTACTCTTGATAACCTCAAAGCCTGGACTGTCCAAGACTATCACCGTATGAGTGAGCTAGGTCTTCTTGACCCAAACGAACGAACCGAATTAATTGCTGGACAAATCACCCTCATGGTCGCCAAAGGAAATCCGCATATCTTAACAGTGCGGTTACTAACCCGCACAATGGAAACCTCGCTGAACGATCGACCGGTTTTAGTCAGCATCCAAGAACCCGTACAACTCAATGACACCTCAGAACCTGAACCTGACTTGGCGATCGTCACAGGAAACATGTTCGACTATGCCGATCATCATCCTCAACCCGCCGAAATCCACTTAATCATTGAAGTTGCTGATTCCACTTTGAGATACGACTGTCAGGTCAAAGATAAACACTATGCCAAAGCAAATATTTTAGATTATTGGGTAGTAGATTTAAAGAATCGTCAAGTTCATGTTTTTCGGAACCCCACCCCAACGGGCTATGCTAGCCAGCTAATTTTGGCGGAGTCTCAAACTGTTTCTCCCTTAGATTTTCCTGATGTTATTATTCCGATCATCTCCATTTTGCCCCCAGTGTAATCGCGCCACCTGACCGATGACCATCTGATAAATCTTTGAATAACATTGGTTGACCAGTCTTTCAACCAATGCTATGCAGATCTCGGAGCAAGATATTCGCGCCCAGCTCCAAAAAATTTGGGGCTACCCAGACTTTCGGCCACCCCAAGGTGAAATTGTGCGCAGTCTCTTGCACCAGCAAGATACTCTGATTGTTTTGCCCACTGGTGCCGGTAAATCAATTTGTTTTCAGTTACCAGCGCTTTTACAGCAGGGAGTGACGATCGTGGTGTCACCTTTGGTCGCCCTCATGGAAAACCAAGTTCAAGAACTGCGGGCACAAAACTTAGCTGCTGCCACCCTGCATAGCGAGTTGCCCAATACTCAACAACGCCAGACGATCGAACTCCTCAAAGCCCAGCAACTCCGATTGCTCTATTTGTCACCAGAGACATTGTTAAGCGATCGAGTTTGGTCAATCTTGATCCAACCCCAGCTCCAAATCAACGGCCTAATTTTAGACGAAGCCCATTGTTTGGTGCAATGGGGCGAAACCTTCCGCCCCGCCTATCGGCGCTTAGGTGCCGTGCGGTCAGCAGTTTTGGCTCATAAGCCAGCCGGAACCAAGATTCCGATCGCTGCCTTTACGGCCACGGCTGACCCTGTTGCTCAGAAAGTAATTATCGAAACTTTGCAGCTCGATCGACCCACCAAATTCTTAATCAACCCTCACCGTCCCAATCTTCATTTATCTCTCCAGACTGTCTGGACTCCCCGAGGTCGCCATAAAAAGCTGAAGCAGTTCATCGATCGCTTTCCCCAAGAAGCTGGGTTAGTTTATGTGCGCACCCGCCGCGATGCCGAAGAGCTAGCGATACTCCTGACCCAAACTGGCTTCAAAACCGCCGCATATCATGCCGGACTTGGTGCCCAACAGCGGCGGAAAGTTGAGCAGCAATGGTTAACCGATGAACTGCAATTTGTGGTTTGTACCTGTGCCTTCGGCATGGGGATTAATAAACCCGATGTGCGCTGGATTGCCCACTACCAGACACCTTTACTACTTAGCGAATATGTCCAAGAGGTTGGCCGAGCAGGGCGAGATGGTAAACCTGCCGCAGCTATGATGTTGGTCTGCGAGCCTACGGGCTGGCTGTATCCTGATGACAAACAACGCCAAGCTTTTTTTCTGAGCCAGCTTGCCCAGTTAGATTTACAAGCTCAGCGGTTGGCCAAAAAAATCCCGATCGCAGGCAGCATCACCGATCTCAAACAGCAGTTTCCTCAGGCTGAAATCTCTTTAGCGATTTGGCAAAGCCAAGGACAGCTCACTTGGCAGACTCCTTTTGCCTTTCAGCGGAGTCCCGGTAAGTTAAAAGGTCGTGACCCTAGTGCATATCGGCAAATGCTGGAATATGCTAAGACTAAGAATTGCCGTTGGCAATATTTACTCATCGCCTTTGGCTTTAACGATCAAGGTGTCAACTGGCGCTGCGGCCACTGTGATCGCTGTCAGTGATACCGCTATCAGTGACACCGCTATCGATCCACTCCCCAATGACCAATATCTATTTTTACAAAGTCGATCGACCTTACGGTTATTTTTCTAACTTCTCACCCCATGCTATTGAGCTAGATGGCCAGCATTGGCCAACCGTAGAGCACTATTATCAAGCCCAGAAGTTTTTGGGTAGTGAGTTCGAGTATCTGGTTGCCAAAATTCGATCAGCTCCCACTCCAGAGTTAGCCGCAGCAATCGGGCGAAAACATAGCCATTCGCCGAGTGCTGACTGGCCACAGCGAAAATTAGCAGTGATGGAAAAAGCCTTGCGCCAGAAGTTCACTGCTCATCTAGAGCTGCGCCAATTTTTATCAGATACCGGAACCGCCATAATCATTGAAGATTCCCCTGTAGATTATTTTTGGGGCTGTGGGTTAGATCGATCGGGTAGTAACCATCTGGGTCGCCTCTTGATGCAGATCCGTGCTGAAAATGCCCATAGTCAAATAGGCTGAAATCTTGAATGATCTGGAAGGTTCGGGAACTTTGTAGCAAGCTGGTGTATCTTCTTGATAAGAAGAAAGAACCAATTTAATTATGTCGTTTATTTCCAGCTTCCTCCGATCTCCGATCTGCTTATTACTTGCTGGCAGCGCGTTAATTGGGTTTAGTACCCCTGCTCCAGCTAAACCGTCTACCAGTGCAGGCGGAGAGCAAAACGCCCGCAAAATTTATCAGCAAGCCCTGCCTGCTGTGGTGACAGTGCTGATTGGTAATGGCCATGGTAGTGGTTTTGTGGTTAGCAAAGATGGCTTAATTGTCACCAATGCTCATGTGACCGAATCGGCTCCTAAGGTCGTGACGGTACTGTTTGCTGATGGCAGCAAAGCTCCTGCTGATGTGCTGGGCTTTTCTAAAAACCGCCAAGATTTATCTCTAATTAAAATTAGCGGTCGGCGCAGTATGCCATTCTTGCCTTTGGCTAGCGTTGGTGCAACGAAAGTGGGCGATCGGGTGTATGCCATTGGTAGCCCATTAGATACCGAAAATGCCAATACTTTTACCCAAGGTGACGTAATTCGGATCGATCGCAAGACTAACTATATTATCCATACAGCCTTAATTAACCGAGGCAACTCCGGTGGCCCATTGGTTAATAGTCAGGGACAGTTAGTGGGAGTCAACTCTAGGGGCTATTTTGAGGCTCCTTTGCCGGTAGTGGGGGCTGGTGGACAAGTAATTGGTGAAGTAAGACCAGAAAGTGGTCAACAAGGAGCGATTAACGTTGCCCAAGTGCGAGAATTCTTGGGTGAGTATCGGAGTGGTCAACTTTCGGCCAACCCCACCCATAGAGATCCTAGCCCCAACCAAGTCGCCACCGCCAAAAATCGTCAACCTAAGCTATTACCGACTAATGGTAGCAAAATTAGTGGGGAGCTAGCGGAAGGTGATAATCAGTTAAACGATGCTAGCTATGTTGACGTGTATGTCTTTGAAGCCATTGCAGGACAACGAATAACGTTGGATTTAGTCAGCAAAGACTTTAATCCAGTATTGCTACTGTACTTCACTAATAAGGAGGGCCAACCGACTGAAAAGCCGATCGCTCAAAATGATGATGCTGGCCCAGGGAACCTGAACTCTCGCATCAACAGCTTCACTTTACCCAATACTGGTGTTTATCTGATCCACGCTAACTCCAATGCGCGGGGTGAGAAAGGTAAGTATCAAATATCTGCAACTCTTAAATAGCATTAGCTCATTATTTATTACGAGAATCATCATGCAATCAATTATCAGCAAAACTTGTTCTGGACTTTTAATGGCTGGTCTATTAGCTACTGGTTTGCCAGCCCAAGCTCAGGAAGCTCCCGCAGAAGAGCAGCCAGCTACTAGCTTGCAATTCTTTTGTGGTCAGACTTTTGATAGTGCTAGCGGTGGCCAAATCCCTACTACCTTGGTGTGGCAGCCCGAAAAAGAAGGTAATGTGGCTTTGATTCGCTGGAAATCAGAATATTTTGGCAAAGATACTCAGAAACGCTGTCAGTTGGTTTCGGCAAAATTCCAAAAACTGTGGAACTCCGGCCAGCTTAACTTTATTACTGCCGGGACAGTAAAAAAACAGCCGATCGTCTGTGGGGTAGCTAGTGAAGGTGATACCTGTAGTGGTCAAAACCAGCTTTTTCAACTTAAGCCCTTTGCTGATTCTTCTAACTTAATTGCTCAATTAGAAGGGGTGTTTCAAGGGAAAGTGAGCAGCCCCGTGTACGAAAGTGGTGGTGGTGCTAGCAAATATTTGAATATGCGCAGTTTGTTGAGAAATCGCACAGTGATTTCTCGTCAAGCACCACCAAGTAAATAAAGTCGGTGTAAATAAAGTCGGTGTAAATGAAATCGGTGATCGCTAAAATCTGCCTAGTCGGTCATTTATTTGGCTGTTTATTGGTGGATGGACTACCTGCTGCTGCTAATACTGGCTGTACAGAGGTGGTTCAACTACCGCCTACTGCTCGCAAACCACTAACTAATATTGACTTGCACTCGCATATCAAACAAGTTACAGTGCGGGTGCAGACATCTAGTATCAGTGGTTCTGGGGTGATTTTTGATCGGGTCACATCCCAGGTGGGCAGCCGCTATCGGATTCTGACCAATGCTCACAATTTGCTCAAGGCTGATATTGCCCAGATTCAAACTAGTGATGGTCAGTTACACAATGCGGTGCGCACTCATACTCAAGTGTTGATGGCTAATGATCTGGCGGTGCTGGAGTTTATTAGCCCAAATATTTATCGATCGACAGAGTGGTCGCAGCAGTCAGTTACTCAAGATACTGCGGTGGTTGCAGCGGGCTTTGAGTTCGATCGGCCAGAAGTTACCATGACCCCTGGATCTGTTTCGCTGGTATTACCTCAGCCCTTAAAACGCGGATATCAGTTGGGTTACAGCGGTCGCATCCGCCAAGGGATGAGTGGTGGACCAATTCTAGATCACACTGGATTACTGCTAGGTGTGAATGCTGTTTCGGCCTATCCGATTATCAACAGAGGCTATGTTTTTGCCGATGGCACTCGTCCCAGTCTGGCAACGATCAAACAGTTACGTCGATCGAACTGGGGCATTCCGGTGGCACCTTATTTGGCCTGTGTGAAGTGAGTTACTCTTCGAGCTTGGCTGCTCGACTTTCTAACCAGAGAGGCACGCCAATCCAAGCTGCGGCAATTAATAGTGCCACGATCGCAAACTGACCAACCCAGGCAACCAGTTGTTCTAAGGAGACGAATTTGCCCACGGTGTAGGCAATGCCAGTCATAATTGCCGCCCAGCTCAACGAGCTAGCAAAGTTTACACCCAAAAACTTGAGTAAGGGCATTTCTACAACTCCGGCCATGGGGCTAGCAAAGATGCGCAATAGGGCGATGAAACGACCGAAAAATACTGCTTTGACGGCGTTGTCGGCAAATTTGTCTTTGATTTCTTCTAGCTTTTTGTCGGATACCCGGAAGACTTTGGCAATTTTTTGCATAAGTGCCCAACCGCCAGACTTACCAATGAAGTAGCCGCAGACTCCGCCAATAAAGGCTCCGCTGGCGGCGCTAGCCAATACTAACCAATAATTTAATTCACCACTGCCAGCTAAAAATCCACCAACGATCGTGATGGTTTCGCCCGGTAAGGGAATGCCGAGGTTTTCTAATAAAATGCCGGTGAAGACAGACAAGTATCCGTACTTTTCAGCGATCTCTTTAATGACATCTACGGATAGAAATTCCATTGGCTTGCTTTACATAGCTTTACATGCATTATTGTAGCCAGTTAGTCGTAAATCCGCACGTTAATTGGAATACTTTTTGGGAGATTAGCTGAAATGCTAGAGTGAATCTAAGTTTTGTGGCTTTATTTTTATGCTCACCAATGCTCGCAATCTCACTCTGACCGATTTGCGCCAAAATTTTGGCTTAGTACCCAATACGGCTGATCATTACTTTGATGATTGGCTGAATCATTTACCACCACTGGCACCGGAAGAGATTACGGCGCTCGATCGACTGGCTACTAACTATGAATATCTGACTGAATCAGATTCGCCGCTGGAGGAGGTTATTAAACTGGTGGTGCTGTCACCGCTGTTGGATTTGGCGGGGTTCTATCGTTCACGAAGTGTCTCTGAAAGAGAATCGCCTTTTTTGCCCAAAACTGAAGTTAGCACTAGCCTGGAAATTGCTGATGACCCCGATGCTAGCCCGATCCAAGGCAAAATGGATGTGCTGATTTTACAGGAGAGTTTTTGGGTGTTGGTCATCGAATCTAAGCCTGCGCGGATTGATGTGACGGCGGGGATACCCCAGATTTTGACCTATTTGCTCAGTGCGCCGTTGAATCATATTCCTTTTGGCATGATTATCAATGGTCGGGAGGTGCTGTTCCTGAGGCTCGATCGCGTAGCGTCGGCTCTGGCAAATCGATCTAAACCCCAGCCCCAATATCTGAAATCAATGGCTTACCGCCTGTTGGATAGCCCCCAAGAACGCAGCCAAATTTTGCAAGCCCTCAAACACATTGGTCAGCAGATTTCAGGATTTTAGGTGATTTATCTCCAATAAAATAGTTGGCTGAGCGGAGTCATAAGTCCTACGGATGACCTAGCGGTACGCACAGCATCTGCCTTACTTCACTCATAACGAGCCTTTTTGGACTTTATTATTTTGAGTACATCATCATGTCTTTGACCTTCAATAATGTCCTTAAGATGAATTTGTTCATCAATATATTGAATGTGTATGCGCCAACCAGATATTTTATCAATATCTGCTCGATAGATTGCCTGTTTGACCCCTTTGACTTTGTGCAATCTTGTTTTAGGGAATTCTCTAATCCGATGACATTCGTGATCTTCCAGTTCAGCTAAAGCTGCTAGAAACTTAATCTTCAAGTCATCATCAGGCAAAATCTTCATAGCTTCGTGAATGATGCCATATTCGTCAAAAAGTGTAAGCGTTTGGGTCATAATCCATTGAATTTACAAAATCCGTGCAACTTCTCGATCTTGATGAACTATGCCTTGGTACAAAGATTCAGCTATTTTACAATATGCCCGATCAAGTTCATCATGTTTAACCACTCTAAAAAGTGTGAAAATGACCTGTCTAAAAATCGGATCTTCATCAACCGTTAATATAACTCTGATTTGCGGAGAAACCTTTAGTGTGTATAAAGAAGACTCATAACCATTAAGATTTGAATTTAGCTGGAGGCGACGTAGTTTCCGATAGGCATCAACTTTTTGAGTTGGAAAGAGAGCAGTGCAATCATTGATTTTTTGAACTACGACGTTCTTTATTTCTGCTGGTAAGTCGTTAATATCATCTTCAAAGCTTTTAGTGGATTCGATCAGAATATCTATATCAACACTGTTATCTTTGTGTTGTAAAACATCGGTTTCAATTTTCACTTGTGTCTACCCCTAGATTGATTTCCTCAAGCAATTCCATTTTATCCCACATGTTCAGATCCAGTAAATCTTTTTGTAAGGTGGGCTATTGTTGAGCTGAGTCAAAATACTGCCCACCACAAAGGTTCCAGAAAATCAATTAGAAATATTGCTCAAGATACTTACGATATCCAGACTGTTGTAATTCCTGATCTTTAGCTGCCACAGCCACCGCCAAGCTAGCACGATATTCTTGCACCGCTTTGAGCAGCACTGGATTATGACTAGCGAGGATTTGTACTGCCAGCAGGCCAGCATTGGTTGCATTACCGATCGCCACCGTTGCTACCGGAATTCCCGCTGGCATTTGGACGATCGAATACAAAGAATCTACCCCTTGCAGGGCTTTGGACTGCACCGGCACCCCAATCACCGGCAGCGGAGTCAGCGCCGCTACCATTCCGGGCAAATGCGCCGCACCACCGGCACCAGCAATGATCACTTTTAAGCCTCGATCGTGAGCAGACTGGGCGTATTCCACCATTCGCTCCGGGGTACGATGCGCCGAGACGATCGCTACCTCGTGGGCAACCTGAAAGCGTTCACAGATCTGGATCGCGCCCTGCATGGTGGGCAGATCAGAATCGCTGCCCATAATGATGCCAATTAGAGCCATGCTTATAAACCAGCCATCACAGTTTTGGCAGCCGCGATCGTTTTGTCGATATCGGCTTCGGTGTGTGCCAAAGAAGTAAAGCCCGCCTCAAATTGCGAAGGAGCCAGATAAATACCCTGCTCCAACATGCCTCGATGGAAGCGACCAAACTTTGCCACATCAGCTTTTTTGGCATCTTCAAAATTGTGAACTGGCCCTTCACAAAAGAAAAAGCCAAACATGCCACTAATTTGACCAGTACAGAAATCGTGACCAGCTTCATCGGCAGCGGCTTGCAGGCCAACTACTAAGCGTTTAGTAACTGCATCTAAATGCTCATAAGCACCCGGTCTTTGCAGTAGTTCCAGAGTTTTAATGCCAGCAGTCATGGCTAATGGATTACCAGAAAGCGTTCCGGCTTGGTACATCGGTCCAGCAGGAGCCACCATCGACATAATATCTTTGCGTCCGCCGTAGGCTCCGACCGGCAAGCCACCACCGATCACTTTCCCCATAGTGGTGAGGTCGGGGGTGATGCCAAATTTTTGTTGGGCACCGCCGTAAGAGATGCGGAAGCCAGTCATTACTTCGTCAAATACCAACAGAGCATTGTTTTCTTTGGTAATTAAGCGCAGTCCTTCTAAGAATCCGGCATCGGGGACAATAAAACCGGCGTTGCCGACAACTGGTTCTAGAATGACTCCAGAGATAGCGTTAGGATATTGGGCGAATAGAGCCTTGACGGCTTCGAGGTCGTTGTAAGGAGCGGTAAGGGTGTCGGCGGTGGTACTTTTGGGTACACCAGGAGAATCGGGTAGACCAAGGGTGGCGACTCCAGAACCGGCTTTCACTAAAAACATGTCGGCGTGACCGTGGTAACAGCCTTCAAACTTAATGATTTTGTCCCGGCCAGTGAAAGCGCGCATCAGGCGCAAGACGGCCATACAGGCTTCGGTGCCGGAGTTGACGAAGCGTACCATTTCTACGCTGGGTACGGCATCGATCACCATGGCGGCCAGGACGTTCTCTAAGTAGCAAGGTGCGCCAAAGCTGGTGCCTTTTTCGAGAGTGGAGTGGAGAGCGGCGATTACGTCAGGATGAGCATGGCCACAGATGGCTGGGCCCCAACTGCCTACGTAATCAATGTATTGGTTGCCGTCCACATCCCAAACATAGGCATCTTTGACTCGATCGAACACGATCGGCTGACCACCGACAGATTTGAAGGCTCTGACTGGGGAGCTGACTCCACCCGGCATCATGAGCTGGGCGGCGGCAAAAATCTCCTCGGACTTGGTAGTTTTGAATGTGTTGGAAGTAACCAAACCACGATCTCCTGATACTTAAAACTTGAG
>JAYSRP010000330.1:0-9818 GCA_043721015.1 Synechococcales cyanobacterium | reverse complement strand
TTTCAGTTTTTCACTTCAGTCTGCGGAAAACAGGTGCGCAGGTCTCCATTTTTATCAAATCCAAACTTTACATACCTACAAGACTTACCTGCGCTGCTATATCCGATAATTCTATCGAATTCATAAAATACAGAAATTCTTGATTCATTAGTCCTTGGATCTCTTTCAATCCTCGCTATTCCTTTGCTAGAATCTTTTTTCATGGCTTCAAAGATTTCTTGAATGTTAATACTTTCAATAAACATATCTTTACTTATTTTTTTGCTCATAGGATTCTTCATGTGCTCAATATGTGCATGATCCAATGCTTCTAATCGAATATTTTTAGTGTTGATGTACTTGAATAAAGTTTCTCTCCATTCTGGCGAAATCACTCCATCAGAGATATTTGCTCTCTCTGCCAGTTCCTTAAATATTTTTATAGCTCCCTCGTGGGTACGCTCAATTTCTCTTCCGTATTTTTCTGCATACTTCACTTCTCGATTTAATAACTTCTTGTAAGAATCAGAGATTGGGTTATCGCTAGATAGCCTATGCTCTAAATTTTCAACATGCTGTTTAACCTTCGAATGCTCTAACTCTAGTTGTGCTGGATTAAGTTTCATTTCACTGTATTTAAGCATATTTAACTTGATTTTCCAACGATGGCTTTGAGCAAATTCCATTAGTTGGTTCTCAGCCTCTGCTGAAAGCCCAGCAGTTAACTCTTGATACATCTTGACATTAATTTCTCCATCAATTTCAGAGAAAAGTAATATGTCTTGAGCTTGACTTTCAGCGAGTTGTCTTGCCGCATCATACCGCTGTTCATTTTGCGTATATTGTTTAAATCTCTCTATTACAACTGGAGCAACTTGAATCGAAGAAATACCGATACTAATCGGATTGCCTGATAATACAGATTGTATCAAATCAGCTATATTCTTAATATCTCCTAATGCTGAGATTTGTTCATCTGTATATCCAGCTTTTTTTGCAACTTCGATGGCAACGCTTAGGGCTGCATCTTGAGCTATGCCAATCATGTCAACTGGAGACTTAAAATTAGCCAAAACATCTTGAGCTAAATTTATTTCAATTCTGTTTTTAGGATTAAAAATAGCTTCATTAGCTAGATCAATAGGATTTTCCGTATCTACTTCAACCTCCACTTTAGCTCGACGCTCAATGACACTGGAGATACGACTATCTAGAGAGTTTAGAAGCTTTTTCCGATCTGAGATCAACCCTTTTTTTTCCATTTCTCTTTCAGATTTAGCAATAATTCTGTCTCTGGAGTATTTGTTTTCAACCTCTTTCCGTATGTGTTTTGGCGCGCCTGGTGAGTTGACAGCATAATCAATAATCATTTTGTATCGATCATCTAGAATGTTTTGAATTATTTCTAATCTTTCAGGAGTTGCATATGGATTGGTAAATTCCTTAAAAAGCAAGTCTGCATCAAGCTTACCGTTAATTCTGCGATTATCTGAATCAGTACGTTCATGTCCTTGAGGATAATAGTATTTAGCAATATGTTCAAAGTATTGCTGTTTGTAGACATCTAATATCACTTGAACTTCTGCTGTTGCTGGCTCCCGAGATTCGAGTGGTCTGGCAACGTTGCTTCTTATTTCAAGATCTTTGGCAAGCTGTTCAGGGGCTTTGGAGTCCCAGTCTTTTCGTGAGCCTTTTGGGTAGTTGGTTTCAGCATTATTGTATGGATTATAATAATCTGGACTAATCTTTTTCTGGATTTCGTAGTTCTGCCTAAAAATTTCTATGTTGACCTGTTCTAGCTTGGCGCTGACAATTGCTCTTTCTTCAGTACTTCTTGCTTTCTTCAGTTCTTTCTGAAGTAGTTCCAATTGTTTCTGGATAGAAATTTCTCTGCCACGCCCTAAAGCGTCAAAGTTGTGCCCAGCTTTCCTGATTTGGTCTATTTCTCTACTGCTAGGGCTATAGTTACGATCATTAGTTGCCATCATTACTATCTTGAATCTAGATTTACAGTCAAAGATTGGAATATTTTTGTAGTTATTAGCAAGAAATTGATTAAAGCTAGATCTGGCCTCAGAATCCATGTTTTCAGAAGGTGCATCATGATCCTGTTGTACTTGAAATATCTCATAATGGATACTCAAAACAGATCTTAGCTCTTGAAATGAATTAGTATATTGATGCATATCAGCAAATGTTAGGTTAAAAAGGCAAGATTCAATACTTTGTTCAATTTAGTCATCACTTCTACTATCCCTATTATCTTGAGAGGGAATTGAAGACTCAGAACCATTATGGTTATTGCCGCTACTATCGCTAGATTCGACTTGTGATTCTTTGGTAACTTTTTGATTCTTTGGAGTTAGTCTATCAGAAGTAAGCTTCCTCCGTGAAGTTGGAAGAAAACCATCCAGAAATTGATAAAACTTGGCAGCTAAGTTTTTTCCTCCATGCCTCTCATAATATTCATTTTCGATAGTTATACGATTTGCATGAGCTTCAAGAGCTTGTCTATCAATTTGTTGTTGGCGTGTAGATTTTTCTGTTTGACGATTACTTTCTTCTTCTTCAGCAATTCTATTACGATCTTCATTTCTGCGGACTTCACTTTCTCGATTTTGTTCAGCTATTTCCTCTCTGAAATTTCTCTGAGCAATTCTACTTCGTAATTTTGCATCTTTCTCATTCAACTCTTCCGTTAAGCAATCAACTTCGTGAGCCATAGATTTACTTTGCAATTCAAGAGATTGTGTAGGAATATCTCTAATATTGCTGTATGTTTGATCAATGTGTTGCGATTGTTGATCGTATGGACTCTGAAATACCAAGTTAATATGAGTTGAGATGATTGATCCAAGTCCAGTTAATTTACCATTTTGCGATTGCTTTTTGGCGATCTCAAAGATCTCATCTTTAGTGAGGCTAATATTTCCATCTTCTTCATTAAATTCTGGTAAAAACTTAGTCTGACTGTTCACTCTTTCGGAAAGACTGCAAATTACATCAGCTAAGTCATGCAAATACTCCTGAGAAAAATCCTGGACATTTCCATTGAGAACAATAGACCGATAAGTTCTATCACCCATGATCATCGCTGAGGTGCCGATCGCCAGCATCTCAATGAGAAAAATTAAAACTGCTTGTGTCATCCCATTTGGGAAGCCATTCTGTGCTAAGTCTCGCCAAAATCTCTTCATGCCAATTTCATAGCGGGTTTTAGAGTCAATTTTTTCGTTAAAGTATTTACCATTTTCAATTTCTTTTTTAAGCTCATGAAATTTTGGTTCTTGTCCTTTTCCTTTATAATAATTTAGAAGAATTTCAGGCCACGAATCACCAGTTGCATTTTTTTCAAACTTAATTCGACTGTTGACTTTTGAGCCAGTTGGAATTTGGCCATCTCGATGAGTTCCCCCGAATTCCTTTATTCGATCAGATGATTCATTCATTTTCTCATCGTATCCAGATTTAATATTTCCTTTTTTGTTTATATAACTATCACAATACTCACCACCTGCATTTTCTTTAGGTCTATTGAGTATAGTCCGGCAATTGTCAAACTTTTTTATATATTCTAACTGTTTATTGTATTCTTCGAGTAATGCATTGGTTGCTTCTAGAGCATTTTTCTTAACTTCTAGAAAATCTTTTTCAGCCTTGAGTGTGCTATTTTCAGAATCTTTTTCGATGTCTTCGGCAATTGTTTTGTACTTTTTAATAATAGCTTTATACTCCTGGAAATCTTTGCTTTCTCTTTCAGATTCCTTATTGACAACTTCAACAATCTTATCTCTTTCATATCTATAAAGTTCATCAATAGCGGAATTATCTAAATGTGTCATGTGGTTAAATCCAGACAATACTGCAATTCCCGTTGTGAAGCCCGCTGCTAACCAAAATCTTTTGACTTTAGCAATTTTGCCAAAATGTTTGATGTCAAAATCCTGCGGTGGTTGATTGCGTCTTAGAGGGTTACGCTCTCTTACGTGCTCTACTCCTGGTTTGAGCTTTGACTCACTAAGTCTAGTACTTTCGATAATGGTATCCTTAAATACTACTTGAATGCCTCCCATTACTACGAGTCCTATTACAAAACCTAATGTATTTGAGACCCAAAGAATACTTGTCGGAACAAGCGCACCAAAATATCCGGTATTGACAATACATGCAACCCCGGTGGTACTAAAAGTACAGTAGTGATGTATATTAAGCAACTTCAAGATATGCTCATTGCCGTAGTAGAGATCTACAGGAGCATCGTGAACTAATAACCTTCGGCTACTCCTAATCAACATATTTTCTTTGGATTTAACAGAGCTATCTCTGACCTCCTCAATCAATTTACGATGAGCTACTGGATCGTTAATTGATTGCAGAACAAAATTCACTAACATTAAGACATCATTTGCAAGTTGCTTTTTATAGTTGTCTTGCTCAGCCCCTTCAAAATATTCGAGATTAGCTGGAGTTTCTGAATCAGTGTTATTATTTCTTCCTTGATCTGAATATTGCTGACGAGAAGAAGATTCTCGACTAATCCTGTGAGTTCTCTTTTCAAGAATACCAAGAGATTCAATTTCCTTAATAATATCATCTTTTTTAATGTTAGTTGGCAAGCGTATCACTTGCGTATTAGAAGATGTTTCAGCAGATGGTTGATCAGAATTAGAGGATGACTGAGGAGTTGCCATGTTGTGTGGTTAAGTGTTTTAGTATGAATTTTTTTATGAGGAGTAAAAATCAGATGAAAAAGGCAAGATGCTTATATTTTTCAGAAGATTCTATCGATACGATCCCATGATGAGACTTGCATGTGCTGATCGGTATATTCTGGGTTGTTGAAAGTGTTTTGAAGAATTAAACGCTCCTTATGATATTCCTGAATTTTAATAAGCACTGGTAATGCTGGATTGAGTCTTTGAATCTCTTCCCAGAAGGAAAGAACCTGACCCGTACTATGCCTAGTCACAAAATCTGATTGACTAGCATTAATGTCCAGCCATTGAAATTGATTTAAGACTCTATGGCTTCTAGAGCTGAAGTATTTAATAACTGGAAATGTTTGAGTGGTTTTTTGTAGATCATGTTGGTAACGAACATATGATAAATACTCAAGAAACTTAGGACTCATTAACGTTGGTGTTAAGCTTGTCCACTGCTGAGATGTTGAGGAACCATACTGGTTGACGATGGCTCCCGACTCTGTGTTCCTAATTATGATTTCTCGAAGGGCGGATAATCTTGAGTTTACTTCAGTTTGTAATTCTTTAAGAAGTGCCATAGCTATAGGAATAGTCTTGGGATTTTTAAGCAGAGCTTCAATGGCTTTTTCCCTAGCATTCAACTCCAATTCCATTTCACTTGCCCAAAAATTGGTTAACAAGTACAAGTTTTTTAGTCTGTTCATCAGTGAGTATTGTAGTCCCAAGACTTCATCTATCAAATGATTCTGAGCTTCTATACTAAAGAAGCCAAGTCTGCTTGAGTTTTCTCTATGAATAGTGATCGCTTGTCTAATTCTGTTCTTGTAAGCAGTAATGAGTCTAACATTTGACTCCAAGTAAGTTTGACGAACTGTTCCAGATCTCTGAAATTCTGGAAAGGGGTTGGATTGCCAGCTTTCATCTTGTTGATAGTCTGGGATTGTTGTCTTGAACCTGTGAACCCAATCCTCAACGACTACTTTAACTCGTCTTGATATATTAATTGCATTACAAGAATGATTGATCCATGTTAAGTTTTGGCGAAGCTCATACAAGTTTCCAATTAAATCCAAAGAATGTAATATTTTTAGTTCTAGTTCAGTGAGGTTTCCTGTTTTACTTTTCATTTTAAATATTTCATTCAACTTTATTCCGATTTCAGCACTTTTCCTCTTTTGCTCATCAACATTCTGAGTTAGTTCTTGTCGATGAGCCGAAGATTCTTCCTTGGTAACATTTTGAGATACATGCTCTTCAAACCGTTGCATGTAAATACTTTCACTTTCGCTAAGTTCCTCGGTTTGCTTTTTGGCAACATGTTGATAGTTTACTGAATCCTCAAAAACCCTCATACTTATTTTTATCCTAGTTGCAAATTCCACGTTAGCTAACAGCCATTTTTTTATGCTCTCATCTAAGTTTTTTCCAGCTAGCAAATAAAACGCCTTAAGTATAGAAACCCAATCTATTTCTCCATGGATAAATTTACTTGTTCTGTCTTTTCCTTTAGGCGTATTTGGTAAAATTTTCCGCAGTTGTCGTGTGACATTTTGGGTTCTATTTTGAGAAAACTGTGAATCAAATTCTTCCATACTCTCCAAATAATTTTGGACACTAGTTGGGTCATCCGTCAAATTTTGCACGAAAGAATATAAAAACTCTAGTATTTCATAGTTTTCACGGAGTCTTGCTATGTTAATCGCTCCAAAGAACTCACTGTAGCCATTGATCTGCTCAATAACACTCACTGCTGGCTCATTGAGAATTTTAGAGCGATTACTTGTGCTGTAGTTGATGCTGTGATTTACAACTGAATTCGCCAAGAAATCATTCATAGCACAGTAAACACTGGAGTTGTAAATAGCATTAAATCTTGAGAGTTTCTCCAAGTTGCCCAGCCACACTTTGTCTACGGTTTTTTCCCCAATGATTGAAAAATAACGAACTGGATTGGGGTAGTCATTCCTATCATAAAAGTTGTTTGGATCGCTCAGAAAAATACTAGAGAACCTAGGAGAAGCAAAGTCAACTAACCCCTGATAAGCTCCGTGCATACTTCCTGATTTCAGGTACAGCATTGGAAACTGAATGGAAAGCTTGAGCTGCGTGATCAAACTACGAAGGCGGTTTATTTCATCGACTATAGTATGAGTGTTGAATAATTGGGGGAAATTTATTTTATCTAGCTGCTGATTAAGGCAGTCATCCAAACGACCAAGCTGGTCTTTTATTACTTCATTAACTTTAGTAGTTAGCCGAGCCTTAGATACTAAAATCATAAACAAGAAATGTTGGAGACGATGACTAATAATAAGAATGTATATCAAGAGATTTTCCGAGTAAACTTCCTCTCTAAAGAAGGTATACACAACGTAAGACACCTTCTCGAATTCATGCACCATCAATTTACTGAGACTAAATCCATGCAAGGTGAATTCAAAACTATTGTGCAACTCCACATACTCCAAAACCCCTATATATGGCACAAGTACCTTGCTAGATTCCCCTAGCGGATTTATTATGTAGTCACAGGCAAGTCTAGTATTATTTAAGCTAATCTGTGACCCAATATTTAGTCTGTTGTTTGGCGAAGTCACACTTTGATCTAATTTCTTTAAATATTCTTTTGGGTTGCTACATAGTCGATCTCTATCTGCCTTTAGAATCTCGATGCTTTCTGATCTAGTAAGTGTATGATGAGTTTCTAATTGCTTATGAGATTGATGAAATTGATATCCAAAAAAACCAACTAATCCAATTACTCCGTAAATCAGTAACCTGAAAATGGGAGGCTTGATGTCAACTCCACCAAAATTACCCCTTATAGTGTTGGGGATTTTGCTAGGGTTGTAGCGAGATAAATGTCGCCTTTCAAAATTACGAGTCATAAACAACTTTTCTCATGGTTTCTACCAAACCACTGATTGATAGATTATCTTGTCATTTCTAAAAAACTCTGAAAATGCCAGTAATGCTGCGGAGGCAATCCTAACATCATTGACCTGTATCAGCAGAGCTAACTGGCAGGTTCAATGGTATACATTTTAGTAAATTCCTTTTGCTGGTAGCAGCCACTGAGGCGATTGAGCAACAAAAATCAACATATTCCCTCATTAAAACCTCCATCGCCTGTCACATCGCCGGAGAAACCGCCCAAATTCAACAGCAACTAACCACCCACCCCGACCAAACCCCCGAAACCCTCGATCGACTCCGCCAAACCTTCGATCGCTGGCGCGACATCACCATCAGCGGCGGCGAAGGACTAGGCACCTTCACCTAAAAGACATCTCAAAGTTACAATATATCTATAGATATTAGAAATCCCAGAAATAGGTGAAGCATGGTGAACTCACTAACTTATGAAATAGATCGCCGAGTAACCGCACTCCAAGCCCAAGGAATAGCCAACGAATTTCTCAGCAACTCCTTACCCGATCGGTTCACCGCTGATCAACCAAAACTGGCAGACAATCAATGGCGAGTTCCGGTCATTTTGGCCTACCCACACATCGGATCTCTCGGAACAGTTGGCGAAATACAAATAGATATGGCGATCGGCACCATACTCAGCCACACGCCACCAGACCAAATGAAACAAACCGGCATAGAACTCTACACCGCAAACCAGGATGCCATCAAAGCTGCCTTTCCATAGACAGGAAGAACCCTATTCTTGCGTACCAGCTTGTTTGCGAATGGTTCTAGCCACCAAAGGTTACACAGTAAACGAACCAATACTACGAGAACGCTGTGATTGCACCTTCTTAGGCACAGACGCATTAAAGGCCGTAGATGCACTGCGGGCAATGGGATTTAGCAACTCCACCAAATGTACAATGCGACTCACTGAGCTAATTATGGAACTAAACGTAGGAATTTACCCGATCGTCTTTGTCAACCTACTCCCGATCGATGGAGTAAATGAGCCTCATGCAGTGGTAGTGACAGCCATTGATGAAGACAACGTAAACCTCTGTGATCCATTGCAAGGAGAACGGCTAATACCCCGCTCCACCTTTGATACCGCATGGGCAATGATGAAAAACTTGACAATTTTGGTACAAGATTAAAACATCGCAGTCAGCGGCGGCGAAGGACTAAGCACCTTCACATGACAAGCAACCAGAGATGTAAAATAGGCGCAGCACCAAAAACCCTCGAATATCAATTTCAAATAGTTGTTTACAACCCAGTCATTGAGGAGATCGTACAGTGGATAAAATAGAACTATATCGCAACTCCGTCCAGGCTTTACTTCAAAAACACAACCAGCATTCACCCAAAAATAACAGTGACGTTGAGAACGAACTATTTTTTGATGTAGAACGCGATCGATATCAGCTAATGCGAGTAGGCTGGCAAGAAATGAAGCGCATTTATCACACCACCATGCACTTCGACATCAAAGACGGCAAAATTTGGATACAGCAGAACATGACCGACGTAGATGTCGGCCAAGAACTAGTCGATCTAGGAGTCCCCAAAGAAGACATCATCCTAGGGCTACAACCTCCTTACAAGCGACCCTACACAGGATACGGTGTCGCCTAACAATCAACATGAGCATAATCTTAGAAGATGACGAAATGTGGATGGCACGACCGCCCTCCAGCAATGATTCAAAACCCACATCCTCCCCGCCCTTCACCAACTAACCATCACCCAAATCGCCACCATCATCAGCCAAATCCGCACCAAACCCCCTGTCGCCTGCCACGCCACCATCCAAATTGCCGGAGAAACCGCCCAAATTCAACAGCACCTCACCCGCCACCTCCAGCAACTAACCAGCCACCCCGATCGAACCCCTGAAACCCTCGATCGACTCCGCCAAACCTTCGATCGCTGGCGCGACATCACCATCAGCGGCGGCGAAGGACTAGGCACCTTCACCTAAAAGCCAGCGATCGAAGGCACTCCAAGCATGATGCTGACATTGTGCTAACTGGGTATCAGCTCAAAGCGGGACAAAAACCCCAAAGATAGCATTGAAAGACCCCTCAACCCCCAACCCCTTCTCCCAAGGTGGGAGAAGGGGAGTCGGAGCGCAAAACGAAGTCTCTTGCTCCCTCTCCCCTTGTGGGAGAGGGCTGGGGTGAGGGGTAGCCAATGTGTCCCGCGTTAAATTGGTAC
>JAYSRP010000329.1:0-4501 GCA_043721015.1 Synechococcales cyanobacterium | reverse complement strand
GCTGGGTGGGCGGCGGGCTGTTGTTCAATGCCACTGGCACTGTTTTATACGACCCGATCGGCAGACTGATTCGACCAGTGAATGACCAGCTTGGCTCGGCGTTGCTATCGCAGCGGCTGATTCCAGAAATTGATCTGGGCGATCATGTAGATCTGGGCAAGCTGATTGTCAACAGCTTTGATGGCACCCCCAAAATTGACCTGGCTAATTTTCGTTTACAAGTTAGTGGTCAGGTTCACAAACCTCTAAATCTTTCGCTAGATGATATTCGTCGTTTGCCCTACGAATCGCAAATTACCCAGCATGTTTGTGTAGAGGGCTGGGCGGCGATTGTTCAGTGGGGTGGTGTGAAATTAGCAGATATCCTGCAACTGGCTGGGGTAAAACCGACTGCTCGCTACGTGTACTTTACTTCGGCAGACGGCTACTACGAAAGCTGGGATTTGGCCTCGGCACAGCATCCGCAAACGCTGTTGGCCTACCAAAAAAATGATGCGCCCCTACCCCCCGAAAACGGTGCGCCCCTGCGTCTAGCTTCCCCTATCAAGCTGGGTTATAAGCTCAGCAAGTGGGTGACGGCAGTGACCGTCACCGACAGGCTAATGACCAAACGCGGCTACTGGGAAGATCAAGGATATGATTGGTTCGCCAGCATCTAAGCAAGCAATACATCTAGTTTGCCAGTGGCAGCCAAAGCATGAATGTCATCGCAGCCGCCAATATGGGCATCGTTGATAAAAATTTGGGGCACAGAACGACGGCCATCAGCTCGATCGGCCATTTTGTTGCGGGCGGCTTCGTCCCCATCGATCGCGTATTCGGTATAGTTTACGCCCTTGTCATCGAGCAATCCTTTTGCCCGAATGCAGAAGGGACAAGTTTTCCAGGTATAAATTTCGACATTGGCCATAGCTCAAACTCCCAAAGGTGTGCAGACTCAATTCTACGGTTGTTTCTAAATATTAAGCAATATCTCGCTAAAAGCTGGGAAAACTAAGAGTGTAATTGCATAGCTTTATCACTTTCAGCTTGCAACCAGGATTCGTCTGTTTACTCTAGGCGATCGCGTTTTTCCATCAGGAAAACTGTTAGACTTGCTCTAGCCATAGTTTTCCGACTCTTAAAGCTCCCCGACTATCACTCTTTTTTCATGTATAGTGCGATCGACCAGTTTCAAGTGCAATTTTGGGGTGTGCGTGGCAGTATTGCTTGTCCCGGTAAGGACACCGTGCGCTATGGCGGCAATACACCCTGTGTAGAAATGCGGGTGGGCAAAGAGAAATTAATTTTTGATGCAGGCACTGGCATTCGACTTTTAGGTGAGCAGATGGTGGCAGAAAACTGTCAAAATAACACCCAAAATAACACCGGGCATATTTTTTTCAGTCATTCTCATTGGGATCATATTCAGGGTTTTCCCTTTTTTACCCCAGCTTTTATGGTGGGCAATCGCTTTGATATTTATGGGGGTCTGACTCCTAATGGCATCAGCATCAAAGAGCGCTTAAATACTCAAATGATGGATCCCAATTTTCCGGTGCCGCTGAAAATTATGGGTGCCAAAATGAATTTTCATAATTTAGCAGTAGGAGAAGTAGTGCGCATTGGAGATATCAGCGTGACTTCTGGCTCTTTGAATCATCCCGGTAGTGCCACCGGATATCGGGTGAATTATAACGGTCGATCGGCTGCATATGTCACCGATACCGAGCATCGCCTGGGTGAGCTAGATGCCGATGTGTTAAAGCTAATTCAGGGCGTAGATTTATTTATTTATGACTGTACTTACACTGATGCTGAATACACCAGCTCCATCAACAGCAAAGTCGGCTGGGGTCATTCTACTTGGCAAGAAGGAGTGCGCTTGGCCAAGGCGGCTGGGGTAAAAGAGCTAGTTATTTTTCACCATGACCCCAGCCATGACGATGTGTTTATGGATGAAATCGCTCGATCGGCCAAGGAATTATTTGCGGGGTCGATCGTGGCTCAAGAAGGCAAAATCTGCAATCTATTTCACTAACTCCTTAGCGCAGGGACAAGTCACCGATTGATCGCCCAGTCGATCGGTCAAGGTTACTTCATCACGGTAGTGCCGAGGAGTGCTCAGCAATAATTGCCATGCTTCGGCAAACGGGATGAGGTTGTAAGATTCGGGATAATGAGTTTGCAGTAATTCTTGCACTAGCGGATAGTAGTCAGAATTAATGCTGGGAAACAAATGATGCTCGGTGTGGTAGGAAAAATTAAAATGTAATAAATCAAAAAACTTGGGCATTTTTAAAGATACGCTGTTCACCAAAGGATCATTTATATCTGTCATTGGGCAGAGAAAATGATTAGTGTAAATATAGAACATTACCCCGGCATAACCAATGCTTAAGGGCAATATATAAGCCAGTAAAATCGCTAAAACATTAAATTTGAGGAAGGCTAAAATCCCTAGATGGACTAAGGCGATCACTACTAGCTCCAGCCCAATTTTCCATCTTTTAGTAGTATTGACAACGACTGGGGCGGGAACGTAGGTAACATCAGCATTATTGAAAATTAAAATCGAAGTAATGTGCCTGAAGGTGTGCACTAACCAAGAAGTAGCCATGCCCAAAATCAAAAAAGCCCAATTTACTCCAGAAGAAGGCACAAACAAGTTTTGAATCCATTTGCCCCAAGTATTACTTTGCTGAAGTAAATAGCTGCGATCGGGGTCGCTAATGGCGTTGGTTTCGGTGTGGTGTTTATGGTTGTGGACAGCTTTCCACAAAGTGGGGGGCATCCACAGCAGGGCTAAGGCTAAAAAACTAGAAAGATAGCGCAGGCTGGGCTGTTTGATGGTGCTGCCGTGCATGGAGTCGTGGGCGGCAAATAGGCAAATAATAATGCTGTTACCCATGATTAGGCTGAGGGGCAAGTATAGCCACAGCCAAATAATTGACCATCGATCAAGGTCACGGGCGATCGTCCAGCCCATGACTAAAATCAGCAGGTTAACGGACAAGATGAACAGCTTGTGGCTATTGGGTTTAAAGGCGGCATCCGGCAGCAATGGACGCAAGAATTTAAGATATTCGGTCTGACTGATCATTTGTAGAGAAAATGGCTGGTGGAGTTTGTAGCGAAACCATCGTCAGATCAGAATCTCTATGCAGCGATATCTAAGGCTAAAGCGGTTGCCAATCATTGTAAAGCATTTCACTCTGGCCAGAGATATGCTTCAACTTCTTACACAGGTAGCAGCCCCATCAAACTTAACTAGCTCTTCAGCCTTGTCTTCGGCTTTGGTCTCCACCAAATAAATTTTGCCTTCTTTCCAGATGATCGATTTATCCTTGAGTCCACCGCTGGTAAACCGATAGGCTGTGCCCCCAAACCGGTAAGTGCCATCGGTTAAGGAACCAGCGTTAGAAGTAGCTCCGTAAGTTTGGTTGCTGCGAACGGCGACGATCGTGATTGGTCCTTTCGAGAGGCAGTTGAAAATTAGTGATTTTAGGAGACAGCTTTTGGGGGCGGCAAAAGCCGAGGTACTAGTGCTGATAAACAAACAGCAGCTCAATAATGTTGTAATGCTTTTTTTCATAGAGGCCAAGTGATTTTGCCTCTTCATTATCAACTATTTTTTTGATCACTAATCTATACAGTAGCTAGTTCTTCTCCAGCAACCTGCTCATCTGCATCGGTTTCAGCCATGCAAAGCTGCAATAGGGTAACGATCGCCTCGATCGAAGATTCTTTTTCGTTGGCATTCACCATAATTACTGGTGGCTGCGGCACGCCGGGTAAGTAGCCCAAGGCCAAAGTAATATTTTCTAGCGACCAAGCACCAGAGCAGTCACTGTGAGTCACTCCAATCAACATCGGAATTGTTGCCCGCTGATTCATAAAGTTCAAAATCCGCCGAGCGTGGTGAAACTCACTAGGACGATGAGCAGCAACCAACAAAATATAAGCGTGCGCCTTGTTAATTAAAATATCCCACATAAAATCGAAGCGCGATTGACCAGGAGTGCCATAGATATGCAAAGACATCTCGGGACCAAAAGACAGAGTGCCAAAATCCATCGAAACTGTGGTGTTTTGCTTCATCTGACCCACTTCGTCAGTGGCCTTGCGATCGGTATCTACCACCTCAATTTCACTGATTGATCGCACAAAAGTACTTTTACCAGCGCCTACGCAGCCAGTAATTACCAAACGCATAATTTCCATAGTTCTACTTCTGCTTTTTCAAAAAGCCCACTAAATTGTTCAAGAAAGAATTAGACACTTTTGGCTTGGCGCTACTGGCATTAATAGCACTGCTGGCACTAATAGCGTTACTGGCACTAATTGAATTAGCTGCTGGGGCTTTTCTGAGACTTTGTTCAAGAGAGGGAGAATCTAGAGCAATTTCTTTTAGCAAACTGACTGCCGTTAGGCGAAAAGCAATTTCTTGCGCTTTACGCACCGAAAGACCAATTTCAGTAGCAAGTTCATCGATGCTGCACTTGCCATCAGCCGCCATAAA
>JAYSRP010000328.1:0-4508 GCA_043721015.1 Synechococcales cyanobacterium | reverse complement strand
TTCTCTCCAAAATAGTGCTGAGATGTTGGTCTGGAATAACAATTTTTCCGAAGATTATGGGCTGGCTATCTAGCCTAGGGCTACTGTTAGCCTATGGGGGAATTGCCCTGGGATTTGGCTGGAAGACAGGCTTTTTGCGGTTTGACAACCAATTCAAAGGCTCTTTTAAAAGTTCTGGGCTGCATGAAATTCTTTTTGTTGGGCAACTTTTTTTCTTGCCTGCGTTGGTTGAAGAATTGCTCTTTCGGCTGCTGCTGATTCCTCACCCGATCGAAACTGCCATATTTGCAGATATTTTTAAGTGGTCGATAATTTCGCTGGTGGCCTTTGTTATTTACCACCCCTTGAATGCTCTGACCTTTTATCCTGCGGGTAAACCAACCTTTTGGGATTGGCGATTTCTGACCTTGGCCGGATTGTTGGGGGCAGTGTGTTCGATCGCCTACTACCATACCGGCTCAATTTGGTCGCCTATTTTGATTCATTGGATTGTAGTTGTCAGTTGGATTAAATTTTTCGGCGGTAGACGTTTGCTAGTTGACAACTGAAAAGAAACTTAACACTCCAGGCCGAATTCTTGTGTAATTGTTGCGTAATAATATTTTCTGTTCAATTCATCCTCATAGCTCAGAGAATGTCCGATAGAATGGCAAAATCACTGAGGAACCGTATGAATCAGCGCCAACGAAGGAGCATGTCGTAACCATGGGAAAACCAACCGGCTTTATAGAATATTTGCGCGAGGTGCCGTCAGACCTGTCGCCGATCGAGCGTGTCGAGCACTGGGATGAGTTTCATCTGCCGCTGCCCACAGACAAGCTGCAAAACCAGGGCGCGCGCTGCATGGACTGTGGTACTCCCTTTTGTCACAGCGGCACTCTGATTAGCAACATGGCCAGCGGCTGTCCGATCAATAACCTGATTCCAGAATGGAATGATCTGATTTATCGGGGTCTGTGGCGCGAGGCACTCGATCGGTTACACAAAACCAATAATTTTCCGGAGTTCACCGGGCGGGTATGTCCGGCTCCCTGTGAAGGTTCTTGTGTGCTGGGCATTCATAACCCTCCAGTAACTATCAAGAATATTGAACACGCCATTGTCGATAAAGGCTGGGAAGAAGGTTGGATTATCCCTGAGCCTCCCGAAAAGCGCACTGGTAAAAAAGTTGCGGTGGTTGGTTCAGGGCCAGCGGGTCTTTGTGCGGCGGCGCAGCTTAATAAGGCTGGCCATTGGGTTACGGTGTTAGAAAGAGCCGATCGACCCGGTGGGCTGCTGATGTATGGCATTCCTAACATGAAGCTAGAGAAAGAAGATGTGGTGCTACGGCGACTGCAAATTCTGGAAGCTGAGGGGGTGACTTTTAAGTGCAATGTAGAGGTTGGCAAGGACTTGGCTACGGCTGATTTGTTGAAAGACTTTGATGCGGTGGTGCTCTGTACTGGTGCGACTAAGCCACGAGATCTGCCGATCGCAGGGCGGGAGCTAAACGGCATTCATTTTGCGATGGATTTTTTGACTGCTAACACCAAAAATGTTTTGGATCCGCAGCATAGCCCAGAGTATATTTCGGCAGTTGGTAAAAATGTAGTAATTATTGGTGGTGGTGATACCGGCACAGACTGTGTAGGTACTTCTATTCGGCATGGTTGCACTAGCGTAACTCAGCTAGAAATCATGCCTAGCCCACCGCTGACCCGAGCAGCCGATAATCCTTGGCCAGAATGGCCGAAGGTTTACAAGATGGACTATGGTCAAGAAGAAGCAGCAGCGAAGTTTGGCGCTGATCCTCGGGCTTACTTGACCACTGCCACCAAATTTGAGGGAGATGATCAGGGGAATGTCACGGCCATCCATATTGTGGATGTGAAGTGGGAGAAAAATGAGCAGGGGCAATTTGGCCTACAACATGTTCCGGGCACCGCTCGGGTGTTACCAGCCCAGTTGATCTTGTTGGCAATGGGCTTTTTGGGACCAGAGCAACCACTCCTAGATTCTTTGAATGTAGACCGGGATGGTCGCAGTAATGTCAAGGCTGAGTATGAAAAATATACTACTAGTATTCCTGGGGTATTTGCCGCAGGCGATTGTCGCCGTGGTCAGAGTTTGGTAGTCTGGGCTTTCAATGAAGGTCGGAGCGCTGCTCGGGAATGCGATTTGTATTTGATGGGTAGTACTGATTTGCCTTAGAAACTTGTAGTGCTACTGGCAGTTTGTAAGTAGCTTGTTTAATTGTAATAGAGGTTATTAAGATGGATAATTCACCCCAAGCTGCCTACGATAATTTGAAGCTGTTGGAACAAACAGATGTGACTAATAGTGCGATCTATCGAGAGTTGGCGCAGGATATTTTGGCCGACCCAGAGGTTAGTTTGACTTGGCGGGAAGCGATCGCTGAGCGGCTGAGTCAGGCTAATCATCTGTTAACGACTAAGTCGATGACTGACGAAGATAGTTATTGAGGCCGTCTGGAGCGGATTTGGGCTTCTCTCGTAATATTTTTTGGCTAGATTTTGGCAAAACACTTGACAGAACCCTAAGACCTTGTGTTATCTTAACAAAGCGGCAACGTTAATGGGGTGTCGCCAAGTGGTAAGGCACCTGGTTTTGGTCCAGGCATTCCGAGGTTCGAATCCTTGCACCCCAGTCTCTAGGTTCAAGTAAGTGATTGAAAGACTCAGCGCTATGATAAGCTGAGTCTTTCTTTTTGCGAACACATGAACCAATCAGTAACCAGATCAATTCTCGCCCTCGATTTTGATGGGGTGCTCTGCGATGGCATGAAAGAATATTTTAGTTCTTCTTGGGCAGTCTATTGTCAGATTTGGTCTGGGCAGGGTACAGCGCCTGAGGGGCTGTTTGAGCAGTTTGCTCTGTTAAGGCCAGCGATCGAACAAGGCTGGGAAATGCCTTTGTTGGTTTGGGCATTGATGCAGGGTCAACAGATTTCGCCAGAATCTTGGTCAGATCTAGTCCCAGAGTTATTGGTCAGCGGCGGCTATCAGCCAGCTCAAATCGCGGCAGCGATGGATGAAGTGCGCGATCGAGCAATCAAAACAGACTTAGCGGGCTGGTTGGATTTGCAGCGCTGTTATCCAGGGACAGTCGATCGATTGAATGCTTTGCCCGCAGATATCCATCCAATAATCATCACCACCAAAGACGGTCGCTTTACTCGACAGTTACTCGAAAGCCAGGGTATTCATTTGCCTGCTGATGCCATCTATGGCAAAGAAGTGCGCCAGTCTAAAGCTGATACCTTACGTCAGCTATTGCCCACGGCGGCCAATATTTGGTTCGTGGAAGATCGGTTGCCTACTTTGCATTCGATCGTCTCCCAGCCAGATTTAGCTGACATCGAGCTATTTTTGGCAAACTGGGGCTATAACACTGCCGCTGAGCGCGCAACTGCTAATCAAGATCCAACAATTACGCTGATCTCGCTGGATATCTTTAATAATCATCACCCTGAGCAGTGGTGATTTGTTAATGTTCTTGAGCTACGATAAAGCAATGAGTTTGAAGCACACCCTATTACTCTGCCAAAAATTAATGATGTGTACACCAATCACTCCAGCCACCAACGTATAACAATGGATCTGGATGGCCAGCAATAGCCATTGAAAGCGCATTCACACAAGCTGTTACCCCAGAGCCACAATAAACGACTTTGGTTTTATCAACCGGTAGATCCTGCCAGCGCTGCCGCTGTAGAGATTCAGACAACAGCAAGCCATCAGCATCAGTAACTTCTTGCCAGGGATAATTGTAAGAACCCGAAATGCGTCCAGCATAAGGGTCGATCGGTTCCCGAATACCAGCATATCGATCGGCCTCCCGCGAATCTATCAACACGATTGACGAATGCTCATCAACATCAGAAACAGCTTCGATCGGCACTGTCCAGCCCTGTTGAACTTGGGGCACAAAAGCAGCCGATCGGCCGGTAGGCTTTGCAGTAGATACCGGCAAACCCGCTTTCAACCATTGGGGATAGCCACCGTTTAAAACCGCAACTTGGTCATGACCGTAGTAGCGCAGCAGCCACCATAACCGAGAGGCAAAGGCTAATCGTGAATCATCGTAAGCTATCACTAAGGTCTTACCAAATTCAATCCCCATGTTGGCAAACTTAGCAGCCAAAACCTCTGGGTCTGGCAAAGGATGCCGACCGCCATATTTCTGCACCGGAGCCGATAGATCTTGGTTCAAATCCAGATAATGAGCATCTGGAATATGAGATTCCAGATACTTTTGTTTTCCCAATTCTGGGTCAGCTAAAGAAAAGCGACAGTCGATCGTCACTATATTAGTGCTGCTGGTATTATCAGCCAACCAATCTGCCGCTACAACATAATTCATAATTTATTTGCTGCAAGAAAGTGGGTATCTGTTCCCCCGCCAGGTAGTCCAACCAGAGGCAGACTTCTTATTAGGAGAGTAACGTAAAAACCAATTATCTGGCTCGGCTCCTTGATAACGAATTCTTAGGTCGTTGCCAGGCGAAG
>JAYSRP010000327.1:0-2231 GCA_043721015.1 Synechococcales cyanobacterium | reverse complement strand
ACTCTGCTTAAGAGTGTCTGGATTTTTGCTAAGACACCCTATCACTAGTGTTTACGAGATCGATTCCAGCACTCGATTCATTTTTCCGCTGGCAAAGCCCTCTAGATCTAAAGTGACAAAAGCAAACCCTAGCTCTTGTAAAGCTTTGACGATCGAGGGCAATTCTGAGCTGCTAGCAAACTGACCGATCGATGCTGCCGGTAACTCAATCTTGGCTGTATCTCCGATCGATCGCACCCGAAGCTGCTCGTAACCTAGCTTGCGCAGATAAATTTCGGCTCTGCCGACCCGGTGGAGTTTATCGATCGAAATCTCTTCGCCATATGGAAAGCGCGAACTCAAACAGGGTTGGGCGGGTTTATCCCACACCGTTAAACCTAAATGTTTGGCGATTTCCCGCACTTCTAATTTAGTGATGCCCAGTTCTGCTAAGGGCGATCGGGCACCGCGTTCTTTGGCTGCCTGAATACCTGGTCGATAGTCTTGTAGGTCATCAGCATTGACCCCATCTAACACATAGGGATAGCCGAGCTGCTGTGCCAAAGGCTTGAGAGTATCGTGCAGCTCACTCTTGCAAAAATAGCAGCGATTCACTGGGTTAGCTCGGTATTCAGGATTATCCAGCTCATTGGTTCTCACCACCTGATGAGTAATCCCAATTACCGCCGCCTGAATTTGGGCATCTTCTAATTCCTCGGGCAGCAAAGAAGGTGATGCTGCTGTGACTGCCAATGATTTGTCGCCTAAGCAGTCATAAGCAACTTTGGCGACCAATGTGCTATCTACGCCACCAGAGTAAGCTACTAGTGCTCGATCAAGTCCCCCAATCAATTGGCGTAAGGCAACTAACTTGTCGTTGGTAGCAGCTTGCATGGTTTTAAGTCAGGACTAAAACTGACGACGGGAGAATATCCCAATGGTAATACCCAAAAAGATGGCAGTAAAGAGCAGCGCGTAGCCTACCGAAGTCCAGAGGACAGCAGCAACAGGTAAATCGCCATAAACCGCCAAGTTTTTTAAGTCCAACCGGGAGAGATCTGGCAAGATCATAAACATGATGTCGCTGGTCTTGCGCAGAGCAGAACTGGCAGCAATACCGCTGTTGGTGCGCTCTACCATTCCCTGGGTGCCGTGGCCAGCAAACCAGATCAGAGCGGTCATTAAAGTCGCCAATAGTGAGCTGGTCATAGAGCCAAACATCAGCGCTACCGAAACCATTACCACTAGCTCTAGAAACAAAAAACAGCCCGAGATGATGAGCGGCGTGGCCTGGTAAGGAATTTTGGCGATCGACAGCATTCCCAAATAAATTGCCATCATTCCCACGACCATCACGGCCATCACCGCCGAGAGACCCAAGTGTTTGCCAACAATTAACTCCGCACGGCTTACTGGCTTGGGAATGAGCGCCAGGATAGTTTTGCGATCGATTTCTTTATTGATTAAGTTACAGCCTACAAAAACGGCGATTACAGTCCCTAAAATCTGCGCTACGGCTAAACCGAGGTCTAGCATCATTTTGCCTTGGGCACTGACGGCTACTTCGGGCAAGATTTGCCAAGCCGCCACCATAATGAGGGCAAAAATGCCGATCGCGTATAAAATGCGCTCGCGGATAATTTCTCGAAAGCTGTTGACACTCACTGCCCAGATCCGAATTGCGTTCATGGTTCGCTATTCCTTTTCAAACTCAATAAAAGTTGGTAAATATTTTAAATCATGCCCCGCAGGGAAGTTTATCAGATCAATGGACGACGATCGAACAATTGAAGCCGAAAAACACTTACTCTGCCTGATTTACAACCAGAAAAATATTTCACAGTTCATCAGGGAACATTTTTGCCCTACTAGAATTTTCGTTGAAAAATCGAAGCTTCTCATGGGAGAATAGCTAAAACCATCTACCCGATCGAACCCAATGAAGCGAACTGCTCTATTACTCGCTAATACCGTAGCTTTTCTGGCTATCCAGCAATCCACCCTCGCGGTTACACCTGTAAGCCTCACCACCGTTACCTGCGATATTTTGGTGGTAGGTGGTGGGTTCAGCGGTACTGCTACCGCCTACGAAGCTCTACTGGCCGGTAAAAAAGTCTGCATGACCGATATCACCGACTGGGTGGGCGGCCAAATTTCTAGCCAAGGAGTTTCGGCTCTAGATGAACGCCCCACCCAGCGCAAAGAAGGAATTTTTCCTCGGGGCTACAAAGAATTTCGCCAGAGCATCAAAG
>JAYSRP010000326.1:0-9853 GCA_043721015.1 Synechococcales cyanobacterium | reverse complement strand
CCTGAGTTTGCTGGGGGCTTTCTCGAATATCTTTAATGCCCAGAGTATTTTAGACAAACAGAGCTTATCGCAGCCAGACTCGATCGGTAAAACCATTGCTTCGCCTTTGCTATCGATCGCTGATGATGCTCACCATCCCCACCGGATTGGCGGCGAAACCTTTGATGGCGAAGGCACTCCCACCCGCAAGGTAATGATGCTGGATAAAGGCGTAATTAGTAGCTTTATTCACAGCGCAGGCACCGCCAAACGGATGAAGTCAGAACTTACCGGCCACGCCAATATGGGTTCTAAGGTGACAGTATCACCGCACTTCTATGAAGTATTTGCCAGCGATGTGCCCGCCGCTCAAGCCTATAGTTTAGATAATGCCGAAAACGTTATTTTGATCGACGACTTGCAGGCTCTCCACGCTGGAGTCCAATCTTTGCAAGGCTCTTTCTCGCTACCTTTTGATGGCTGGTTAGTCAACAAAGGCGAAAAAGTCAGCATCGATGCTGCCACAGTAGCCGGAGATTTCCTCACCATCCTTAAAGATATTATCTATGTAGAACCCATCCCCGAAATGACTCCCGGCGGCGTTTGTCCCCGAATTTGGATTCAGGGTCTATCGGTTACTGGTGAGTAGAGTGCTAGCGATTGGGAGTGCCATTTAGCAAACTAAAGCGCACTCCTACTTGACTATCTCCATTAGGCAAAGCAGCCACTGATTGATAGCCGGTGCTGCCAGCTCCATTTGTATAATAAAGCTCTATGCCATAAGTGGAGTTGCCACTGGGGAAGAGCTGTCTAATGCCCAGGTTATAAACTGGCGTGTTGCCGCTGAACGCTAAGCTATTACCAGCAACTAGCTGATTTGCCCCAATTAAACTTGGTGAAACACCGCCAAAAACCTGCGTGTTGTCAGATGCTTGCCAAGTGGCACCCAAAGATAGGGCTAAAACGCGCGGCACGTTTTGGAACTGGGCTGGAATCACTAACTTTGGGGTGGCATGAAGAATTAATTTATTTCCTGCCAACCGATAAGAAAAAGGTGTTTCGCCGTAGAGACTGTAGCCCAACTGTAAATCGGTACCGTCTACTCTGGTTAAACCCAGTCCTAAACCACCATTGAAACCAGTTTGTCCCCGATCGGCGATTATCCCCCAACGGGCAAACGCACCAGTCTCGATCGACATTTCTCGGCGGTTGCTATTACTGTGGGTAACAGCAATCTCAAAATCGTCAGCTAAACCAAAGCGTACCGATGGACTAACCTGACCTTGGCTCGCTATGCCCGCTTGATATAGCACGCTGCTACTGGGCAAGGTGGTACTCGAAAAACCCGTAGGACTATTCCAAAAAGCGCTTTTGTCTGGATAGTCGGTGCGCGATTCACCGCCTAGGGTTCCGGCAAAATCTGGTAGATAAGTCACGCTTAAGCCCACTCCATAATCACCACCCGGTTGAGCTAATAGGTTAGTGGGTGAAGCAGTAGTCGGGCTAAAGCGGTTGGTTACATAAAGTCCTAAAGCCGTGCGATTGTTGGGAGCATATTGCAAACCGGCATTCCACACTGGTCTGGTGCCTAATAAGCTGCCATTGTTAGCTTGTTCGATCGTGTTTTTACCGGCCAAGATCTGGGTGAAATCTGCGGATAGTTGTAAGTTGGGAGTGAGGCTATAGCTCGCGCCCACACCCACGCCCGCCACAGTGCCATAATAATTGAGACTTTGGCCATCAAAACCAATTCCGGCATTTCTCAGAGCAGTGGGATCTCCTTCGATCTCTGAAACCGCTAGCTTGCTAGGGAAAATACTGAGGCGCGGGTTTAAGTGCAATGACAAGTTATCAGTGGCCTGATAAGAGAGCGGTAAGCCTAATCCCCAAACCACTGAGTTATTGGGAGCTAATATTCGATCGACTCCCACTCCATTAGCCGCAGTTTGGGAATATTCAATACTCCGGCGCGGGCGAAAGAAAAGCGCCGAAAAAGGAGCCGGGAATTCAGCTCCCGCCACGATCGCCCCTTGTAAACGAGACTGATTGTAAAAGCGCCACTTGGCCTGTATCGGAATTGAGTTATTAATAAGCTGCAACTGACTATTTGGGCGAACTAAATTGGCAAAAATGGTGTCATCTTTACCAGCTAAACTGACTCCAATCTGAGCATCTCGACCTACTCCATAGACGACATCTAACGCAGCGTCATTACTGCGATTGACGTTACCTCTTGCCCCACCTCTGAAGTCATAGGGGTTGTTGAAAGAAGTACCCCCAAACTGCAATAGCAAATTATCTTGCCCGATCGGCTGGGCTGTGTCCCAACCAAACAACCGAAACGGAGTGTCTTTCAACGGTGATTTTTTCGAGGGTACAGAAAACTCTGGTGGGATGGTGGACTGTGGAGTGACGGGGGGTGACTCCACAGATTTCACCGACTGTACTAATGCTTTACCATCTCGATCAAAGCCAGCAGTCTGGGAGATTGCTGGAGATAACTTAGCACTGCGGCTCTGATCAACAAATTCTTTGCTGTCAAACGAACTTGGGACTAGAGCATTGGAAGAAGGACTAGTAGAGAATTCGATGCGAGCTTTTTTCCCATCAGGAAAATCTTCATTAGCCGTTGTTTTTTCTGTCCGACCTGGTAATTGATTCGTCAGCATTGTACTGATCGGAACCGCCAAAAATGATAACAAGACCCGAAGAGACGTTTGTGTTTGCATAGAAAAGGCCGGATATGGGACACCACTGTCCTAGCTGAAAATCTGGGTGCCAGCTAACTGGTTCTCCATCAAAACTTATTCCTAGGTACAAGTTAATCCCTATCCTACAATAAATCACACCCTACAGGATGTTACTCATAGCACAGTAGTCGAAGATTTTTTTACCATTAAAGATATTTCAGCGATATTAAAATAGCTTTCCTCCAGGGAAAAAATCATCTAGAGTTAAGAAAGATACCTCCACACCTGATCAGCTATGCACTTAAGCGACATTAATCATCCCAACCAACTTCACGGCTTGTCGGTGCGTGAGCTAGAACAAATCGGTCGAGAAATTCGAGAAAAGCACCTAGAAACTGTCTCTACTATTGGCGGCCACCTAGGGCCAGGGCTAGGAGTCGTCGAACTGACGATTGCCCTCTATCAAACCTTGGATCTAGATAAAGATAAAGTAGTCTGGGACGTTGGGCATCAGGCTTATCCCCACAAATTATTGACCGGCCGATACAAAAATTTTGATACTCTGCGCCAAAAAGGCGGAATTGCTGGGTATCTGAAACGCTGTGAAAGTAAGTTTGACCACTTTGGGGCAGGACATGCCTCTACCAGTATTTCGGCGGCTTTGGGCATGGCGATCGCCCGTGATTTGAAAGGTGAAGACTTTAAGTGCGTCGCGGTCATTGGCGATGGAGCCTTGACCGGTGGGATGGCCTTAGAAGCCATCAACCATGCCGGACACCTCAAGAAAACCAACTTGTTGGTGGTGCTAAACGACAATGAAATGTCAATTTCTCCGAATGTGGGTGCCATTCCACGCTACTTGAATAAACTGCGAGTTACACCCGAAATCCAATCAATTACCGACAATTTACAAGGACAGTTCAAAAACATTCCTTTTGTTGGTGAAGCCTTATCGCCAGAACTCGATCGGGTCAAAGAAGGCATGAAGCGCTTAGCGGTGCCCAAAGTTGGCGCGGTGTTTGAAGAGCTAGGCTTTACCTATATGGGACCAGTGGACGGCCACAATATTGCCGAGCTGATTGCCACCTTCAAGTCAGCCCACAAACATCAAGGCCCTGTATTGGTTCACGTCGCTACCACCAAAGGCAAAGGCTACGAAATTGCCGAGAAAGATCAGGTGGGCTATCATGCCCAAACTCCTTTCAACCTGACCACCGGCAAGGCAATCCCTTCTAATAAACCCAAGCCTCCCGGATACTCTAAAGTCTTTGCTCATACTTTAATTGGCTTGGCGCAACAGGATCCCAAGATTGTAGCAATTACTGCTGCCATGGCCACAGGGACTGGCTTAGACAAGTTTCAGGCCAAGTTGCCCAAGCAGTATGTAGATGTGGGTATTGCGGAGCAGCACGCCATTACTTTGGCCGCAGGGCTGGCTACCGAGGGAATGCGCCCAGTAGCAGTAATTTACTCCACGTTCTTGCAGCGGGCTTTTGATCAGATTATTCATGATGTGTGCATTCAAAACCTGCCCGTATTTTTCTGTATGGACAGAGCCGGAATTGTGGGCGCTGACGGCCCTACTCACCAAGGGATGTATGACATTGCCTACCTCCGATTCATTCCTAACATAGTAGTGATGGCTCCGAAGGATGAAGGAGAGTTACAGCGGATGGTAGCTACTGGGGTGGCCTATACCGATGGCCCGATCGCCATGCGCTATCCACGCGGCGAAGGCTATGGGGTGCCGTTACTAGAAGAAGGCTGGGAAACTTTGCCGATCGGCAAGGGCGAAATTCTGCGTCAGGGCGATGACGTGCTAATGGTAGCCTATGGCTCGATGGTGCATCCTACATTACAGGCGGCGCAGTTGCTGAGTGAACATGGAATTGAGGCTACGGTGATCAATGCTCGGTTTGTGAAGCCGCTGGATACTGAGTTAATCTTGCCGCTGGTGGAGAAAATCAAGAAAGTGGTGACGATCGAAGAGGGCTGTCTCCAAGGCGGCTTTGGTTCGGCAGTGACCGAAGCAATTGTCGATGCCCGGATTATGGCGGAGATTGATCGGATTGGCGTGCCAGATCTGCTGGTAGAACATGCTTCTCCCAATGAGTCGCTGTCTAGCTTGGGTCTGACTAGTCCTCAGATCGCTGATCGGGTTCGCACTACTTTCTTTGCAGATAATAATGCCAAAACTTTGAGTAACACGATGGGTTGACACCCTGAGATTTCTTGATGTTCATGTTTTCAAAGTGGGTGGAGTACACCACAGATCGAACAAAGAAATCATTGGTAGGGGCACATCGCATGTGCCCCTACCAATGATTTCTCTAAATCTATCGATATTTAATGTGGCTGCCATTATCCACTGAACCCATCATTACAACTGCGATCGAACTAAATCACAAAAGGCAATAAAATTCTGGAAACTTGGCAAATGGGTAGATTGCCGCTTGATTCTATTTTTCAATGATTTCAGGTATTGCTCCTCCTGAACATGGCTAGTAGAGCCTTTAGAATATTTTATATTTCTTTCCACAAATATCTTCTTCAAATAATCAGCGTGAAATTGAGCATGAGTATTAGAATTATACTTCCCCATTAATTCTGGGCAATCAACCGAAACATTGTAATAGTTGGTGCAGTTCAATAAATCCGGTGAGTTAGGTTGTTGGCGAGGATATATTTTGCTATTGCCCAAAAACCAAGTTTCTATGCATCTATTTTGAACAATGATTTTGGGGACAGTTTGCTTGAGATAAAATCTACTGGAGACTGATAATTTCTCGATTTCTTCTTGGACTTCCTGCTGTATTTCATTGACACTATTTTCATCTGCATCTAAGCAAATTACCAAATAATTATAATTATTTGCAAAATGAATTTCTTCGATGGCTACCTCTATCATTTCATACATAGAGGGATATCCACCACCTGAGACTAAAAAATAATTATTTCTTTTGGCTTTCTGTGAACTTTTTATTGGACATAATTCTGGCAACAGGTAACTAAGCCAAGCCGAATATACTGCACTTTCTGTTTTCCCCTCAACTACAAAGTATAAATTCATCCTACCTGTATTCCTGCTGTATAGTCTGGCAAATTGATTAGTTGGGTAAAGGCTTTATGCTTAGAACCTGATAACTCTTCGTAATCAGTGGCTTGATGAGCTGTCACTAAGCTACCCTTTCTGGTGATTATCTTCCAGTATTTCTTTGGTATTTTGTTGATGATATAAGGATGGTGACTGGTAAGGATAAATTGAACATCTCGCCGCTTATCGAGCAGCTCTGACACAACATCAACACAATTAACGCCCAGGCTATTTTCAAATTCATCAATAAATAGTACGCTACCTTCTGCCAATAAATAAATTTCTGTAATGTGGGCAAGAGTTTTCAACATACCCATAGAAATAACTGATTGAGTAATCCATTCATCTACAGCGGTTTCCTTAAGCTTTAATGAAAAGACTGGAGATACTTTCTCAGACCACTCATCTCTACTATCTCGTCTTGATATTGCAAAATCTTGAATTCGTGGGAAAATCTCAATAAAATCTGATTTAATTTGCTCAAATATTTGGTTGTGATTAATCTGTAGTAGTGCTAATCGATCGACCAATGTAATATTCTTATTCCTAATGTCTGATAATGACAATCCTTCGATTTGATCAGGCATAGAGCTACCAGTAAACCTTTCTGGTCTTTGAGCTTGGCTCTCCGTGATTAACTGCCAAGCCTTAAATACTGGGCTTATTTCATCCTCAAAGCGCAAGATTGTAATCAAGCTATCTGCTGGGGAAAATTTCGGCATTTCGTTTCCGTTAAACTCCATGCTGTCACTGTCTCTACTAACTATGAGTTTGTCATTTAAGTACAGCTCTTCTATTTCTATCGGTGGTCGCCGACCATCCATAGTCTGGTCTATTTTATTAGCTGTGTATTGATTTCTTTCAACGGCGCTGAATATGCCATGCCAATGATATTGAGAGTTAGGAGCTATGGAAAAGGTTACATCCCATTCAACGCCATTGAGAATATGAATATAGTTAAACATACTCCAAAAAATGATTTTCTGGAGCGATCGAACAGCTTCTAGTATTTGAGTTTTTCCTACGCCAGAAACGCCTACTAAAAGGTTTATGGAATCAAATTCTGTTGGCGTTAGCTGCCAGCCAGTAACATGATTATGGAAAGAGAGTTTTTCTATTTTCATGATCGTTTTACCAAACAGAGGGGAGTCTTAAGTAAGCAGGTGAGAAACGCTCACAGCATAATGATAACCTTACCATTGCTATTTCAAGGTTACTGTTGTGCGTAGAGCCTATTGCTTCGCTTTTACCAAAGCCGTTCACGGACTGTCTCTGAAAGAGAATCGATCACCCAACGACGGAACAGTTCGATCGAGATCCGCCATTTTTCTTGTTCACAAACGGCTACATCGTGGCGTTCTAAGACTTTGGGGGCGGCATTAAGTTCTGTCAGAGAATACGGGGTCTTGAATAACGATGTTGAGGTCATCAAGGGTGAGCACGGGATCGCGGGTGTGGCCTTCTTCAAAGACTTGATTATTGTAATGGTGTACTAGTTAAAGGTTAACCAGTTGGGTGAGGTATGCTTGGCCTGCGGTGAGTTGATAAATTTGATCGATGTTTGGAGAGCAGTCCGATCGAAATCAAAAAAGGCTATGATGATACTTGTACTTAAGTATGCACAACTCTAATCATGAACATAGTAAATTTTAGTGAAGCAAGAAACAACTTTAAGTCCGTCTTAGACACAGTGGCAAATGATAAAAACTGTACTGTCATTGTGAGAAGAGATGCAGAAGATGCCGTAGTTATGTCTAAAAGCTATTACGACAGCCTGATGGAAACAGTTTACCTCTTAAAATCTCCTGCTAATGCTCAACATCTAGAAGAAGCAATTGCCGAATACAAAGCAGGGAAAACCCAAGAACATAATTTGATCGATGCGTAAACTAGCTTGGGGTAGCAAAGCTTGGAACGATTACCTCTATTGGCAATCTCAAGATAAAAAAACCTTAAAAAGAATCAATCGACTTATTGAAGATACCTTGTCTAATCCATTTGAAGGAATTGGTAAACCTGAACCCTTAAAAGAAAATTTGTCGGGTTTTTGGTCTCGTCGTATTGATGAAACCAATCGCCTTGTCTACGCGATCAATGATGATTATCTAACAATTTTTTCATGTCGCTATCACTATAAAGAATAAATTGAGGCACGCAAAGATACCAATTTAACGCGGGGCACCTTGGATACCCCTCTCCCCTTGTCTGGCAGTCCCACAAGGGGAGAGGGGTCGCTTTGCGCTCCGGCTCCCCTTCTCCCGCCTTGGGAGAAGGGGTTGGGGGATGAGGGTCTTTCAATGCCATCTTTAGAGTTTTTGTCTCACCTTAAGTTTCTACCCTAATCCCCAAGAGAGACTACTTCCAATCTTTCCAGTTGTTATTGAAAATCGAAGTGCCCGGAAACACAGTGGGATTATCTTGGCGCTCTAGGCGATTGCGTAGCTCTTGGAGCTGAGGATTTGCCCGAGGGAGATTTTCCACCAACTGGTATGGCAATACCCCTTTTTCTAAGGCATAAGCGATTGTAGTACCGGCGGCGGCTCCTGCTGACCACTCAAAGGACTGCACCCGATAGGCGGCGGCAGCAATGTGGCTAGTGGCAATTCCCTTGCCTGCCACTAACATATTGTCAATTTTCTGCGGAATCATTGCTCTCAGAGGCACCTGAAAAGGATAGGCTTGGCCTTCACCATTTCTACCGCCCAGCCGCTCTAGGTTAGCAGGGGCTTCGGCGGGGCTGCTCTGCATACAGGGGTGGAAATCGATCGCATAGTGACCAATCCCCACCGTATCTGGATAGACCGTGGCACGCTGACGCTGCTTGAGTTCGATTTGGATCCCCGGATCTTGTAGGCGATCGATCACACCACTACCATCAGCCAATCTGGCTGCCAATAAACGGCGCTCTCGATCGGTTAAGTTAGCTATCCGGCCTGGTGTCCACAAGTTGTTGCGAGAAATATCGGTTTCGGTGATCACAAACCCCTTGCTGTAGCCAAAGCTGGGGCGACCAATAATCCGCCGACTCTCGCGGATATAAGGGTATTTAGATAAACCGTTAGCGGTGCCCATGGGAGAATCTAAACCTTGCAGATAACGCTGGTTGGGGTTGGGTGTTTTTTGCCAAGCTTCTTTAGCCAACGGCGAACGGCTATCGGTAGTTCCGGCCACTAGCCAATAGTAGAAACCTTGAGCGATTTCTTCGCCTTTTTGTAATGTTTCTGGGCGCAGACCACCTTGCCAACCACCCGGTTGGAGTTGACCACTAGCGGCTAGCTGCTCATCATCCAGAATCAAATTATCTTGACTGCTGCCCGGTCGATAATCATTACCCCAAGTCCAGTTCTGCATAGAAATATCGCCCGGTGCCGGGGCGGTGTAACCAATGCCCCCAAAGGTCATTTTTTGACCATCACCTTTGCTCATAATCCGGCGGTAGCTATAGATGAGGCCAAAGTCAGCCAATCGTTTTAGTTCGTAGCTATAGTAGGGGGCATATTGCTGGTAAAACTTTGGTTCTGTTTGGGGCTGAGGAGTTTCGGTGGCGGCCATGGCGAAGGGATAAGTGAAGCCTTGGGTGCAATATCGATCGCCTTTCTCGTCGGGGGAAGAAGGTTCCGCTGCACTACGGGGGTCGATGCCCAGTTTGTGGGGAATACCTGCCAGGGCAATCAATTCACCAGTTTCGGTGGCTTCTACTACATACCAATCTGCTGCCGCTAGTTTAGTGGATTTTAAAGGATCGATTTTGGCGGGGCTGGGAGCGAAGCGGATAATTTCTTTACGGAACCGAGGAGAATTTTCGTAGGAGTAAGCATCGGTAATGGTCTGAGATAGCGGTGCGCTATTGATCGGGGCAGTGCCTGGTTGGGGAGAATGTTGAATGCCGATCGCTGCTGCCACCTGTTGACCTTTACCTTTTATTGCTACTTGCAGGTCTTTGATCACGGTGTTGGGATACCACTTAAGCTCTCCCCCGCCTTTGGCCGCTGCCTTTTTGAGCATCTCTGTCAAAATCAAATGGCCATCTTTAGGCAAAAAGCAAGATTCGCTCACCCAGCAGGCTCCCGGATTCAGCTTGCCATAGCGG